>JAACFE010000140.1 GCA_009937525.1 Gammaproteobacteria bacterium
GCTTGTCGAAGGGCACCTCCGGGAACAGGATGATATGCGGTGCATCCCCGGGCTCCGTGCCCGCGAGGCCGCCTGCCGCCGCGATCCAGCCCGCGTGGCGTCCCATGACCTCGAGAATGAACACCTTGGTCGAGGTCTTTGCCATCGACAGCACGTCGAGTGCCGCTTCCCGCGTCGATACGGCGACGTATTTGGCGACCGAGCCGAATCCCGGGCAGTTGTCGGTCACCGGCAGATCGTTGTCGACCGTCTTCGGGATGCCCAGGCACTGCACCGGGAAGCCCATCTTTTTCGATATTTGCGATACCTTGTGGGCCGTGTCCATGGAGTCGTTGCCGCCGTTATAAAAGAAGTAGCCGATATTGTGTGCGTGGAACACCTCGATCAGGCGCTCGTACTCGGCCCGGTTTTCCTCGATTCCCCTGAGCTTGTAACGCGCCGAGCCGAAGGCGCCACCCGGAGTGTGGCGCAACGCGGCGATCGCGCTGGCACGCTCCCTGCTCGTATCGATCATGTCCTCGGTCAGCGCCCCGATGATGCCGTTGCGGCCGGCGTAGACGTTGGCGATCCTTGTGCGATGTTTCCGGGCGGTTTCGATGACCCCACAGGCCGTAGCGTTGATCACGGCGGTAACCCCGCCGGACTGGGCATAGAAGGCGTTCTTTCCGGGCATTCTTCGGATACCTCTGGCAAGTAATCGGGAGGCGCATCAGCATAGCGGAAACGACAGTCCGTATCACGAGAGCGCGTTTCCCGGAGACACCTTCTTTAGTCGAATTGACCTTGCCCGTCTTTGCCGGTAGCGTCCCTGAGCGGTCCGGGCATCTGCCTGATGATCCTCATTGAATCGTATTGGGACGAAATCATGCGAATTGTGTTGCTGGGCGCGCCGGGGTCTGGAAAAGGCACGCAGGCCAAGAGACTGGAAGCTGACAGGGGCATTCCGCAGATTTCCACGGGCGACATGTTGCGCGAGGCCGTCGCCGCCGGCACCCGCTTCGGCGCCAAGGCGAAAGAGACCATGGCGGCGGGCCAGCTCGTTTCCGACGACATCGTGCTGGGCATACTCAGCGAGCGGCTCGCTCGACCGGACGCAGCCGACGGCTTCATACTGGACGGATTCCCGCGCACCAAGAAGCAGGCTGCCGACCTCGAGGAACTGCTCGACGAACTCGGTGCGCCGCTGGATGCCGCCGTGCTCCTGGATGTGGATTTCGACAATCTCATGAAACGCCTGACCGGACGCCGTACCTGCTCGGCGACGGGTAAGCTTCTCAATATCTACTTCTCACGCCAGGAAGAGATCGATGAATGCCTCAACTCAGGCGGTACACTCGTCCAGCGCGAAGACGACAACGAAGAGACAATAAGCAGCCGCCTGGACGTCTACAGGGAGCAGACGGAGCCGGTCACCGAGTATTACCGCGAGCGCGACAAGCTCAGGACGATCGATGCGGAAGGCAACGTGGACGAGATTTACGAACGGCTCAGGCAGGCGCTATAGCAGACGCAGCAGCCGTTCGCCGATTAGTTCCCGCCGCCAGCCGCGGAAGACCCGCGAATCCGTGTTGCCCGACAGGATCGCGGCCGATAGTTCCTTGCGAGGTGCAATCAGCTCTGCGCTGATGCCGAGTTCCCGTGCGCAATTCGCGACCGTCGCCTGCATGGTCTTGAGAAGTTTCTTCTGATGTTCGTTCGGAGCGGGCGGCGGCCGGTAGTCGTGGTTGTCGCCGCCAGAGCTGGCTACGGCGGCCAGCAGTTCGTTGCCAGCGCGCTTGACGAGCTTCTCGGGCAGGCCGTCGATCGTCCGCAGGTCATTCAGGCTGCGCGGCAATTGCAGCGCGATCTCCAGCAGCGCGCTGTCCCTCATGATCCACTGGCGCGGGCGATCTTTTCGCGCGGCCTCGGCTTCCCGCCAGACCGCGAGACGTTCCGCCGCCGAGCGCCGTTGCCCGCGCAGGTTCCGGGCTCCCTTGAGCCTCTGCACGGCCTGGGTTTCATCGAACGCATACAGCGATTCGTCCAGCAGCAGGGCCGAGTCCTGTTCGGCCCAGAGCAACCTGCCGGCTTTCTCGAGTCGCTCGCCCAGGCGTTCGTGGGCCGGCAGCAGATACTCGACGTCCTCGACAGCGTAATGGAGCAGCGCATCAGGTAGCGGCCGCCGCGACCAGTCGGCGCGCGTGTGCGTCTTCGGAATATCGACGTCGAACAATTCACTGACAAGGCCTGCGTAGCCGATCTGGGGCTGCATGCCGAGCAGCGCCGCCGCGATCTGCGTGTCGAACAGCTTTGCGGGCATCATGCCGGAAGTCTGATAGATCACCTCGATGTCCTGACGCGCCGAATGGACGACCCAGGCCTTACTGGACGCCTCATCCCAGAACGAGCGCATCGGCTTCGCCACGAGAGGGTCAACGCAATATACCCGGTCAGGGGCCGCGATCTGCACGAGGCATAGCTGGGCGAAGAACGTCTTCTCGCGCATAAACTCCGTATCGACCCCGAGCAGGGGAAACTCCTGGAGTTCGGATGTGATCGAGTCGGGTTCGTCGACGAACGTGAACGCTGTCATTGATTGCCGCAGGCGTGGACTTCGGATCGGCAGATTAACATGCGATCATTGCCTCATCGACGAGATTCGTAGTTCCGCCGTGCAGGCATTCATTATTACGCTATTCGAGATCCTCGCGATTCGCAAAGGCCCGGACGCGATCCCGCACTCGTGGTTATTGCTGAACATGGCGACGGTGTTGTGGTTCCTGCCTCTGCTGCTTGCAGCAGTGCTCGTACCCGGTTTCGGCGGCGCAGCCGTCGCTGTCTCGGTAGCGAGCTGGGCATTGAGCCTCGCGTGCTACGCCCTGGTCATCGTGCTGGCCGGGTATCGCAGCCGTTTGCTGCAGTCGCTCACGGCGATCATCGGTTGCGGCGCGATCATTTTCTGTGCACAGGTCGCGGGTCTCGTCACGCTGTCGCTTTTCCTCGACGCAGCGCTCGCGCAAATCATCGTTTACCTGTTGTTATTCTGGTCGATCCACGTCAAAGGGCACATTATCTCTCGCACGATCAACCGCGACTGGTATGTCGGGCTGGTCATTGCAATTGCCGTGTTCATTTTACAGTATGCATTTTCGACCGCGGTTTCCCCTGTATTCTGAGTTCCTGCATGCACATACACATACTCGGCATCTGTGGCACCTTCATGGGCGGCATAGCGGCACTTGCCGCAGCCGCCGGTCACAAAGTTTCCGGCTGCGACGCCGGCGTTTACCCGCCGATGAGCACGCAGCTCAGGAAGCTCGGCATCGATATCCACGAGGGTTTCGATGCGGACCAGCTGCAATCGCCTCCGGAGTGCGTCGTCGTCGGCAACGTGATGAGCCGGGGCTTCGACGTCGTCGAACGAATGCTGGACGACGACATCCCGTACCAGTCCGGACCGCAGTGGCTGGCCGAACACGTATTGCGCGGCCGGCACGTCTTCGCCGTGTCCGGAACGCACGGCAAGACGACAACGGCGAGCCTGCTGGCCTGGATCCTCGAAGACGCCGGTCTGCAGCCGGGTTTCCTGATCGGCGGTGTGCCGGCCAACTTCGGCGTATCGGCCCGCTACGGCGGTGGCGACTGTTTCGTTGTCGAAGCCGATGAGTACGACACGGCATTTTTCGACAAACGGGCCAAGTTTGTTCACTACCGGCCACGTACGCTGATACTCAATAATCTCGAGTACGATCACGCGGACATCTACAAGGATCTCGACGCGATCCTGTGGCAGTTTCACCAGCTGCTGCGCACCGTGCCCGGATCGGGCCGGATCGTCATGAATGCGACCGACGCAAATCTTACGCGGCTCGCGGAGATGGGCTGCTGGACGCCCCGCGAGACGTTTGCCCTGGACGACGGCGCCGACTGGCGGGCCGAGTTCGTCGACGCAAGCGAGCGCCGCATCCGCATGTTCGACCCGCGGGGCCGGTCGGCGGAGTCTCGATGGCATCTCGGAGGATCGCACAATCTCGAAAATGCGATGGCCGCGGTGGCCGCCGCGCGTTCGGCGGGGGTCGAGCTCGAGCAGGCAGTCGATGCGTTGTCGCGTTTCGAGGGCGTAAAGCGACGCATGGAACGCACGGCAACCGTGGGCGACATCGCGATCTACGACGATTTTGCACATCATCCCACCGCGATCCGGCGCACGGTCGCCGCCATGAAACGGCGCTATCCCGGCAATCGGCTGGTCGTTGCGATCGAGCCGCGATCGAATACGATGAAACTCGGGGTGCACAACCGCGAGCTTGCCGAATCGCTCGAGGAGGCCGATCTGATCTGGCTGTTTCGTCCCGAGGAAATGGGCGAGGACTTCGACGCAGCGCTCGCAGCACTGGGAACGAAGTTGCGCGTTTTTCGCGACTACGACAAACTGGTAAACGACATGTCGACGCGGGTTCTCGCCGGAGACCAGGTCGTCTTCATGAGCAACGGTGACTTCGGCGGGGCGCGGCAGACACTCACCGCGGTCCTGCAGCGCACGCGCAGCTCCTGACGAACGCCTCAGACGCGCACGCGCCCCGCACAAGCCGCGCCTGGTCTGCGGGCTGCGGCGACGATTTTTCTCGTCATGGCTCCCTTCGGTCCGCTTTACTTCCTCGAAAAACGTCGCCGCCAGCCCGCCCCGAAGAGGCGGGCGACCGGGGCGTTTGTCGAACGAAGTAAAGCGCAGCGCAGCGAGCCATGAGGGAGACAAATGACCCGGGTGCCTGCCTGATAGTGAATCAGGCTAGCGCGTTCGCTGGTCACTGATCGCGCAACTATACTTGGGGGGTCCCTGACTGATGGTCTGCGTCGTGCGCGTACCCCTTTTTCCTCTCAGTACGGTCCTGTTCCCCGGTGGTCCGCTTCCGCTCAGGATTTTCGAGGCGCGCTATGTGGACATGATCGGCCGGTGCATGAAGGAGGACAGCCCCTTCGGAGTGGTTCTGATTCGCGAGGGCGGCGAAGTCGGTCCGGCCAGTACCTACGATATCGGCACGCTGGCGCGGATCGTCGACTGGTACCAGGGCAGCGACGGGTTGCTGGGCGTAACCGCCAGGGGCGAGCAACGCTTTCGCCTGCTGTCGTCTCATCGGGAAGCGGACGGGCTCAACATCGGCGAAATCGAAGTGCTGCCCGAGGAGAGCGAAGTACCCCTGCCCGAGGAATACCGGCCGATGGCGGCGATTCTCTCCGGGGTCCTCGACGACCTGGGGCGGCTGTACGAGAATCTGGAGCGCCGGCTCGACGATGCCGGCTGGGTAACCAACCGTTTCGTCGAGATCCTGCCCATCGACCTCGAGGAAAAGCAGCTGTGTCTCGAGCAGTCGGACCCGGCGGAGCGCCTGCGCCTGGTGACGGAAGTGCTGAAGCACGTACGCGGCCCGCTCGGCGCGGCCTGAGCGTCTAGAGCGTGCCGAATACCTTGCGCGCGGCGCCGAGCGTCTGCTCGATTTCGCTGTCGCCGTGGGCTGCCGACACGAAGCCGGCCTCGAAGGCCGAAGGCGCCAGGTACACGCCTTGCTCCAGCATGCCGTGGAAAAATGCCTTGAACCGCTCGATATCCGCCGCGGCGACCTGCGCGAAGCTGCGCACGGGCCCGGAGTCCGTAAACACGAAGCCGAACATGCCGCCCAGTTGCTCGACGCAAAGAGCGATGCCGGCTTCGGCCGCTGCGGCAGCGAGTCCGTCGGTCAGCTGTTTCGTGCGCTCACCGAGTTGCTCATAAAAACCCGGTGCGTCGATGAGTTCCAGCGTCGCCAGCCCGGCGGCCATCGCCACCGGATTGCCGGACAGCGTGCCGGCCTGGTAGACCGGTCCGTCGGGCGCGATATCCGCCATGATATCGGCGCGGCCACCGAATGCCGCGGCGGGCATGCCGCCGCCGACGACCTTGCCCAGCGTGGTGAGATCGGGTTCGATCCCGAACAGGGCCTGCGCGCCGCCTTTGGCGACGCGAAACCCGGTCATGACTTCGTCGAATATCAGCACGGCGCCGCTGCTGCTGCAGGCATCCCGCAAGGTTTCCAGGAAGCCGGGGACGGGCGGCACCATGTTCATGTTGCCGGCGATGGGCTCGACGATAACGCAGGCGATGTCGGCGCCGAGTTCCTCGAAGGCCCGGCCGACGGCGTCAGCGTCGTTGAAAGGCAGGGTAATCGTGTGGGCGGCGAGTTCGGCCGGCACACCGGGGGAACTGGGAACACCCAGTGTAAGTGCCCCCGAGCCCGCCTTTATCAGCAGGGAATCCGAATGGCCGTGGTAGCAGCCCTCGAACTTCACGATCTTGTCGCGTCCCGTGTGCCCGCGCGCGAGCCGAATGGCGCTCATCGTCGCCTCGGTGCCCGAGCTCACCATGCGCAAACGCTCGATCGACGGCATCAGCTCGGTGATTTTTGTCGCGATGCGGGTTTCCAGCACGCAGGGAGCGCCGAAACTGAGGCCGCGTCGCGCGGTCTCGACAACGGCCTCGAGGACGACCGGGTGGGCATGACCGAGAATCATCGGTCCCCATGAGCCGACGTAATCGATAAAGCGGCGCCCATCCTCGGACTCGACCCATGCACCGCTCGCGCTCTTGAAGAAAACCGGTTCACCGCCGACGCCCGCAAACGCGCGTACCGGCGAATTGACACCACCCGCGATAACCTTGCGGGCGTCTGCATACAGACTCATTCCATTCCTCTCTGCTCGTGCATTTGCGTGACCCTTACGCCGCGCGCCTCCAGCAATTGCGGCACACCATCCTCGCCGACCAGGTGCAATGCACCGACGACGACCAGGTAATCCTCTCCGCGCTCCAGCAGTTCGTCGATCGTGTCTAGCCAAAGCCTGTTGCGGTTTGCCACGATTGTGTCATACAGCTCCGGGTATCCGGAGACGTCCTCGAGCAGGGTCTGTTCCAGATAATCAATGTCACCCGAACGCCAGGCCAAAATCAAATCGTCCATGATCTCGCGTATCGCGGCGCTTTCGGCGAGCGTCTGCATCAGGAGCTCGCGTTGCGCGTCGAGCGACAGCCCGTCGAGATAGGCAAGCTGCTGTTCCACGGACTCGAATCCGAGGATCGTCTTGCCGTCTCTCGTCGCCTTCTTCAGCAGGTGCATCTCGACGCCGTACAACGGGTTGAAGCCGATGCGCGCGAGCGCCAGTTGTTCGACCGTGATTGCCGCGAACCAGGGCTCGGTTCGCTCCAGCATCTCGAGCGGTATCTCCAGTTCAGCCGCCGCGCTCATCGCCTCTGCGTAGAGCTCGTCGCCCATCACGTCGCGCAGCGACGCGCCCTCGTCGAGCATACCCAGTCGATTGATCGTCGCCTGCATCTGCAAGGGATCGATGTCGTCCATGTCGAGTTCCATGTAGAGCGTCTCCGCATCGTCATAGACCTCATCGATGACCGTCGGCAGCGGATGATCCTGCTCCCGCAGCAGGTGCACCGATCCCAGGAGGTAGACACGGTTGCTGGTTCCTTCGGCCATCCACATCGTGACCGGGTGGCCGGCGCCATCGGCGAGGGCCACGGCGGGCAGCAGCCACAGCCACACACCGGCAAGCCGCCTAGCCACGTTCCACCCATTTCAGCTCGACGCCGATGCTGCCGTCCGGCTGCAGTTCGATGCATCGATAAGCCGGCGGCCTGTCATCGACCGCAAACTCGTCGGCACGCGGCAGGAACTGGCGGCAGGTCGAGGGCGTGGCGATCAGCCTTATACCGTCGTGCCCGGCATCGTAATCCTGGTGAACGTGTCCGAACAATGCGGCGCGTACAGCCCCTGCAGACCGGGCTCGCATCAGGAACTCGTCACCGTTATCGAGGCCCACGGAATCCAGCCACTTGCTGTGCATCGGGACGGGTGGATGGTGCAGGCAGACCAGGACATGTTCGGCGCTGCTGGCCGCGATCGCTTCCTCCATGCGGCGCAGTTCTTTTTCCGCGATCTTGCCGCCTGCACGACCCGCGCTGCAGCTGTCGATGCCCACGATCAGCCAGTTGCCCGCCGCGTACGAGTCGCAGTACGAGAAAGGCGGGTCGGGCAGCATGTCACGCATCAGGTAACGAACGTCGTGATTGCCCGGAACGCAAAATACCGGCAGGTCGAGCGGGGCCAAAAGGTTGCGGCAGTGAACATAGGCCTCGGCCGAGTCGTCCTGGATGATGTCGCCGGTGAGAGCGACGAGATCCGCCGCAAAGTCGCCCTCACAGTAATGCGCGATTACCGAACGAAGCGTCTCGTAGGTGACAGCACCGCGCAGGGAGCCGTTCCTGTCGGCGAAAAGATGCGGGTCCGTCAGATGCAGGACCCGGACAGGATCAGTTGAACCGTGAATTTGCGCCGACCTCGAGCCGTATCAACGGCCTGCATGATAGCGGCAGTTTGCGGCAGCGGGCAATCCGGTCGCCGTCCCTAGTAGCGGTAGCTGTCCGGCTTGTAGGGCCCTTCCTTGGGAACGCCGATGTAATCCGCCTGCTCGTCGGACAGCGGCGTCAGGCGAACACCGATTCTGTCGAGGTGCAGCCGCGCCACCTTTTCGTCGAGGTGCTTGGGCAATACGTAGACCTGGTTCTCGTACTGGTCGCCGTTCTGCCACAGCTCGATCTGCGCGAGCACCTGGTTGGTAAACGAGTTGGACATTACGAAGCTCGGATGCCCGGTTGCGCAGCCGAGGTTCACGAGCCGGCCCTCCGCCAGCAGGATGAGGCGCTTGCCGTCGGGGAAGATCACGTGATCGACCTGCGGCTTGATGTTTTCCCACTCGTACTTCTTGAGGTATTCGACGTCGATTTCGTTGTCGAAGTGCCCGATGTTGCAGACGATCGCCTCGTTCTTCATGCGCTCCATGTGTTCACCGGTGATTACGTGGTAGTTACCGGTGGCAGTGACGACGATATCGACCTGGTCGCAGATCTCGTCGAAGCGCACCACGCGATACCCTTCCATCGCCGCCTGCAGCGCACAGATCGGATCGATCTCGGTGATCCATACGGTGGCGCCGAGGCCTCGAAGCGACTGTGCGGAGCCCTTGCCGACGTCGCCGAAGCCACACACGACCGCGATCTTGCCGGCGATCATCACGTCGGTTGCGCGCTTGATGCCGTCGACCAGCGATTCGCGGCAGCCATAAAGGTTGTCGAACTTGGATTTCGTCACCGAGTCGTTGACGTTGAAGGCGGGACAGCCGAGGCTGCCTTCCTTCATCATCTCGTACAGTCGGTGGACACCGGTGGTCGTCTCTTCCGACAGGCCACGGACCTCCTTCAGCAGTTCCGGATACTTGTCGTGCATGACCAGGGTCAGGTCGCCGCCGTCGTCGAGCAGCATGTTCGGGCGCCAGCCGTCCGGACCGTGGATCGTCTGTTCGACGCACCACCAGTATTCTTCTTCGGTTTCGCCCTTCCACGCAAAAACGGGAACGCCGGAAGCCGCGATGGCGGCAGCCGCGTGGTCCTGGGTCGAGAAGATGTTGCAGGAAGACCAGCGAATCTCCGCGCCGAGCGCTTTCAGCGTCTCGATGAGGACCGCTGTCTGGATCGTCATATGCAGGCAGCCGGCGATCCGGGCGCCCTTCAGAGGCTGCTCGCCCGCGAACTCATCGCGAAGCGCCATCAGCCCTGGCATTTCCGTTTCCGCGATCGCGATTTCCTTGCGCCCCCAGTCGGCGAGCGTGATGTCCTTGACCTTGTGGTCGGGTGTCTGAATGGCAACGGGTTCGCTGCTCATGGTGATCTCCTGTTGAATGTTTGTCAGGCCGCCGCGGCGCCCTTGAGTGCCTCGGCCTTGTCCGTTTTCTCCCAGGGGGCGTCGATGTCTTCGCGGCCGAAATGGCCATACGCCGCCGTGGCCCTGTAGATGGGGCGAACGAGGCCCAGCATCTTCAGGATGCCGTAAGGCCTCAGGTCGAAATTCTCGCGGATCAACTCCGTCAGGCGCGCGTCGGAAATCTTGCCGGTGCCGAAGGTGAACACGCTGATGGAGGTCGGTTCGGCGACGCCAATCGCATACGATACCTGTACCTCGCAGCGATCAGCGAGGCCGGCCGCGACGATGTTCTTGGCCACGTAGCGTGCGGCATAAGCAGCCGACCGGTCGACCTTCGACGGATCTTTGCCGGAGAAGGCTCCGCCGCCGTGACGAGCCATTCCACCATAGGTATCGACGATGATCT
>JAACFE010000141.1 GCA_009937525.1 Gammaproteobacteria bacterium
CTGGTGCGAAAGGAGAGACTCGAACTCTCACGGGTTGCCCCACTGGCACCTAAAGCCAGCGCGTCTACCAATTCCGCCACTTTCGCTTGACCGATCCCGGCCTGACCATGGAACCCGTAACTACCGTCCAGCCGGACATTATAACGAAGATTCGGCGCATGTTGGGGCTTCCGGCGACGCGCGGGGCAAAGGCAATATTGACTGCCAATCGACCCGCCAATCGTACTAGGATACCGGAACGTACCGATCCAGGGACCAGCAGTGGATTCCAGCAACCGTGACGATTCCCCGTCCCGCGCCGCCATGGACGTGTCCGACCTGAGGCGGTCGGCGACCGGACCGGCGCTCGAACGCGAGGATCTCGACGCCGATGCGATCGTGCAGTTCGGCCACTGGTTCGGGGAGGCATGCGACTCGGGCTGGATGGACCCGAACGCGATGGTGCTTTCCACGGTCGACGCCGACAACCGGCCTGCGTCACGAACGGTGTTGTTGAAATACTTCGACGAGCGCGGCTTTGTGTTTTTCACCAACCTCGAAAGCCGCAAGGCCGACCACATCGGCGACAACGCGAATGTCGCTCTTCTGTTCTTCTGGCGCGAACTCGGGCGACAGGTTTCCATCCGGGGCCTCGCCGAGAAGATCCCGACCAGCGAAACGCTCAGGTATTTTACGACCCGGCCCCGCGGCAGCCAGATCGGCGCCTGGGTATCCGCGCAAAGCAGCATCATATCGGCACGATCGCTGCTCGAAGCAAAATTCGAGGAGATGAAACAGAAGTTTCGCGACAAGGAAATTCCGTTGCCGTCCTTCTGGGGCGGCTACCGGGTCGTGCCGCTGGACATCGAGTTCTGGCAGGGACGTGAGAATCGTTTGCACGACCGTTTTCTCTACACGAGACAGGCTGATGACCGCTGGCGAATCGACCGCCTCGCGCCCTGACGCGGAGGCAATGCACGGCGACCTGGTGTCACTCCAGGAGCAATTGCAGCGCATACGGGAACGCGCCGAGGCGCTGGAGTCACGCTTCGAGGCCGAACTGCAGCTGGTGCACCCGAATTTCGCGGCCAGTGCCCGCAACCTGCTCCATTACGTCGCGCTTCGGCAGTTCGATATTGGCGGGCTGCAGGACCACCTCACCGAACTCGGCCTGTCGTCGCTGGGGAGTTCCGAGCGCCACGTACTGGCGAGTATCAGCGCCGTGCAAGTCGCACTTGCGCGACTCTGTGGCGACGGCCGCACGGATGACGATGCCGGTCTGCCCTTCTCGCCCGGCGAAAACCGGCTGCAGACGAATGCACGCGCCCTGCTTGGCGACCCGCCTGCGGCGCGCGCTGTCCCCATCATGGTGACGCTGCCGACCATAGCTGCCGAGGACTACGGCTTCGTACGGGATCTCATGGCGACCGGCATGGAACTGGCCCGAATCAACTGCGCGCATGACTCGCAGGATATCTGGTCGGGAATGATCCGGAACGTGCGGCGCGCAAGCGAGGACCTCGGCAAGCCCTGCAAAGTCATGATGGACCTCGGTGGACCCAGGTTCCGCACCGGGATCCTGCAGCCGGGCCCGAGAGTCTTGCGCCTGCGCCCGAGGCGCGATGCGCTGGGCCGGGTGCTCGCCCCGCGGCGCGTACGATTCGTCCCGGAGGACGAACCCTGGTCCGGCACGAAGGCGGCCGTGGTGCCGGTGCCGCGTCGAGCTATCGAACTGGCCGAGATCGGCGACCTGGTCCGCTTCAGCGACACGCGGGGCCGCCGCCGCAAACTCGAGGTCGTCGTCAAGGACAACAAGGGGCTGGTGCTTGAGCTTTACAAGACCGCCTACATCGGTACCGGGCGCGGCTTTCGGCTGGTATCCCGCACGTCGGGTGAACACCTCGAGTTTCGCTTCGGCGAACTGCCGCCGGTAGAACAACCCATCATGTTGCATGTCGGCGATGCGCTGGTCCTTACGAAAGACAGTTCACCCGGCGCACCTGCTGTGCTGGACAAGGATGACGTTGTCACGTCGCTGGCGCAGGTATCGTGCCGACCTGTCGAGGTCTTCGACCAGGTAGCGGTCGACGATCCCGTAAGCCTCGACGACGGCCGCATCGAGGGCGTTGTCGAGCACGTCTCGAGCGAGGAGATCGTCTTGCGTATCACGAGTGCGAAACCGACCGGGAGCCGACTACGCAACAACAAAGGCATCAACTTCCCGGACACGGATCTCGATCTCGAAGGGATTACGGTCAAGGACCGCGAGGACCTCGCCTTCATCGCCGAGCATTCCGACATCGTCGCGCTTTCCTTTGTGCGCCAGCCCGAGGACGTGATTGCCCTTCAGGAAGAGTTGAGCAAGCATCCCGGCCGCGAGCTGCCGATCGTGGCAAAAATCGAAACCAAGCGGGCATTCAGCGCACTGCCGCAAATCTTGCTCGCAACCATGCGACGGTACCCAGCCGGAATGATGATCGCTCGCGGCGACCTCGCGATCGAATGCGGCTGGGTCAGGCTCGCGGAAATCCAGGAAGAGATGCTGTGGATCTGCGAGGCAGCGCACGTGCCGGTTATCTGGGCGACGCAGGTGCTCGAGGGCGCGGCCAAGAAGGGCACGCCTACCCGTGCCGAGATAACCGACGCCGCCATGTCGCAACGTGCAGACTGCGTGATGCTGAACAAGGGGCCGAACATCCTCGGCGCAATCCATACGCTCGACAAAATTCTCCGCAAGATGCAGCGCCACCACGACAAGAAGACGGCGCGACTGGGGCGACTGTCTATTTCGGATATCTGAGCCGACCGAGGCTCAATCGCAACACTTTATAACCAAAGCATTTTTTCTGACACGCTTCACGGCGGCCTTCTCCGGGTGCTGCTAATTTGACCCCTACTTCCGGCAATCGGGGCGGGGTACATCCGCATGAAAGGCAGGATCTTCGTGACGCTGTTCGCGCTGCCGTTCTTCGGTGTCGGCGTGTGGATGCTCTGGTCCATCGGCACCGCGTTTCACGACGCCTGGCGCATGCAGGACTGGGATCCGGTGCCCGCACGACTGATAAGCGCCGGTTATGAGACCCATTCGGGCGACGATTCCGACACCTACGAAGCGTATGCACATTACGCGTATGAGTACCGCGGGCAGGCACACACCGGCGACCGGGTCGCGCTGTCCGGCGGCGCCGACAACATCGGCGACTACCAGACGGACCTCGGCAACCGTCTCAGTGCGATGCGCGCCCGCGGCGAGCCGGTAACCGTCTGGGTGAATCCCGGCGCCCCCGGTGAATCCGTAATCGACCGCGATATCCGCTGGGGTCTCGTTGGCTTCAAGTCGATCTTCCTGTTCGTCTTCGGCGGCATCGGGCTCGGCTTACTCATTTACACCTGGGTGGCGCCGGCGGAGAAGGATCCGTCGCTGGCACAGTTCCGGGACGCGCCGTGGCTCTTGAACGATGCGTGGCAGACGCCGGAGATCCGTTCCGGATCCAAAGCCGCGATGTGGGGTGCCTGGATATTCGCGGCGCTCTGGAATGCCATATCGTCGTTCACGCCGTTCATGGCGTACGAGGAAGTTGTCGAGAACCAGAACTACCTGGCCCTGATAGCCCTGCTCTTTCCGCTGGTTGGCCTCGGTCTTCTTACCTGGGCGGTGCGACGCACGCTGGAGTGGCGCCGGTTCGGCCCTGCGCCCGTCACGCTGGACCCGTTTCCGGGCTCGATCGGCGGGCACGTCGGCGGCACGATCGACCTGAACCTGCCCTTTGACAGCACGGCGAAGTTCCAGGTGACGCTCACCAACCTGCACAGCTATGTCTCCGGCAGTGGCAAGAATCGCAGCCGCAAGGAGGAAGCGAAATGGCAGGACGAACTCGTTGCGAACGCGGAGCCGGGCAGCAAGGGAACGCGTCTTGCGTTCCGCTTTGACGTGCCCGACGGACTGGACGAATCCGACGCCTCGCAGGATGGCGACAGCTATCACACGTGGCGCCTGAATCTTCGCGCCGAGTTGCCCGGCACGGACGTCGACCGCGACTACGAGATTCCCGTGTACGCGACGGCACGACAGTCGCATGATCTTTCCGACCGGGCCATGCAGGGGAGTCGTCAGGAACAGGATGTGATTTCCGACGGCAGGGTTCGCGACGTCGTTCGTATACAGCAGGGCGCGATCGGCACGTCGATGTTCTACCCCGTGGGGCGCTATCTCGGCCCGAACCTGGCAGGAACCCTGATTGGTGCGGCATTTGCCGGCGCCGGCTGGTTCCTGGTCGTGCAGGAGGGGCAGACCCTATTCGGCAGCATCTTCGGGGGAGTCGGCGCTCTGGTCGCGCTGGGGGCGTTCTACATGATGACGAACTCACTCGAGGTGTCCCAGGATGGCGCGTCCATACACGCTGTACGCCGCTGGCTCGGGGTCCCCGTCAGCCGCAAACGCATGCCGCGATCCGGTTTCGCACGGTTCGGGAAGAAATCGTCGATGAAGACCCAGTCGGGCGGCAGGCACGTCGTCTATTACGCCATCAACATGATCGATCACGACGGCAACAAGATGATCGTCGGCGAAGGCTTCAAAGGCGAGTCGGAGGCGAAAGCAGCCATGCGGCTGATTGCAAAGGAGTTGGGACTGCGGGTCGAGCGCGACAGCGAGCGGCCACGGGCAGATACGCGGCTCTTCGACGAGGACGTGCTGACCGCCGATTTCTGAGGTTTATAAGGTAAAGTCGGCGCATGATGTATCGCGTCTGTGCCGGAATCCCGTTCCTGCTTATCGTCGGCTGCGCGTCGACCACGACGACGCCTCCCTGCGGCGGCTCGGAGCCGCTGGGGTGCTCCATACCCACCGCCGTTCTCGTGGTCAGCGAAGACTACGAAGCGCAGGCTGACAAGTTCCACGAAGCGTGCGTGATGCATGATCTCTGCTACCGTCACGGCGAGGCGACTTACGGCATGACGCGCAAGGACTGCGACGTGGAGTTCTACGACAACATGAAGAACGCCTGCTCGGGCTTCAAAGGGCTCGGTGTACTCGATCCCGAAGAATTCGCGAAGTGCCAGTTTGCGGCCAAGCAGACCTACGAAGCGGTGCGAACCCACGGTGAAAAGCACTTTCGATCGAGCTCCAGCACCTACTGCGCGTATCGTTGACGGTCAGACCAGCGCGGACCCGATCACGGTTGCGAAAGTGAGCAATATCCCGAGATAGCCTACGAATCCTGACATCGTCCCGGGCTGGTTTGTCATAGCGTTTCTCCCTCGCGTGCTTTGAACCCATCGCAAAGGATGCCGATGGCGCCCAGTTGTTTTCAGCTGCCTTGGGACTGGAAGTGGCAAGGATCAGAAGTGAAGCATCCACTGATCGCACCGCCTGCGAACTCGCTCGGAAACATGGTCGCGAGAGCACGTCGCATGAACTTGATCGGGCAGCAGACGAATCCGCATGATAATCGAAAGGCAATCATCCCGGATATTGGTTGATCATTGCCACATTCGGTAGTGGTGGGCCCCCGGGGAATCGAACCCCGAACCTGCGGATTAAGAGTCCGTTGCTCTGCCTGATTGAGCTAGAGGCCCGCGCCGTGGTTACACGA
>JAACFE010000142.1 GCA_009937525.1 Gammaproteobacteria bacterium
CGCCCGGCGATGCGCATCTGGATCGATACCAAGCGCCTTGCTGCCCGCGAACTGACCGTAGCCGACATCGAGGACGCGCTGCGACGGGAAAACGTCCAGATACCGTCGGGCCGCCTGGAGTCTACCGCACGCGAATTCACGCTGCGGACGAACACCGGTTTCCAGTCCGTCGGCGATTTCGAACAGCTCGTCCTGAAACAGGGCGAAGGCGACTACCTGATTCGCCTGGGCGAGGTCGCGCAAGTCGAATTCGCGCCGGAGGATCGACGCAGTTATTCGGCGACCGACGGCGTCGCCGGCATGGGCCTCGGCATCATTCCCCAGGCTCAGGCCAACCTGCTGCAGGTCAACACCGATGTTGCCAAGCGTCTCGAAGAGCTGCAGGCGACGATGCCGCCCGACATTGAACTGGCGATCAATATCGATACCGCCGTCTTCATCCGCGCCTCCCTGCTGGAGGTCGGCAAGGCACTGGCGATCGCGCTGGGCCTCGTGCTGATCGTGATCTATGCCTTCATCGGAACTGTGCGCGCCACGGTTATTCCGGCGGTTACGATCCCGATATCGATTGTCGCAGCCTTCATCGTGATGGCGGCGCTGGGCTACTCGATAAATACGCTTACCCTGCTCGGCTTCGTGCTCGCGATCGGCCTCGTCGTCGACGACGCTATCGTCGTCCTCGAAAACATCGTGCGGCGTATCGAGGGCAAGGAGCCGACCTTGCTCGCCGCCGTCAACGGCAGTCGGGAAATCGGCTTTGCCGTAATAGCGACGACGCTCGTCCTGGTCGCCGTGATACTGCCGGTCTCGTTCATGCCGGGGAATATCGGTGATATCTTCAGCGAATTCGGCATATCCCTGGCAACGGCCGTTGCGTTCTCGAGCCTGATCGCTTTGACGCTCGTGCCGATGCTGACGTCGAAACTGTTTCACGACAATCGCCTCCATCGTGGTCGCGTCGCCCGTTTCATCGACGCGGTGTTTCAGCGGCTGTCGTCCTGGTACGAACGTGTCCTGCGACGAGTCTCCGCGCGCCCGTTGCTCGTGGTCGGAATCGCCCTGGCCATTTTTCTCGGCAGCCTCTCGCTGCTCAACAGGCTGCCCTCCGAATTCATGCCCCGCGAGGACCGCGGGCTGGCCATGGCGCTGATCAAGGCACCTGACGGATCGAGCCTCGACTACACGCTCGGCTATATAAAGAAAGTCGAGGAGATCATGCTGGCCGACAAGGAAAAAGGAGACGTGCTGCGCGTGCTGGGCCGATCCGGGAGTTGGGGTGCCGGAGCCGACGTCAACACCGGCAGGGTCATCGCGCCGCTCGAGGTCTGGTCCAAACGGGAACGCTCGGCGCAGCAACTGGTATCGCACTGGAACCGGCAATTTGCCGATTTGCCGGGCGCACAGGTCTTTGCATTCGCGCCAGGTGCATGGGCGATTGGCCAGAGCTCACGTCCGCTCGCCATTGTCCTGGGCGGCACGAACTACGATGAACTCGCACAGTGGCGCGATATCGTAATGGAAGAGGCCTCGAAGCTTCCCGGCCTGTCAAACCTGCAGGCGGACTACAACGAGCGCAAGCCCAAGATTGATGTGTTTGTCGACCGTGACCGGGCCGCAGACCTGGGGGTGTCTCTGTCCAATGTCGGCAGGACCCTCGAAACGATTCTCGGCTCCCGGGTCGTTACGACGTTCATCCGGGACGGTGAGGAATACCGCGTGATATTGCAGGGTGCCGACGAGCGGCGGCAGACGCCGAGCGACCTGGAGACGATTTACGTCCGTTCCCAGACGTCGGGCGCGCTGATACCGCTGTCCAATCTTGTCCGGCTGGAGGAAATTGCGGGCCCGGTCGACCTGCGTCGTTTCGACCGGATGCGCTCGATCACCATCAGCGCCAGTCTCGAGGATAATTACTCCCTCGGCGACGCGCTCGCGGAGCTCGAGCGCATCGTTCATGACAAGCTGCCGGATTCCGCCCGCCTCGGCTACGACGGTGAATCCCGGGAATTCAAGGCGACGGGCAAGTCGATCTACGTGACATTCCTGCTGGCGCTGGTGATCGCCTATCTCGTGCTGGCAGCACAATTCGAGAGCTTCAAGCATCCGCTGATCATAATGACAACCGTTCCACTCGCGGTAACGGGCGCGCTCATAGGATTGTCGGTATTCGACGCCACGATCAACATCTACAGCCAGATTGGCGTGATCATGTTGATCGGGCTCGCCGCCAAGAACGGTATCCTGATCGTCGAGTTCGCCAATCAGCTGCGCGATCGCGGCGAGGACTATCGCGAAGCGATAATTCACTCGGCAAGAACCAGGCTCCGTCCCGTGCTCATGACAAGTATGTGCACGGCCTTCGGCTCCGTCCCGTTGTTGCTGGCCACGGGCGCCGGCGAGCTGTCCCGCCAGTCGATCGGTGCCGTCGTCTTCTTCGGCGTCACGTTTGCGGTCCTGCTGACGCTGGTGGTCGTTCCGGCCGTATACGTGCTGGTCGCGAAGAATACGCACTCGCCAGAGTACGTGTCGCAGCTCATCGACAAGCTGGCGTCATCGCCGAAAAACCGCCAGGCGACGGAGACCTGAGCCGGGACGGGACGACGGTCGCGATGTTTAAGCTACTACTCGCCGGTCTCGCCTGTTACCTGTTACTGGTACTCGTGGTTTACCTGATGCAGGCACGCATGCTGTATCTCGCAGACGTCCCAGGGCGGTCGCTCGACCATACCCCTGCCGACATCGGAGCCGAGTATCGCGACGAGTCCTTCGAAACGGCCGACGGAGTCCGCCTGCACGGCTGGTATGTTCCCGGACACTCCGATCGTGTGCTCCTGTTCTTCCACGGCAACGCGGGCAATATTTCACATCGGCTCGAATCCATTCGCCAGTTCCTGCAGCTGGGCCTCTCCGTATTTATCATCGATTATCGCGGGTACGGACGGAGCGAAGGGCGAACGACCGAGCAAGGCATCTATCGTGACGCCGAAGCAGCGTGGCGGCACCTGACGGAGACCAACGGTATCCCGGAAGGGCGCGTCATCGTCTTCGGGCGTTCAATGGGTGCTTCTGCCGCGGCCTACGTGGCTGCACGGCACCGGCCGCTGGCGCTGATCGTCGAGTCGTCGTTTACGTCGGTGCCGGATATTGCGCGGGAATACTATCCCTGGCTCCCGGTTCGCTGGCTGAGCCGATTGCGGCACTCCGCAGAGGATTTCGTGCGGCAGTCCAAGGCTCCCGTGCTGGTGATCCACAGCCGGGACGACGAAATCGTGCCCTTCCACCACGGCGAAGCGATATTCGCAGCGGCCAACAAGCCCAGGACCTTCATTGAAATTCGCGGTGGGCATAATGACGCCTTCCTGCGCGACGAACAAAACTATCTCGCCGGCCTGCGGTCGTTCCTCGACGAATTGTCATCTGCCGGGCAGTCGCCATGAAAAAAGCCGGGCAGAGCCCGGCTTTTCGATTACGCGTCTGAACACGCTGCTGACGTTCAGCCCAGCTATTCGTCAGCGGTGGCTTCGGCCTCCGCCGCCTGCTCCGTCAGCATGACGATAGCCATCGGCGCCGCATCACCCGGACGCGGGCCCGTCTTCAGAATTCGCAGGTAGCCGCCCGGGCGGTTCTTGAAACGCGGACCCAGGTCCGTGAACAGCTTGCCCACTGCTTCCTTGTCGCGCAGGCGATTGAACGCCAGGCGACGGTTTGCCACGCTATCCTCTTTAGCAAGCGTGATCAGCGGCTCGACGACGCGGCGCAGCTCCTTGGCTTTGGGCACTGTCGTACGGATCGTCTCGTGCTTCACCATCGATGTTGCCATGTTGCGGAACATCGCCTTGCGGTGCGAGCTATTGCGACCCAGTCGACGACCGGATTTTCTATGACGCATTTGTCTGTCCTTTCCTAGATAGCGAGCTCGTGTTCCGGACGCAGGCTCGCCGGCGGCCAGTTATCGAGGCGCATGCCGAGCCCGAGTCCGTGCCCTTCGAGCACCTCCTTGATCTCGGTGAGCGACTTCTTGCCGAGGTTCGGCGTCCGCAGCAGTTCCACTTCCGTACGCTGTACCAGGTCACCGATATACATGATGTTTTCGGCCTTGAGGCAGTTCGCGGAACGCACCGTGAGTTCCAGTTCGTCGACCGGACGCAGGAGTATGGGATCCACCTGGTCCTGGGCCTGCGCGCCGGCACCCTCTTCCTGGCCCTGCAGGTCGACGAAGACCGACAGCTGGTCCTTGAGAATGCTGCCGGCACGGCGGATCGCCTCTTCCGGATCGATCGTCCCGTTGGTTTCGATATCGATCAGCAGCTTGTCGAGGTCGGTGCGCTGTTCGACGCGGGCGGATTCGACATTGTAGGTGACACGGTGCACCGGGCTGAACGACGCATCGAGCTGCAGGCGGCCAATCGGGCCGGAGTGCTCTTCGAAGGTCGGGCGCTGTGTCGCGGGCCGATATCCGCGGCCCCGCTCGACCTTGAGCACCATGTTCAGCTCGCCGACACTGGTCAGGTTCGCTATGACGAGGTCCGGGTTCATGATCTCGACATCGTGGTCGAGCTGGATGTCTCCGGCCGTAACCAGTCCCGGCCCCTTCTTCGAAATCCGCAGCTCCGCCGAATCGCGGGCGTGCATTCGCACGGCGACCTGCTTCAGGTTGAGCAGGATGTCGACCACATCCTCCTGCACGCCTTCGATGCTGGTGTACTCATGGAGCACGCCTTCGATTTCAACCTCCGAGATCGCCGCACCCGGCATGGACGACAGCAGAATTCGACGCAGGGCATTACCCAGCGTATGGCCGAAGCCACGCTCGAACGGCTCGATGGTGACCTTCGCCTGAAGATCGTTGACCGGCGTCACTTTGACGACGCGCGGCTTCAGAAACTCATGTACAGATTCCTGCATGGGAATAATCCCTCCTGACTTACTTGGAGTAGAGCTCGACGACGAGGTTTTCGTTGATGTCCGGCAGGATATCTTCCCTGTCCGGCAACGACTTGAGAACCCCGCTCATTTTCTTTGCGTCGACCTCTACCCACTCCGGCAGACCGACCTGGCCTGCGATTTCTATAGCGCTCTGAATGCGAAGCTGCTTCTTCGCTTTCTCACGAATACCGACTGCGTCGCCCGCACTGATCTGTGCGGACGGAATATTTACAACCTTGCCGTTGACCTCGATGCTCTTGTGGCTGACCAGCTGGCGAGCTTCGGCACGCGTAGACGCAAAGCCCATGCGATAAACGACGTTGTCGAGCCGGCCTTCCAGCAGTTGCAGCAGGTTTTCACCCGTAGAGCCCTTCAGCTGGGCAGCACGCTTGTAATAGTTACGGAACTGGCGCTCGAGCACCCCGTACATGCGACGCAGTTTCTGCTTTTCACGAAGCTGCAGACCGTAGTCAGACAGGCGCGGCCGACGCTGCGGCGCACCGCCCGGCGGCACTTCGAGCCGGCACTTCGATTCGAGTGGCCGCACGCCACTCTTGAGAAACAGATCCGTGCCTTCGCGGCGGGACAGTTTGCACTTTGGTCCTAAATATCTTGCCATTGTTAGCCTCTATACGCGCC
>JAACFE010000008.1 GCA_009937525.1 Gammaproteobacteria bacterium
CCCCGCTCCCTCGCACCGAGGCCGGACTGGTAGGGCGTGCGCCGAATCCTCGACACATTGCGAAGGACGGGCAGGCCGCTTGCCTTCTGCAGCGGCCGGCAGATCTCCGCCGCCTGGTTGAAGCCCCGTATGCCGTGCCGCAGCCAGTGCAGCGGCACCGGCAGCAGCGCATCGATGTCGGCGGGAAGGTCTGCGGCGGCTGCGCAAAGCAACTCGCCGAAGGCGCTCGCGTAGTGCAGCTTGCGATGAAACTTGAACAGCCGGATAGCCGCATCGACGGGGAATTCGTAGGCCAGCGGCGCGGCCGCGCCGGCGAACGGCATCGGGTGATCCTGGCACCCGGCACACACCACGCCCCCGTCCGGCTTCGCGGCAAACGGCCGTGCGCAACCGGGACACGGCTCGGATATCCAGGGAAGCTCGCCTTCGCAGCCCGCACAGATGGACGACTCGCCACGCCGCCTGGCGGTTCCGCAAAAGGGACAGCGCCGCGGCATCACGGCAAACTCGAGTGCGTGCGCCGAACGGCAGGCACGCTGCCAGGGTGGTAACAACAATCGGCTGATTCGCATGCGCCCATTGTTGCGTCCGGACGGCTACCGGGCACGCGGGCAATTGGGGCGAATTCGCCGGAAACCGTGATACCGTGTCCCGTCCTGCCGTTGCCAGTCAGCAATGAATGCCAGCAACCAGAAATCGGGCTTGCGCGTCCGGGACGTCCGGCGAGGTTTCGACCGCGCGGCACAGTCTTTTGATAAAGCGGATTTCGTCCATGGCGTGACCCGCGACGGCCTGCTCACGCGCATCCGCCCGATGACCGTCGAAGCGACCACCGTGCTCGACCTGGGTGCGGGGACCGGTAACGCGATCCGTCTTTTGCAGAAACGATTTCGCGGCGCCCGAGTGATCGCGGTCGATAGCTCGCGCAGCATGTTGCAGGCCGCACGCAGCAAACGTGGCCTGTTGTCGAAGCAGCGTGAGGTACAGGCCGACGCCACGGCACTGCCCTTTGCCGATGGCAGCGTCGACGTCGTGTTCTGCAACCTGCTGCTGCCGTGGTTCGACCGCCCGGATGGCGTCTTTACCGAAATCGCGCGCGTGCTGCGGATCGATGGCCTGTTCGCGTTCTCGACGCTGGGCCCGGACAGCCTGGCCGAGCTGCGCCAGGCCTGGCAGGCGGTGGACGAGGGCGCGCATGTGAATCGATTCCCGGACATGCACGACGTGGGCGATGCTCTCGTGCGCGCCGGCCTTCGGGACCCGGTGCTGGACATCGACAGGCTGTCCGCGAGCTACGGCAGCAGCGAAGCCCTGTTTCGCGACCTTACCGCCGTTGGTGCGCGCAACAGTCTTCGTCAGCGCCAGCCGGGCCTCACGGGCCGCGGCCAGCTGCAGCGCTTCATCGATGTGCTGTTTGCGTCAGGTACAGGTTGCTCGCTCACACTCGAACTCGTCTACGGCCACTGCTGGGGTGGCGAGGTGCGCCGGACGGGCGTCGACATTGCCGTGGATGCCGGCAAAATTCCCCTGCGGCGGCAATGACTTGAGGCATTGCAGCAGGCAACTCACCCGCCGTCCAGCGCTTCGTAATAAGCCGTTGTTATCTAATCGGTTTCGAATTTCGCGAGCGCAGGGACAGGATTGCCTGTGCCTGCACGTTTCAGTAAACTTCCGGGGCTCTTGAGTGGGGCGTCCGGCTGTCCCGAACCTCATATCTGCCACCTGTTGATTCAAAATTATAAAGAGCGCGGGCCCACGTCGGTCTGTGGAGTGGATACACAATGATTCGAAAATCGCTACTCAGCTTACTCGGAACTTTGTGGGCCGGCGCAGCAAGCGCCGAATGGGCCCTCAATATGCCCAAAGGCGTTACCGAGCTGAGCGCCGAGACCTACGACCTGCATATGATGGTTTTCTGGTGGTGCGTGGCAATCGGTGTCGTCGTATTCGGTGTCATGATCATTTCACTGGTGAAACACCGGAAGTCGACGGGTGTCGAACCGGCGAAGTTTTCCCACAGCACCGCGGCTGAAGTCGCCTGGACGATCATTCCCGTCATCATCCTGCTCGTGATGGCCGTGCCGGCGGCCGAGACGATGATCAAGCTCGAGGACTCGCGTAACCCCGACGTGTCCATCGTCGTTACCGGGTACCAGTGGAAGTGGCACTACAAGTACCAGGACGAGGACGTCGCGTTCTACTCCAGCCTGGATCGTGGCAGCGTCGAGGCACGGCCGAAGAACTCCGGCATCGATCCGTTCAATGTCGAAAATTTCCTGCTCGAGGTGGACAGACCGCTGGTCGTTCCCAAGGGCGCCAAGGTGCGGCTGCTGATAACGTCCAACGACGTCATTCACTCCTGGTGGGTGCCCGATTTCGCGATCAAGAAGGATGCCGTGCCGGGCATCATCAACGAAACATGGTTCCGCGCGGAGCAGACCGGCACGTTCCGCGGCCAGTGCACCGAATTGTGCGGCAAGGATCACGGCTACATGCCGATCGTCGTCGAAGTCGTCGAGCCGGACGCTTATCTCGCGTGGGTCGAGACCCAGCAACAGGCGGGCGAACGCGTCGCCGCCAGCCAGTAATTAAATATGCAAGCGTGCCGCGCAGCGGCACCTGATCGGAGAGAAACGGTATGACAACAGCTGTCGCAGAGGCGCAGGACGCACACGACGAACATCACGGCCCGGAGAAAGGCATCCGGCGCTGGCTGTTTACGACCAACCACAAGGACATCGGTACGCTGTACCTGATCTTCAGTCTCATCATGTTCTTCATCGGTGGCGCGATGGCGCTCGTCATCCGCAGCGAGCTGATGCAGCCGGGGTTGCAATTCGTGCATCCCGAATTCTTCAATTCGATGACCACGATGCATGCGCTGATCATGGTGTTCGGTGCCGTCATGCCGGCTTTCGTCGGACTCGCCAACTGGATGATCCCGATGATGATCGGTGCGCCCGACATGGCGCTGCCGCGCATGAATAACTGGTCGTTCTGGATCCTCCCCGTCGCGTTCGGCATCCTGCTTTCGACGCTGTTCATGGACGGCGGGGCCCCGGCCGGCGGCTGGACGATGTACCCGCCGCTGATCCTGCAGACGGGCGACGCGTTTCCATTCCTGATCTTCTCGGTGCACCTGATGGGCATCTCGTCGATCATGGGTGCGATCAATATCATCGTCACGATCCTGAACATGCGCGCGCCGGACATGTGGCTTCTCAGGATGCCGATCTTCGTCTGGTGCTGGCTGATTACCGCCTATCTGCTGATCGCCGTGATGCCGGTGCTCGCGGGTGCCGTGACCATGCTCCTGACGGACCAGTTCTTCGGAACCAGCTTCTTCCTCGCCGCCGGCGGTGGCGACCCCGTCATGTTCCAGCACATCTTCTGGTTCTTCGGCCACCCCGAGGTCTACATCATGATCCTGCCGGCTTTCGGCGTCGTCTCGGAGATCATCCCGACATTTTCGCGCAAGCCGCTTTTCGGTCACGACTCGATGGTCTACGCCGCTTCGAGTATCGCGTTCCTGTCGTTTATCGTCTGGGCGCACCACATGTTCACGGTAGGCATGCCGCTGTCGGGGCAGATGTTCTTCATGTTTGCAACCATGCTGATCGCAGTCCCGACAGGCGTTAAGGTCTTCAACTGGGTAGCGACAATGTGGCGCGGCGCGATGACCTTCGAGACGCCGATGCTGTTCGCGCTGGCTTTCGTGTTCCTGTTTACGATCGGTGGTTTCTCCGGCCTGATGCTCGCCATCGCGCCAGCCGACATCCAGTACCACGACACCTATTTCGTCGTCGCCCATTTCCACTACGTGCTCGTGCCCGGCTCGATCTTCGCCCTGATGGCGGGCGCCTACTACTGGCTGCCGAAGTGGACGGGTTACATGTACAACGAATCACTCGGCAAGCTGCATTTCTGGCTGTCGACGATCTTCGTCAACCTGACGTTCTTCCCGATGCATTTCCTCGGGCTCGCCGGCATGCCGCGGCGTATCCCCGACTACTCGACCCAGTTCGCCGACTTCAACATGGTTGCAAGCATCGGGGCGCTCGGTTTCGGCTTCTCGCAGCTCATCTTCGTCTGGGTGCTGCTCACGGCGAAGAAGGGCGCCAAGGCGACCGATCGTGTCTGGGAGGCACCGAGGGGGCTCGAGTGGACGGTACCGTCTCCGGCGCCCTATCACACCTTCGACACACCGCCCAAGGGCCGTGTGATGCAGGAAGCGTTTGAGTGACGGATGAGGGGAAGGAGCGTCGCAAAGGCATACGGAGAACGACGATCATCCTCGTGGCCGTCGCGCTGGCTTTTTACCTCGGTTTCATACTGATCGGCGTACTGCGCGCCTGAATCGCATGAACGACAACGCTGAAAAGAGACCCGACAACGCGAACCGCTCGCTGACCGGCAAGTTGCTGCTGCTCGCGGCGGTGATGTTCGGTTTCGGTTATCTCCTTGTCCCGCTGTACGACGTATTCTGCGAGATCACCGGTTTCGGCGGGCGAACCAACACCGTGGCGGAGAGCAGCAGGGAGAATCCCGATTTCTCGCGCTCCGTCCGGATCGAGTTCGTCACGACGGTCAACGAGTACGCGCCGTGGGAATTTGCGGCGGACCGCGACAGCATGGAAGTGACGCCGGGCAAGATGTACTACGCCACCTTCACGGCAAGGAACCTCACCGAGGGCAAGAAGGTCGCGCAGGCCGTCCCGAGCGTCGCGCCCATCAGCGCGTCCGGGCATTTCAAGAAGATCGAGTGTTTCTGTTTCACGAACCAGGAGTTCCAGGCGAACGAGGAGCGCGCCATGCCGCTGCAGTTCATTGTCGATCCGGATCTGCCGGAGTTCGTGGATACGATCACGCTGCAATACACTTTTTATGACACCGTTCGCGTCTCGGCGAACGACGGGTCCTGAACGACAACGCATCGAGAATAGATATGTCCCACGCTGAAGACCGCTATTACGTCCCCCATGGCAGCCACTGGCCCATCGTCGGCTCGATCGGGCTGCTGTTCCTCATGGTGGGTATCTCCAACTGGCTGAATGGCGCCGGTGTCGGCTTCTGGATCATGCTGGCCGGAGTCGCAGTAATGGTGTTCATGCTCATCGGCTGGTTCGGCACGGTGATCAGCGAGAGCCAGGGCGGGCTTTACAACGACCAGGTCGACCACTCGTTCCGGATGGGCATGTTCTGGTTCATCTTCTCCGAAGTGATGTTCTTCGCAGCGTTCTTCGGCGCCCTTTTCTATACCCGCAACTTGGCGGTGCCGTGGCTCGGCGGGGACAGCAATAACTTCTTCACCAATATCCTTCTGTGGGAAGGTTACGAGGCGACCTGGCCGACGAACGGACCCGGCGAAGTAGGCGGCGACTACGAGGTCATGGGGCCGCTCGGCCTGCCGCTGATCAATACCGCGATCCTGCTCACCAGCTCGGTCACCGTGACGATTGCGCACCACGCACTGATCGCAGGACAGCGAGGCATCCTGAAGACGTTCCTGGCGCTGACGTTCATCCTGGGCTTCATCTTCGTATTCCTGCAGGGCTACGAGTACATGCACGCCTACGAGGCGATGAACCTGAAGCTGACGAGCGGCATCTACGGTTCGACGTTCTTCATGCTCACCGGCTTCCACGGCATGCACGTGACCATCGGCGCGATCATGCTGCTGATCATCTGGCTGCGTGTGATGAAAGGGCACTTCACGGCGACGAATCATTTCGCGTTCGAGGCCGTGGCCTGGTACTGGCACTTCGTGGACGTCGTCTGGATCGGCCTGTACGTATTCGTTTACTGGATGTAGGAGGTTTGCTCGCAGAGCCCCCGGCTGTTTATCTCAGTCATGGCTCGCTGCGCTGCGCTTTACTTCCTTCGACAAACAGCCGGGGACTCCACGATCTCGTTCTGTAGGAGCGGCTCTTGAGCCGCGACCCGGCTCGTCGACCGCGACCCGGGTCGCGCGCAGAGGCTCCTGCCTACGAGCTGATCCAGCCGAAGGAATAGGCTGCGACGAGGAACACTATCAGGCTGATGGACAGCACGACGCGGATCTTCAGCGACGTCAGCATCCTGGTCGACCCGGGCGAATTCCGGTCCTTGACGAGGAAGAACAGCCCGGAAAAAAGGCTGACCACCACGGCCGCAAGCAAGATCAATACTATGACTTTCATCGACTATCCGGTGTCGCGAGAACGAACAGTATAACGTGGCGACAGTTCCACAAAAATTATTCAAGGGCTGGGTGCCGTATGCGCTGGGTGCCGTGCTGGTCGCCCAGCTGGCCGGCCTCGGTGTCTGGCAGATCAGTCGCGGGCAGGACAAGCGTGCCGTCCAGGAGGCTTTCGACAGGCAGACGGGGCTCACCCGTTTCGTCCACGGCATGGACGTCGAGCCGCACCAGCGGCTGTCCGCCGAGGGCACGTTTGACGCCGCTCACCAGTTCCTGCTCGACAACATCGTCGTTGATGGCCGTAATGGCCATTACGTCCTGACGCCGCTCGCATACTCTGACGACGAGCCGCTCCTGATCGTGAACCGCGGCTGGGTCGCGGCGACCGGAGAGGATGTCGAGCCGTCGGCGCTCGCGCTACCGGACGGACGGCTGACGATCAGCGGCCGCGCCGGCGCACTCCCGAGGGCGGGGTACCGCATGGGTGCCGCAATCGAATTCCCGTCGACGTGGCCGCAGCATGCGGTATTCCCGACCCTCGATGAACTCGCCGCATCGCTGGGACGAGAGGTTCAGCCCTTCGTGCTGCTGCTCGACCCCGGCGGAGACTACGGTCTGCTGCGGCGCTGGGAGCCGACGGAAATGGGACCCGGGCGTCATTACGCGTATGCCTTCCAGTGGTTTGCGATGGCCGCCGTGCTGGCAGGCCTGCTGGCGTGGAATTTTCGCAAGCGAGGACACGGACAGTGAACAAACCACAGCGCACGCGAGGGCGTCTGCAGTTCCTGCTGATTGCCGCCATTTTCTTCGGACCATTGCTGTTTGCCGCGTGGCTCTACTACAGCGGCGGCACCCTGCAGCCTGAGTCGCGGGTCAATCACGGCACACTGCTCGAGCCGATCGTCAATCTTCTCGACGCGGTGCCGGAATCGCAGATTCACGACGGCCGCTCGTGGCGCCTCCTGTATCTCAACGACGGCGAGTGCGGCGACCGCTGTCGCCGGGCGCTGTACACGATGAGGCAGTCACGGCTCATGCTGGGCAAGGAGATGGACCGCGTCGAGCGCGTTTTCTTGCATGGCGAACAGCGTCCCGATACCCTCCTCGGTGCCGAAGAGCATCAGGGTCTCGTTTCGCTGCACGATACGGCGCTCAGCGCCGTGCTCGACGACAGGAAGCCCGAGGCCCTGCCGGCGGGCGGCTTTTACCTTGTCGATCCGCACGGCAACCTGGTGCTGTATTTCAGCCCGGACATCGAGCCGCGAGACATGGTTGACGACATCAAGCGTCTGCTGAAATTGTCTCGTATCGGCTGAACGAGGACGAGCATTGAGCGCGAACATAGAAAGACTGACGGACTGGCGCGACTACTACGAGTTGACGAAACCTCGCGTGGTCATGCTTATCGTATTCACGGCAGTGGTCGGCATGTTCCTGGCCGTGCCCGGATGGCCCGGCGCACCGGCAATGCTGTTCGGCACCATCGGCATCGGCCTGGCTGCATCGGCCGCGGCCGTATTCAATCACGTGCTCGACGCCCGCATCGACATCCACATGCTGCGTACGCGCGGCCGTCCTTTACCAGAAGGGCGCGTGAGCGAAAGCAACGCGCTGGCCTTCGCATCGGCAACCTGCGTACTGTCGATGATCATCCTGTGGTTCCTGGTCAACCCGTTGACGGCGCTCCTCACCTTCGGCTCTCTGATCGGCTATGCGGTGATCTACACGGTGTTCCTGAAGCGCGCGACGCCGCAGAACATCGTTATCGGCGGCGCCGCCGGGGCAGCCCCGCCGGTGCTCGGCTGGACAGCGGTCACGGGCGAGATTTCGAGCAGCGCCCTGCTGCTGTTTCTGATCATCTTCGTCTGGACGCCGCCGCATTTCTGGGCGCTCGCGATCGCCAGAAAGGACGAGTACGCGAAAGTCGGCATTCCCATGCTGCCGGTTACGCACGGCGAGGAGTACACGCGGCTCCACATCCTGCTGTACACGATCCTGCTCGTGGTTATGACGGTAATACCGTACCTCACGGGAATGAGCGGCCTCATCTACCTCTCGGCCGCCGTCGCCCTCGGCGCGGTCTTCCTGAATTATGCGATCCGGATGATGCGCGACAGGGATGATGTCGAGCTTCCCATGCGTACGTTCAGGTTCTCGATCACCTATCTTGCGGTCCTGTTTGCGGCGCTGCTCGCCGATCACTACTTCCTGCTGCAGCTGAGCATCTAGCGCGGCCGGTTTCTCTGGGTGAGAACCAGAGCCACTCCGCCGAGCGTCGCGGCCGAGGCGAGGACGAGGCGCAGCGTCACGTCTTCCGAAAGCAGCAGCACCCCACCGATGGCCGCGATGACAGGCACGGAGAGCTGCACGGTAGCGGCGCCGGTACCGCTCAGCCCTTTCAGGGCCGTATACCAGATCGCATAACCGATTCCCGACGCCACGGCGCCTGACGCTACGGCATAGCCAGCGCCCGCCGCCGTTACCTCGAAGTCGCCGACGAAAACCAGGCTGGTCACTATTACCAGCGGCACGGCATACAGGAAGTTGTGGGCCGTCGCCTCGGTCGGATCGCCAGAGGTTCGTCCGACCAGGGAATAGAACCCCCAGGAGATGCCGGCGACCGCCATCAACGCGGCGCCCGTCGGATCCGGCGCAGTCAGGCCCGGCGACATGAGATACACGAGTCCCCCGATCGCAAGTACCAGGCCAGCCCAGGATACGGCCGAGAAGTGCTCGCCGGACCGCAGCGCCACGGTGAACATCGTCAGCTGCACGGCACCGAACAGGATGAGTGCACCGGTGCCCGCGCTCAGCGACAGGTAGGCGAACGCAAAAAACACCATGTAGAGGTATAGCGTCAGCACGGAGCGCCAGTCCGGCTTCGCGGTGACCGCCCTGCGCCGCAGGAGCAGGATGACACCGAGCATGATCGCCCCGGAGATCGTCCGGATCGTGGCGAAACTGGCCGCATCGATGAGCCCTGCGCCCAGCGCAAGCCGGCACAGGACCGAGTTCGCGGCGAAGGCCACCATGGCGGCCGCGGTCAAGACGAGTGTATTTGCTTTCATCGGGCTCGCTGCTTTTCTGTAAGAATAGCAGGACACGTCCTTGCCGAAGGGGGTGACAGTAGCTATACACTCAGCGGTGCGATGACCGACCGACACCAAACCGAGGTCTTCGAGCGCCTGGTGCGACCGCATTTCGACCGCCTTTACCGGCTGGCATGGCGGCTCGCAGGTAGCAAGCCCGAAGCCGAAGACCTGTTCCAGGAGCTGCTGATCAAGGCATTCGGCATGCTCGACGAACTCGTCCATATCGAGGAACCGGGTTCGTGGTTGTCCCGGGTGATGTACAACCAGTTCGTCGATCAGCACCGGCGCTTTGCCCGTCAGCGCATGCACCTCGTCGATGAGGGCCACCTGCCGGGGCAGGGGCTCGCCGACCTGGCGGGCGATCTCGACCCCGTGGACGACCACGAGAGGCTGGAGAAATTCCGGCAGCTCGATGCGGCACTGCAGCAACTCAGCGAAGAACACCGCCTCGTGGTCTTGCTGCACGACGCCGAGGGGTACAAGCTGGAGGAGATCGAGGGCATGACGGGAATCCCGGTAGGCACCATAAAGTCCAGGCTACACAGGGCGCGTGCCCGATTACGTCAAATCCTCGACAATGATGGAACCATTTCCTGACACCGAGCGTGTATGGGTACAGGCAGGATAATAGTCATGAACAGTAAACGCGTGATGGAGGAGCAGGAACTCCTCGACTTGTTAAAAGATTACCCGGTGCCGGAAGCCGAAGCAGGGTTCTATGACCGGGCATTCTTGCGCGCCGTTCACAAAGGCTCGCGCCGCCAGCGCAACCGCTGGATGCTTGCGGGCTTCGGCTCCGCAATTGCTGCAGGACTCGCGATCTGGGCAATTACCGCGATGCTGATGACGACGCCGCAGCTGCCGGACGCAGAGCCGACGATACCCGGCGTGACCATCGCGATGGAGCAGGAGCACACCGTGCGCCTGGTCTTCGCATCCGCCGAGGCGCTCGACTCCGCGACGCTGACGGTCTCGTTACCGGAGGGCATCGAGCTCGCCGGGTTCCCCGGGCAGCGGGAAATAACCTGGGAGACGAGCCTCCGGGAGGGCAAGAACCTGTTGCCGCTGACACTGATTGCGCTGACGCCGGCCGGCGGCGAATTGCTGGCCCGCCTCGAACATAAGGACCGCAACCGGACGTTCCGGTTACGGGTCGACGTTTCCTGATTCACGGCTGGACTGGATGTCCAGGTAAGTATTAACGGAGTAATGCCATGAAACATTTCAACGTATTCATCGCGGTGCTGGTGCTGACCTGCTTTGCGTTCATGCCGGCCGCCGTACGCGCCGACGACGATCTCGATGACCTCGACGTCATGATGGAAGTCCTCGATGACGATCTCGACCTGGATGACGACATCGACGAAATGGTCGAGATGCGGGGCCCGGAAGACGACGAGGACGACTGGGACGAGGATGAGTCCGGGGACGACGACGATTCCGAAGAGGAGGGCGAAGAGGAATACGAGTCCGAGGATGACGAAGACTTCGAAGACGAGGACGGTGAGGACGACGGCGAGGACTTCGAAGACGAAGATGGCGACGATTTCGAGAGCGACGACGAAATCGACGATGTCGACGAGATCGATGACGACGATCACGATCACGAGGAAGGCGAAGACATCGAGGATGACGAATACGACGAGGAAGAGGACGAGATGGAGGGCGACGACGAGCCCGAAGACGACTCCGCCTTCGAAGAGGATGACGTCGAGGACGACATGGAGGATGGCCTCGGTGACGACGACGGAAGCGAGGAAAGTGACGACCCATCGGAAGGTTGATGTCACGCTGAACAGCCTCCCGCCTGACGAAAATCAGGCGCAATCCGCAGCGTTCCCCCTGGGTGGTCCCCACCCAGGGGGATTTTCTTGCACTACGTCATAGTTTTCGCGCCGAATATCGGGCATTTTGCGATCTGACATAACGTTTTACGGGAATTCCGCGAATTACCGCCGCAACCAGAAAACCAGGAATCGGATTGCCGGCCAGGGTATTGGCCGTCGCAGTGGCTTTCTTTTGCCTGCTCACGAGCACGACGGTCGCCGCGATGAGCGCCGAAGAACTATTCAGCGACGGCAACCGGCTGTTTCGTGATGATCTTTACTGGGCTGCGCTGCTGCGCTACGGGCAGGCTGCCGACGCGGGGATGGATACTCCGCTGCTGCACTACAACACCGGCGTCGCGCACTACAAGGCGGGCCAGCACATCCGGGCGCGCGAGTCGCTGGAGAAAGCGACGCGCTCACCAAAACTGCGGCAGCTTGCGCATTACAACCTCGGACTGAACGCCTACGCCGCAGGCGAAAACGACGAAGCATTGCGCTGGTTCCGCTATGCCCGGGACCAGGGTACCAGCGAGGACATCTCCCGTCTCGCGCGCACGGCGATCGCACGTATCCAGCGTGGCGAACGGGCCGAAGACCCCGTCTACCAGCAAAAAGTGGCGGAACAGCGGGAGCGTGACATTTTCGACTTCAGCTATTTCGCGAGCGTCGGCTACGGCAATGACACCAATGTCTTTCGCTCTCCGTCCGAGCCGTACATCGACTTTGCGAACCCGAACCTGCCGCTGATCGTGCCCGTGGTGCAGACCGGCAGCTATATGCCGTACGACGTCGGTGCGAAGTACATGATCAACACCTACCGCTTCGAAGGATTTTTCGCGGCGTACCGTGCATCCGGCGATTACTACCAGGACCGCGCCCAAAGCGACGCGGACGAGTTCCGGCACGAATTGCGCGTCGGCAACGAATACATCCGCAGGAAAGAGAATCGCAAGCGTGAGGTTTACAGCTCCTTCCGTTTCGCGCAGCGCGATGGTGTCTACTACGATCCCGACGACGGCCTGCCGCGAGCGGTTGGCGGTGTGGATATCGGCGAGCGAATGAACTACACCCGCTATGGGCCCGACATCCGCTTCCGGCAACGCTGGGGGAAATTCGGGCTCGGGATGGTGGCCAAAGGCTACCTGTACGACTACGAGGACGTCGAGGTCGTTCCGTCCTACGATCACGAGTATTTTCTCTTCAGCCTCCATTCGCAGTACTCGTTTACGCGCACGTCGCTACTGCGGGTCACGGCAGAAACATTCAGCCGTCGCTACAGCGACCGCCCCTCCTTCGAGCCCGATGGCACGCAGCCGATCGGTAACCCGGGCGTGCGCTACGACTACCTCGGGCTGTCGCTGCTCGCAAGACAGCGAATAACGAGGACCATGTGGGTCGGTTTCGAATACGAGCGTGTCGATCGCGAGGATCGCTACGCCGGATACAACAACTACGTACGCGATCATTACGAGTTCGAGTTTCACTGGTCCCCCGGTGTCCGCTTCGACCTCGAACTTTCCGGGTATTACCGCAACTACAACTACGAGAACGCGTTTGCGTTCAACAACCCGGCGCTGCCGACCAAGATCCTCGAGACCGCGAGGGCCGACGCGAAGCTCAGCTACCGGATAACGCCCAGACTCAGCGTCAGCCTGGAGGGCCGCTTCGACGAATTCGTGTCGAACGATACGCGCATCCAGCACGACCGCGGCCGCTACTCGCTGGGCTTCGTCTGGCGCCAGGATTAGGGCCTGCCAACACGCCACGGACTCACCCGAATACGCGCGCAATCCTGCTAAACTTGCGCGCTTCATGGACGTCACCCCGATTCTCGAATCCCTCAATGATGCGCAGCGTCAGGCCGTCACTGCGCCCGCGGAGCCGACACTGGTCATCGCCGGCGCCGGCAGCGGCAAGACACGCGTTCTGGTACACAGGGCCGCCTGGCTGATCGATGTCGAGGGCATGTCGCCACAGGGCCTGCTCGCGGTCACATTCACCAACAAGGCGGCGGCCGAGATGCGCGGCCGCATCGAGGCGCTGCTCGGCATGCCGGTCAATCACCTGTGGATCGGCACGTTTCACGGCCTTGCCCATCGCCTGCTGCGGCGGCACTGGCAGGAAGCGAAGCTGCCGCAGAACTTCCAGATCATCGATGCGGACGACCAGCTGCGCCTGATCAAGCGGTTGCTGAAGAACCTCGAGATCGACGACAGCCGCTGGGTCCCCAAGGAGATCCAGTGGTTCATCAACGCGCAGAAGGACGAGGGCCTGCGGCCACAGCATCTCGACGCCGAGCGGGACCCGAACCGCAGGCAGATGATCTCGCTTTACGCCGCCTACCAGGAAGTCTGCGAGCGCGGCGGGCTCGTGGATTTCGCGGAGCTGCTTCTCCGGGCCCACGAGCTGTGGCGCGACAATCCCGAACTGCTGGCCCACTACCAGAGGCGCTTCCAGCACCTGCTGGTCGACGAGTTCCAGGACACCAATGCGATCCAGTATGCGTGGTTACGGCTGCTCGCGGGGGACAGCGCGGCCATCCCGTTCGTCGTCGGCGACGACGACCAGTCGATCTACCGCTGGCGCGGCGCGCGCGTGGAACATATACACCGCTTCCAGCGGCACTTCCCGAATGCGACGGTCGTGAAACTGGAACAGAACTACCGTTCCACCGCCACGATCCTGAACGCCGCCAACGCCGTCATAGCAAACAACGCCGACCGCATGGGCAAGAACCTGTGGACCGACGGTGCCGAGGGCGAGCCGATCAGGCTTTACGCGGCGTACAACGAGCGCGATGAGGCCGACTTCGTCATCGGCCGGCTGCGGGACTGGATCGACCAGGGCAATGCGCGTGCCGACACCGCCGTCCTGTATCGTTCCAATGCCCAGTCCCGCGTGCTCGAGGAAGGGTTGATCAACGCGGGCATCCCGTACCGTGTCTACGGCGGACTGCGGTTCTTCGAGCGCGCCGAGATCAAGGATGCGCTCGCGTACCTGCGGCTGATCTCGCATCGTGAAGACGATGCGTCCTTCGAGCGCATCGTGAACCGGCCGACACGCGGTATCGGCGCCCGTACGGTCGAGATCATGCGCGCCTACGCGCGCGCCAACAGCTGCACGATGTGGCGTGCCGCCGGAGCCGTGGCGAGCGACGAACTCGCTGGTCGCGCTGCCAACGCGGTGCACGCTTTCATGAATCTCATCGAGGTAATGGCGCGCGAGACCACGGGGCTCGACCTGCAGGACAAGGTCGACCACGTGATCCACGCCAGCGGTCTCGTCGAGATGTTCCGCAACGACAAGGGCGAGCGCGGTGAGACCAAGCTCGAGAACCTGATGGAGCTGGTAAGCGCGGCGAAGAGCTTCGAGCCCGACCCGGCCGGCGAGATGTCGCCCCTGGACGAGTTCCTGTCGCATGCTGCGCTGGAGGCCGGCGAGGGTCAGGCGGAAGCCTGGGAAGACTGTGTGCAGCTGATGACGATGCACTCCGCGAAGGGGCTGGAATTTCCGCTCGTGTTCATGTGCGGCATGGAGGACGGCTTGTTCCCGCACCAACGCTCGATCGCGGATCCCAACGGCCTGGAGGAAGAGCGGCGCCTGTGCTACGTCGGTATCACGCGCGCGAAACAGGCCCTGTACGTGACCTACGCGGAACAGCGGCGACTGCACGGCATGGACAGTTTCTCCCAGCCGTCGCGTTTCCTGTCGGAAATCCCCGACGAGCATGTCGAGGAAATCCGGCCGCGCGTGCAGGTGTCACGGCCGCTGCGCGCGCCGCGATCCGCGGCCGCGAGTTCGCTCCGGAAATCCTCGGATGCGGAGATGGGCGTGCGGCTGGGCCAGCGCGTCCGCCACGGGAAGTTCGGCGATGGCGTCATTCTCAACTACGAAGGGCAGGGCGCACACGCGAGAGTAGAGGTGAATTTTGAGACGGCCGGCACAAAATGGCTGGTTCTTTCCTATGCCAATCTCGATCTGATGTAGACTTACGGCCTTGCAGCATCACTATCATGCTGCGCGCTTAAGCCTGTCGACAACAATGAAGATTCTAATTCTCGGTGCAGGTCAGGTTGGTTCTTCCGCCGCCTACCATCTGTCTCGCGAAGAGGCCAACGAGGTTACCGTCGTCGACGTGCGTCCCGAAGTTCTGCGCGAGCTGCAGGACCGGCTCGATATCCGTACCGTTGTCGGCCATGCGGCCTATCCCGAGGTGCTCGAGCGCGCCGGGGCGAACGATGCCGACATCGTCGTCGCCCTTACCGACATGGACGAGATCAACATGGTCGCCTGCCAGATCGCGTATACGCTGTTCCATACGCCGACCAAGATCGCCCGTATCCGCTCCGCCGAGTATATGAATACCTCGCAGCTGTTCTCACAGGATGCCATCCCCATCGACGTCGGCATCAGCCCGGAGCAACTGGTGTGCGAGTACGTCGAGCAGCTGATCCTGTACCCGGGTGCGTCGCAGGTACTGGACTTCGCCGGCGGACGCGTCAGGCTCGTCGGCGTCATCGCCGACCGGGACGGCCTGCTGGTCGGCCAGCGCATCGCAACGCTCAAGGATCACGTGCCGAACACGGAGGGCCGCATCGCCGCGATCTACCGGCGCGGCAAGGCCATGCTGCCCGACGGTGAAACCGTGATCCAGGAAGGCGACGAAGTGTTCTTCATCGCCGACCGCAAGGATATCCGGGTCTTCATGAGCGAGATGCGGCGGTTGGAGGAACCGGTGCGCCGGGTCGTAATCGCCGGCGGCGGCAACATAGGCGTGCGCCTGGCGCTCGCGCTCGAACAGACCAACCAGGTCAAGATTATCGAGCGCGACACGAGCCGGGCCAGGACGATCTCCGAGCAGCTCAATCGCGCCATAGTGCTCGTCGGCGACGCGGCCGACGAGGAGTTGCTGCTCGAAGAAAACGTCGACAACGTCGACGTCTTCTGTGCGCTCACCAATTCCGAGGAAGCGAACATCCTCAGCTCGATGCTCGCGAAACGACTCGGCGCTCACAAGGTAATGGCGCTGATAAACCGGGCGTCTTTCGTCGACCTCGTTGAAGCAGGCAGCATCGACATCGCAATCTCGCCCCAGCAGGTCACGATCGGCTCACTGCTCGCGCACGTGCGCCGCGGTGACGTCGTCAAGGTCCACTCGCTGCGCCGCGGCGCCGCGGAAGCGATCGAGGCCATCGCACATGGCACGGAGAAAGAGTCGCGTGTAGTGGGGCGCAAGATCGAAGATATCGACCTGCCGAAGGGCACGGCTATCGTTGCGCTCGTGCGCAAGGACCGGGTCATCATCGCGCACCACGATACGGTCATCGAGACAGACGATCACGTCATTCTTTTCATGACCGACCGGCGCAAGATAGACCGTCTCGAGCAGCTGTTCCAGGTTGGCGTTTCCTTCGTCTAGGGACCCAGGCTCGGGATGAACTGGACCGTCGTACAACGCATTCTCGGACTGCTGCTGATGATGTTCAGCATCACGATGCTGCCGCCGATCCTGGTCAGCCTCTGGTACGCCGATCAGGCGTGGCTGTCCTTCATCGAGGGTTTCGCGCTGACCCTGGTGGCGGGCATCATCTGCTGGTTGCCGGTCCGTCGCGAACGCAAGGAGCTGCGTCTCCGCGACGGCTTCCTGGTTGTCGCTTCATTCTGGACCGTGCTCGGCACGTTCGGCGCCGCGCCGCTGTATTTTGACAACAGCCTGTCGCTGTCCGTCACGGATGCGATATTCGAGTCCATTTCCGGGCTGACCACGACCGGAGCGACGGTTCTTACCGGTCTGGACGAACTCCCGCGCTCCATACTCTATTACCGGCAACAGCTTCAGTGGCTCGGCGGCATGGGCATCATCGTCCTCGCCGTCGCGGTGCTGCCAATGCTCGGTGTCGGCGGCATGCAGCTGTATCGCGCGGAGACGCCGGGGCCGGTCAAGGACACCAAGCTGACGCCACGCATCACCGAGACCGCCAAAGCGCTCTGGTACGTGTACCTGGGTTTCACGATCAGCTGCTTCATCGGCTACATGATGGCGGGCATGGGCGTTTTTGATGCCCTGTGCCACGCTTTCTCCACGGTCGCGATCGGTGGTTTCTCGACGCACGACATGAGCATCGGCTATTTCGACAGCAGCGCGATCGATCTCGTCGCGGTCGTGTTCATGTTCTTCGCCGGCATCAATTTCTCGCTGCATTTCTTCGCGTGGCGGTACATTTCCGTGAAGCACTACACCCAGGATCCGGAGTTTCGCGCATACGCCTTCTTCCTTATGGTCATTTCCGTGATGGTCGTCTCGGCGCTGCTTTATTTCGGCATCTTCGACACCGCCAGCGACGCCATCGTCAACGGACTCTTCCAGGCGGTATCCATTGCGACGACGACCGGGTTTACGACCGCAGACTTCTCGATGTGGCCCACGGCCGTTCCCGTGCTTCTGGTTTTCGCCAGTTTCATCGGTGGTTCGGCCGGGTCGACCGCTGGAGGAATTAAGGTCATTCGCTGGCTGCTGGTCTACAAGCAGGGCGTCCGCGAGATCGTGCGCCTCGTGCACCCCTCCGCCGAAATCCCGGTCAAACTCGGCAACAAGGCCGTCCCTCACCGTGTTGTCGACGCCGTCTGGGGTTTCTTTTCGATCTACGTCATCGTGTTCGCCGGCATGATGCTTGCCATGATGGCAACAGGCCTCGACCAGGTAACCGCATTTTCCGCCGTGGCTGCGACTCTCAATAATCTCGGCCCCGGACTCGGCGACGTATCCAGAGGCTTCATGTCGTTGAGCGACGTTGCCAAATGGATATCGATCGCCGGCATGTTGCTCGGGCGTCTCGAGATCTTCACGCTGCTGGTCCTGGTCACACCGACCTTCTGGCGTCGCTGATCCTTGAACGAGCCTCCGGCCGACAATCGCATTCTGCGCACCCTGGACACGATCAGCATCGTGTCCGGCCGGCTCACTTCCTGGTTGACGCTGATCATGGTGATCGTGACCTGCGTCGTTGTCGTCATGCGTTACGTCTTCGATGCCGGCGCCGTCTGGCTGCAGGAGTCGGTCGTCTGGATGCATGCCGTCGTGTTCATGATCGGCGCGGCGTACACCCTGCAGCAGGACGAACACGTCCGCGTGGACATTTTCTATCGCGGCATGAGCGTCCACCGGCGAGCATGGGTCGACCTGCTCGGCACGCTCCTGTTCCTGCTCCCCCTGTGCGGTTTTCTCGGCTACAAGGCCTGGGACTTCGTCGTCGTCTCCTGGCAACTCGGCGAGTCGTCCCGGGAACCCGGCGGTATGCCGTACCCGTTCGTTCCCTTGCTGAAGTCGGTGCTGCTGTTGATGCCGTTGCTGCTTGCCGTACAGGGTGTTTCGATGCTGATCCGTGCGCTGAACACCCTCCGGGAACCACGCTGATGGAGTGGGTCGCGCTGCTGCTGTTCGCGACGGTGATCCTGGTCCTGCTGGCGGGTTTCCCGGTGGCGTTTTCGCTGGGCGGAACGGCGCTGATCTTCGCTGCCGCGGGTACGGCGATGGGCGGCTTCAACGACGCGCTGCTGTCGAGCCTGCCGAACCGCGTCTTCGGCATCATGAGTAACGAGACGCTCGTTGCCGTGCCCCTGTTCGTCTTCATGGGCGTGACGCTCGAGCGGGCACGAATAGCGGAAGAGCTGCTCGATACCTTGAGCCGGCTCTTCGGTTCCCTGCGGGGCGGCCTCGGCATCTCCGTGACCTTGGTGGGTATGTTGCTGGCTGCGAGCACGGGTATCGTCGGCGCCACCGTGGTCACGATGGGCCTGCTGTCACTGCCGACGATGCTGCGCCGCGGTTATTCACCCGAGGTGGCGACGGGCACGATTTGCGCATCCGGGACGCTGGGACAGATCATCCCGCCGTCGATCATCCTGGTCATGCTGGGGGATGTCATGTCGAGCGCATACCAGCAGGCGCAGATCGGGTTGGGCATGTTCTCACCGAAGACCGTATCGGTCGGCGATCTCTTTGCGGGCGCGCTGGTTCCGGGGCTTTTGCTGGTGCTCCTCTATGTGCTCTACCTGGTCGCGGCCGCGTTTTTCAGGCCGGCACTGATGCCGGCCTACGAACGTGCCGAGGATGACAGCGTTTCGCTCCTGCAGATTCTGCGTGCGCTGATGCCGCCGCTGCTGCTGATATTCGCGGTGCTCGGATCGATACTGGCCGGACTCGCAACACCGACCGAGGCGGCGGGCGTTGGTGGCATGGGGGCGCTGCTGCTGGCCCTGTCACGGCGCGAGATCAGCATGGCGCGGCTCGGCGAGATCCTGCAGGCAACCCTCAAGATCAGCAGCATGGTCTTCGTGATACTGATCGGCGCGTCGATTTTTTCACTCGTGTTTCGCGGCTTCGGCGGTGACGATGGCGTACGCGCCATTCTGGAGTCCCTTCCCGGCGGCGTGGCGGGGGCCGTCCTTATCGTAATGCTCGTCATGTTCCTGCTCGGATTCGTGCTCGACTTCATCGAGATTACGTTCGTCGTGGTACCGATCGTTGGGCCCGTGCTGCTGGCGATGGGACTCGATCCCGTGTGGCTCGGCGTGATGATCGCGATCAATCTGCAGACATCCTTCCTGACGCCGCCCTTCGGTTTTGCCTTGTTCTATTTGCGGGGCGTGGCACCGCCTTCCGTCACGACGCAGCAGATCTATCGCGGCGTAATTCCTTTCGTGGCGATACAGCTGTGCGCGCTGCTGTTGCTCGCGCTGTTTCCGGAGCTCGTCACCTGGCTGCCGGGCAGGATCTACGGCAACTGAGACTACCGGGCGCGGCTGCGGCCCGTTAGCGCCGGGTAGCGAGAAATGCCTGCTCCGTGATCCGCTGATTCGGGATCGACATCGCGAGAAACGAGGACCACGACTCGTAGATCTTTGCGGCCATCGGATCGTTGGCCACCATTTCCTCGACGATTTCCTGCGCAATCGACTTCAGGTACTGAAGCACTCCGTCCGGGAACTGGCGCAATTCGACGTTCGGATCCCCTAGCAACTGCTGCAGCGCGGCCGCGTTTCCGTGGGTGTATTCGGCCTGCATGTCCGTGGTGATCGCCTGGCAGGAGGTCTCGATGATCGACTGCAGGTCCGGCGGCAGGGACTCCCAGGCCTGGCGGTTTACATAGGCCTGCAGTGCGGGCGCCGGCTCCTGCCAGCCGGGGTAATAGTAGTATTTCGCGATGGTGTGGAAACCGCTCGTAATGTCATTGTAGGGGCCCACCCATTCCGTTGCATCGATGGCGCCGGTCTGCAGTGAGGTGAAGATCTCCGACACGGGCAGCGTGACCGGCGTCCCGCCCGCGCGCCGGAACACTTCGCCGCCGAGGCCGGGGATGCGCATCTTTAGGCCCTTCAGGTCCGCGACCGAGTTGATCTCCTTGTTGAACCAGCCGCCCATCTGCACGCCGGTGTTGCCGCAGGGAAAGGGCACGAGGTTCAGCGGCTCGTACAGCTCCCGCCACAGCTCGAGCCCGCCGCCGTAATACAGCCAGGCGTTCATCTCCATGAACGTCATGCCGAACGGGATCGCCGTCATGAACTGCGCCGCCGGCACCTTGCCCTTGTGGTAGTACGCCGCATCGTGGCCCATCTCCACGATGCCGCGACTGGCGGCATCGAAGGCTTCGAAGGCGGGCACCAGTTCGCCGGCTGAGTAGACCTTGAGCGTCAGCCGTCCACCCGACGCAGCAGCGATCCGGTCCGCGAGGTTATTCACCGCGACGCCGAGGCCGGGGAATTTCGGCGGCCATGATGTCGCAATGGACCATTCGAAGGTTTCCCCGGCGCACGATGCCGGCGCAGCACCGCCGTCGTCCTGCCTGGTGCAGGCCGCCAGACCAGCCGCGGCCGCCAGGCCGCCCACAAATTGTCGTCTTCTCATCGCTCGCACCGCGTGGGATGTGGAATCAGCGGCTAGTGTATGCGGGGATTATTGGCGGCGCCAATGCCGCTGTCCCCGGTGCCGGCGTGACGGGGTGCCAGACAAACCCACGGTCTTATATTTTTTCCGGATAAAAGTGTTTCGTTATCCCACTTTTGTTCGATAAAACTATTAGTGGGAAAAATAAGATCTTTTTTTAGATTCTGGTGCATTATGGTGGGCCCCGATCTGCCGATCGGGGCCCTTTCTTCCCTGTCCGGGGCGGCGGAATACCCCCGGGGCTGCCTTCCGTGGCCGCCCGGCACGCGTGGCGCGGCGCGGTGGACGAACCGGCATGCCCGCCATCCGGTCCGGAGAATATTGCACGGCGTGTTGCTGCCTATGGCCTTTGTTACTGGTTGATGCATTAATAAAGGGGCTGTGTGGCAGGAAACCATGGGGTCAGTGCAGAAATGATCGGGCTGTTGCAGCGCGTCACGATGGCCAGGGTCGAGGTCGGGGACGACACCGTCGGCGAGATCGGCCGTGGCCTGCTGGTGCTGGTCGCCGTACACCGCGACGACGGCGAACGCGATGTGGCGCGCCTGGCGGAACGAATCCTGTCCTATCGGGTCTTTCCGGATGGCGAGGGACGCATGAACCGGAGCGTCGTCGACGAGGGCGGCAGCCTCTTGCTGGTGCCCCAGTTCACCCTGGCGGCCGACACGAAGAAGGGCACGCGCGCCAGCTTTGCCCGGGCCGCGGCGCCCGAGAAGGGTGAGGCGTTCTTTCGTCAACTGGTCCGCATTTGTCGCGAAACGCTTCAAACGGTCGAGACCGGAGAGTTCGGCGCGAATATGCAGGTTACCCTGACCAATGATGGTCCGGTCACGTTCTGGCTTGAGAGCTGAGCGTTCCGTTCCGTGATATTCGTACGGTTTTATTGCCATTTCATCGGTATCATGAACATAATGCGCGCCCGGTTCTGACCGGGCCTTTGAGAGGATCAGGGGCTCTGCCCCGGGAGTATCGGATGTTTGCCAACATTAGCTGGCCTCAGCTGTTGATCATCCTGGTTATCGTGCTTGCCATCTTCGGTACGAAGCGCCTGCGCACCCTGGGTTCCGACCTGGGCAGTGCGGTAAAGGGCTTTCGCGGCGCGATGAAAGAGGCGGAAGAAGACAAAGATCAGCTTCAGGATGACTCGCAGCAGGACGCCAACTTCGAAAACACGCCGGTTGACGAGCCTCGCAAAGAAAGCTGATTGACCCTGCCCCATGTCCGGCGTCGGCTTCTTCGAACTCGTGATTTTGTTCATGATCGGGCTGGTCGTGCTCGGTCCCCAGCGCTTGCCCAAAGTCGCCAACCAGCTCGGCACCTGGATCGGCCAGGCCCGCCGGATGACCCGCGTCATGAAACGGCAGCTCGAAGACGAGCTCGATCTCGGCGACAACTTCAAGAACCTGAAATCCCTCGGCGACGAGCTGAAAGACGATCTCACGATCGGACCCGCGGCGGCTCACGTGCCGCATGACGACGACACGTATTCGCCGCTGCACGACGAGGACCCCGGTCCTTCTGTGGCTGGCATGAACGTCGAGGAAGATGTTGCACCTGCCGAAGCCGAAGCGCAGCCGGATGACGAGGGGGATGCCGAAGATCAGGCGAAAGAGAAGCCGGCGTGAGCGACGAAACCACGAACAGGGACAAAGAGCAGGAAGAGCTCGCGGAGGGGACACTACTCTCGCATCTCATCGAACTCCGCTCGCGGCTGATCAAGATCTCGATCGCGGTCGTGGGCTTGTTCGTTATCCTGCTGCCGTTTTCCCAGAAGATCTTCGTGGTCGTATCCAGGCCGCTCGTCGAAGTACTGCCGGGGCAGAAGATGATCGCGACGGCGGTAACATCGCCGCTGTTGACTCCGTTCAAGCTCACGTTTTTCGTCGCACTGTTCGTGGCGATGCCCGTCGTCCTCTACCAGATATGGGCCTTCGTGGCCCCGGGACTCTACAAGAAGGAGAAACGCTTCGCGTTCCCCCTGCTCGGCTCCAGCATCATCCTGTTCTATGCCGGGATCGCGTTCGCGTATTTCGTCGTCTTCGAACTCGTGTTCGGTTTCTTTGCGGCGATTACGCCGCAGAGCGTGGAGATGATGACCGACATCGCGGCTTACCTCGATTTCATCACCAAGATCTTCCTCGCGTTCGGTATCGCGTTCGAGGTTCCTGTAGCCACCGTTCTTGTCGTCTGGACCGGCCTTACGACGCCCGAGAAGCTCGGCAAGGCGCGGCCGTACGTGTTCCTGATGGCCTTCATCGTCGGCATGTTCCTGACGCCGCCGGACGTCATCAGCCAGACGCTTCTGGCCGTGCCGGTGTATCTGCTCTACGAACTCGGCATCCTGATGTCGAGAATCTTTAGCCGCGAACGCCGGGGGGATGCTGGCGAAACCGTTACGGAAGACGCTAATTAACTGAAACCAATAGTTATTTTCGGTGTCGACTGTCTGGAGGCAGGGGCCGCGTCAGGTGGAAAGTGCGCGGCGAAATGGTGTTTAATGCATAGCCTTTCGGCCCGCCGCCGGCGCGCCGGTCATCAAATGGGGGATACCTGATGAGTGACTCCGTCACCACCACGGCAGAAGATTATTCGCAGGACGACGAACTCTGGGGTCATCCGAAAGGCCTGTACGTCTGTTTTACGACCGAGCTCTGGGAGCGCTTTTCATTCTACGGGATGAAGTACCTCCTGGTGCTGTACCTCACCAAGTATCATCTCTTCACGGACCAGATGGGCCTCGACGTCCTGGGCGCCTATGCCGGCCTGGTCTACGCGCTGCCGCTGATCGGGGGGCTGATCGCCGACCGCTATCTCGGTATGCGCAAGTCCGTGCTGTTCGGCGGCATATTGCTCTCACTGGGCCATATCCTCATGGCCGTCGAAGGCTACCAGGCGGTGTTCTATGCCGCCGGCACCCGGCTCCTCGAGGACCTGACGCTGGCCTCCGGCGAAGTGCTTGCGGCCGGCACCATCCTGGCCGAGGACATAATGATCCGCGACACCGCGGCACTCAAGGTCTTCTATTTTGCGCTGGCGCTCATCGTCATGGGTGTCGGCTATCTGAAGCCGAACATCTCGACGATCGTCGGCAAGCTGTATGCGCCTGAAGATCCGCGGCGCGACTCCGGCTTCACGATCTTCTACATGGGCATCAACATCGGTTCTTTCACCGCGACGCTGCTCTGCGGCTGGCTGGGCGAAACCTTCGGCTGGAAATACGGTTTCGGCGCCGCCGGCATCGGCATGATCTTCGGCCTGTTCACGTTCATGTATGGACAGAAATACCTGCGCGGGCACGCCGAGCCGTCCGACCCCGAGAAACTCGAGCGACCGTTCTTCGGTCCGCTGAACGTCGAGCAGGCAATCTACGTATTGAGCATCCCCGTGCTCGGGCTGCTCTGGTGGCTGGTACAGCACGAACACGTCGTCCTGGCATCGCAGAACGTGTTCCTGACGATCGCAATCGTCGGCCTCATTCTCTATTCGATGATCCATGACAAGACCCACTCCAACAATCGCGCTGCGTTTACCATCGCGGGCATCGCGATCGCCGCAGGCGGCTACGCGGTGCTGGTCAACCTGCACTTCCTGCCCGGCAGCGAGGCGCTCGCCGATAACGTGCTCTACGGTGCCATCATTCTCATCGTGGGATTCGTCGTCTACGGCTTCATCACGCACTACTCGGAAGAATTCGCGAGGACCGTCGTGCTGATGATCCTCATCCTCTCGACGATCGTGTTCTGGGCCCTGTTCGAGCAGTCGGCCGGATCGATGACTTTCTACGCCGATCGCGTCGTCGATCGCGAAGCATTCGGCATCACGTTTACGGCCGCCCAGTTCGGCTCACTCAACGCCGGTTTCATCATGCTGCTCGCTATTCCGTTCGCCTCGCTCTGGGTCTGGCTGGACAAGCGCAAACTCGAACCTTCGACGCCGGTCAAGTTCGGCCTCGGTATCGTGCAGGCCGGCCTGGGCTTCGGCGCCCTGGTGCTGGGCTCCCAGTTTCCGAACGAGACCGGCCATATCGCGACGATCTGGCTCGTCCTGGCCTATCTGCTCCACACGACCGGTGAACTCTGCCTGTCGCCGGTGGGCCTGTCCGCCGTGACCAAGCTGTCGATCCCGAACGTCGTCGGCGTCAGCATGGGAACCTGGTTCCTCGCCACGGCGCTCTCGGAGACCGTTGCGACCCGGATAGGGCGCATGGCGGCGATCGACACGTCGGCAGGCGACGTCGGGGATATCGCGACAGCGATAGCCACGTACACGCAGCTGTACGAGTTCCTGATGTGGCTCGGCATCGGCGTCGGTGTGTTCATGATCGTGATTTCGCCGATTCTCAGGCGCTGGATGCACGGTATTCACTAATCCCGGATAGACAACAAGCTGAAAAGAGATCGTCCATGAGGTCTTTCGCACGATGGTTTGCGAGCCGGCCGGGATATTCATCGACTGTAGGAGCGCGCCTCGGCGCGCGATCGCGGTTCGAGAACCGCTCCTACAATCACCGACCAGCGCCCCGGGCCGCCGGCTACAGCGGCCGTGGGCGAATCATGTAAACTCGAATTTGCGATCTGACGAGAAACAACAATGGCGGAAGAACAAGAACAAGCTAAGAAACCCGGCCTGACGACACGGATGCTCGCGACCGTCGAGCGCGTGGGCAACAAGCTCCCGGATCCGGCGGTGCTGTTCATCGCGCTGCTCTTCATCGTCTGGGTGCTGTCCTGGCTGCTTTCCTACGTCACCTTCGGCGTCATCGACCCGCGCTCGAACGAGCCGCTCGTCATCAACAACCTGCTTGCGCCCAGAGCCCTCACCGAGTTCCTCTCGGTCATGGTGACGAACTTCGTGCATTTTCACCCCGTGGGTGTGGTGCTGGTCGCGATGCTCGGCATCGGCGTCGCGGAACACACGGGTTTTATCAACTCGGCGATCCGCTCCCTGCTGAACGTGACGCCCATGAAGCTGCTGACGCCGATGGTCATCCTGGTCGGTATCGTTTCGCACTCCGCTGTCGACGCGGGCTACGTGCTCGTCATCCCGCTGGGCGGCGTCATCTTCTACGCGGCAGGCCGCCATCCGCTGGCCGGCATCGCCGCCGCGTTTGCCGGCGTGTCCGGCGGCTTCTCCGCCAACTTCGTGCCATCGTCACTCGACCCGCTGCTGCAGGGCCTGACCCAGGCCGGCGCGCAGATTCTCGATCCGGACATTCTCGTCAACCCGCTCAACAACTATTTCTTCACGACCGCATCGTCGATCCTGATCATCGGCCTTGGCTGGTACATAACGGACAAAATCGTCGAACCACGCATCTCTGGCACCGAGATCGATGGCGACGCGGAAGACCTTCCGGAGATGCACGACCTGCAGCCGAACGAGCGCAGGGGACTGCGCTGGGCGCTCGTCGCAATGGTGCTCGGCCTCATCGTGCTGTTCGTGACTGCCCTGCCGGAGGGCTCCGCGTGGCGAACTCCCGCGGGAGAACTCACGTCGTTCAGTTCGCCGATGATGCGCGCGATCGTGTCGCTGATCTTCCTGCTGTTCCTGGTGCCCGGCGTCGTCTACGGCATCGTCGCCGGAACGATGAAGAGCTCGAAGGACGTGATCGAAGGCATGACTCACGCCATGCACGGCATGGCGTATTACCTGGTCATCATGTTCTTCATCGCCCAGTTCGTGTACGCATTCGGCCAATCGAACCTCGGCGTGCTGCTGGCGCTCGAAGGCGCCAACTTCCTCAAGGCAATGGCCGCGCCGGCCTCGATTACCATCGTCGGCATCGTGATACTCACCGCATTCGTCAACATCTTCGTCGGCTCCGCCAGCGGCAAGTGGGGGCTGCTCGCGCCGATCTTCGTGCCCATGCTCATGTCGCTCGGCATCTCGCCGGACCTGACGCAGGCCGCGTACCGCGTCGGCGATTCGAGCACCAACATCATCACGCCTCTGATGCCGTATTTCCCGCTGGTCGTCGTCTACTGCCAGCGCTACGTGAAGAACACCGGCATCGGCACCCTGACGGCGATGATGCTGCCGTATTCGGTGACCTTCCTTATCCTCTGGACCCTGTTCCTGCTGGCGTACTACGCGATCGGCCTGCCCCTGGGCATACAGGCCAGCTACACCTATCCCTGAGGACGAACAATGGCCATGCCGGACTTCGAAAAACTCGGCAGCTTCTATCTCGGCAAGCGCCACGACCCGAGCTCGGACTCGCTCACGGACGAGCTCGTGCTTTACGACTCGAAGGACCTGACGACCCATGCCGTGATTATCGGCATGACGGGCTCCGGCAAGACGGGGCTCGGCATCGGCCTGCTGGAAGAGGCCGCCCTGGACCACATTCCGGTCATCGCCATCGATCCCAAGGGTGACATGGGCAACCTGCTGCTGACCTTCCCGAAGCTCGCGCCCCGGGATTTCCAGCCATGGGTCAACCCGCGCAGCGCGAGCGACAAGGGACAGACCGTCGAGGAATACGCCGCGGCGCAGGCGGCACTGTGGAAGAAGGGCCTCGGTGAATGGGGCCAGTCGGGCGACCGCATTTCCAGGCTCCGCGCGAGTACCGACATGGCCATCTACACGCCGGGCAGTAATGCCGGGCTACCGGTGTCGGTGCTGAAGTCGTTTGCCGCTCCGGAAGCGGCGCTCATGGATGACGTCGACCTGTACCGCGAGCGCGTGCAGGCGACCGCCACCGGCATCCTGACCCTGCTGGGAATCGACGCGGACCCGGTCGCCAGCCGGGAACACATACTCATTTCGCGCCTGCTCGATCATGCCTGGCAGGATAGCCGGGAACTCGACATCGCGGCCCTGATCGCGGCCATCCAGAACCCGCCGTTCACCACGATCGGCGTCATGGGGCTCGACGCGTTCTTCCCGGAGAAAGACCGCTTCGCGCTCGCGATGCGACTCAACAACCTGCTCGCGGCCCCCGGTTTCGAGGCCTGGATGCAGGGCGAACCGCTGATTGCAAGGAATCTGCTCTACACGGCCGAGGGCAAGCCGCGGATTTCGGTGCTGTCCATCGCGCACCTGGACGATGCGTCACGGATGTTCTTCGTGTCCATGCTGCTGAACGAGATCATCGCCTGGATGCGGGCCCAGCCGGGCACGTCGAGCCTGCGTGCAATTCTCTACATGGACGAAATCTTCGGCTTCATGCCTCCGGTCGCGAACCCGCCGACCAAATCGCTGTTTCTGACACTCCTGAAACAGGCGCGCGCGTACGGCCTCGGCCTGGTCCTCGCAACGCAGAACCCCGTCGATCTCGATTACAAGGGCCTGTCGAACACGGGCACCTGGTTTATCGGGCGACTGCAGACGGAACGCGACAAGGCCAGGGTCATGGAGGGCCTCGAGGGCGCAAGCCAGCGCGACTTCGACAAACAGGCGATGGAGCGAACGCTCGCGGGCCTCGGCAAGCGCCGATTCCTGCTGCACAACGTACACGAGGACGAGCCCGTCGTATTCGGAACGCGCTGGGTAATGTCGTATCTCGCGGGTCCGCTCACGCGGGACCAGATCCGCGCACTCATGGGCAAGGCCAGGAAAGCCGCCGCCGCGGGCAAGGCAGGGACCGCGAAACCGCAGGGGAAGAGTGCGTCGGACGCACCGGCGCTGCCGCCCGGCATCGATCAGTACTTCGTGCCCGGCGGGACCGGGGAAGTCACGTATTTCCCGCGCCTGGTCGGCGGCGCCAGCCTGGTATTTTCGAACGCGCGTTACCAGGTCGAAGACGAACGCAACGTCGTGTACACCGTCGAGATCGAGGACGCTCCGGTGCCCGTCGAGTGGGACAACGCGGAACGCCTGGACATGCAGATCGAAGCCCTGGCCACCAACGCGGCGACCGGCGCTTCGTACGCGGAACTGCCGGGCCCCGCTGCAACCGTAAAGCAGTATGCAGCCTGGCAGCGCGACTTCAAGCGCTGGCTGCGCCATAGCGAGACCGTCACCCTTTACCGCAACAAGCGCTTCCGGCTGACCTCCTCACCGGGCGAGTCCGAAGGCGATTTCCGCATCCGCCTGCAGGCGCTTGCCAGCGAAAAGCGCGACCAGGCGATTGCCAGGCTCCGCAAGCGTTACGCGGGCAAGACGACGACCCTGGAGAATCGCCTGTTGCGGGCGGAACAGGCCATCGCGCGCGAGCAACAACAGGCGAGCAAGAAGACACTGGATACGGCGGTTTCCATCGGAACCGCAATACTCGGCGCGGTCCTCGGCCGGAAGCGGCTCTCGACGACCTCGGCGAGCCGCGTCGGCACGGCGATCAAGACGGCCGGCGGTGCGCGCAAGGAGGCGGCCGACGTGGCCCGCGCGAAACAAACGGCCACGAAGGTCCGCGCCGACCTCGAAGCACTGAACCGGCAACTCGAAAAAGAGGTCGATGCGCTGGATACGGCCTTCGATGCCCAGGCCGAAGAGCTGGAGGAGATGGTCGTTCGGGCGAAGACGACGGACGTACATGTCCCGGTGCTCGCGCTCGCGTGGATGCCGTATTCCCCCGACTCCAAGGGCCGGCTGCGGCCCGCCTGGGGTTAGGCGGACCCGACGACCGAAAAGCTCGTCTAATCCCCTATGCAGGCGCCTGCATAGGCCTTGATGACGCCCGCGTTTTCGAGCTGGCACTCGTTGTCATAGGTGATGCCGTCGATCCCGCACACCGGCAGGTAGACGCGCGGACAGTTGCGTCCCTGCTCCTCGCACATGCCGGCATAGTCGATCCGCGTGCCGCGCCGCTCCGCATAGCAGGCATTTGCGTAAGTCAGGTTGTCGGCGCCACAGACGGGAACGAACAGGTTCGGGCACGGTCGCTGGTTGCAGATGCCGACCGTGTAGCTCGTGATTCCGGCCTTGTCGGCAAGACATGCGCTGTCGTAGGTCACACCGTCGTTTCCACAGACGGGCGCGTAGACCGTCGGGCAATTATCGACGTCGCATGCGCTGGCTCGCTGCACGGGTACCCGGTCCACGTTTGCTTCGCAGCGGTTCAGATAGGTGCGGCCGTTCATCCCGCAGACCGGGTCCGGTACAGCCGGACAACCGCTGGGCGCACATGCGCCGAGCCCGGCGATTTCGATGCCGGACTTCGCCGCGAAACACTCGTTAATGTACGTGTTTCCATCGATGCCGCAGACCGGGTCGTATTCTTCGCTGCATTCCCGGGGCGTCATCTGCGATTCGTCTTCGTCCTGCGCCTCCTCGGCAGCGTCGCCGGAGCCGTTGTCAACGGTCTCTCCGTTGGTCGCCGCCGGACATTCGCCCCCGGCAACGATCTCCACCCCCGCCACGTTGGCAACGCATTCGTTGCTGTAGGTCTTGCCGTCCGCCCCGCAGACCGGCGTGTAATCCATGGTGCAGGCGACATCGTCGGCCTGCGCCAGCACCAACACCGGGCCATCGGCCGCGACGACGGGCAATGCCAGCAGGCACGTGGCGGCACACGCAATAACTCGGTTCATCATCGCTGAAAGTCTATCAGTTCACGGAGTGGTACCAGCTGTATCCCTTCTTCGACAAGACCCGGTATCGCGTGTTCCAGGAACGCCAGGGTGTCCGGATACGGGTGGCCGATGCCGACGGCAAGCCCCTGCTCCCGCGCCAGTGCCTTGAGCCGCTCGAATTCCTTCGCGACGTTTTCGGGTGCCGGATTCGAATCCAGGAACACGTCCCGCTTGATCGCCGGCACGCCCCGCTCCGAAGCGATCTGCAGCGCGACGCTGTGTTGCGTGGTGTAGCTGTCGACGAAGTAGAGGCCGCCGGCGCGGAGGATTTCCTCCATCAGCCAGCCCATGTGGCCCGGGTGACGTGTCAACAGGCTGCCGCGATGGCTGTTCACGCCCACCGCGAAAGGGACGGATGCCATCGCGTTAGCGAAGGTGTCGGCAAATGCTTCACGGGTCGTGTCGAGCGTGATCGAGCCCGGCTCCGCCGCGCCATCATGATCTACCGACTGCAGTGGCAGATGCAGAAGCACTTCCTTGCCGCGTTCCCATGCTGCCCACGCCAGCTGGGTCGCCCTCGGCGTGCCGGGCAGAATCGCGCAGACCACCGGGCCCGGTAACTCCACCGCGCGACGACCTGCGGCCATCTGGTAGCCCAGGTCGTCGATGATGATCGCGATGCGCGGCGCGGACTGAGCGAAGCTCTGCGACGCGAACAGGAAGAGGATCGCGGTAACGCGGAATTGTGCGAACGTCATTGAGCCTTGCTGTGCATCACGTCGCCGCGCTGCAGGCGATTCAGCCCTTCGAGCAGCTGTGCGTCCTGCTCGCGATCGACGAAGCCGCTCAGGCTCATGTCCGGATACCCCGGCGTGCCCTCGACGTACACGTCCGGCGTGATCCCCGTTTCATGAATGGAATCGCCCGAAGGCGTGTAATAACGAGACGTCGTCAGTTTCAGCGCCCGCCCCTGTGACAAGGGCATGACCGTCTGCACCAGACCCTTGCCGAACGTGCCGGTTCCGATAACCATCGCGCGGCCGTGGTCCTGCAGGGCGCCCGCGACGATCTCCGACGCGGACGCGGAACCTTCGTTTACCAGCACGACGAGTTCGGCGCCGTCGAGCACGTCGCCTCGATGCGCCGACCGCGAAAAGCGGGCGTCGTTCGTGCGTCCGTCGGCCGTCACGATGACGCCGGAGTCGAGGAACAGATCGGATACGTCCACAGCGGAATCCAGCACGCCGCCCGGATTGTTGCGAAGGTCCAGTATCAGTCCGGCCAGCATGCCGCCGCTCGCTTCCTGCATGGCGTCGATGCCTCGGCTGAGTTCCCGCGCCGTGGTTTCACTGAACTGGCTCACGCGGACGTAGCCGTAGGAGGGGCCCAGCGTCTCGTAATGCACGCTCGCAACACGGATGATCTCCCGCCGCATTTCATGCTCGATGGCCTCGCCCTCGCGGAGCACCGTGATTGTGATTCGGGATCCGGCACGGCCGCGCATGCGGCCGATCGTGTCCTGCAGATGATCCGTCTCCACCGCGATGCCGTCGACGGCGACGATCTCGTCGCCGCTGCGTATCCCGGCCCGCGCCGCCGGCGATCCCGTGATGGGCGTGATAACCTTTATCGTGCCGTCGATATCCGCGACTTCTACGCCGACGCCGCTGTAACTGCCGGTCGTGCTAATACGGATGTCGCGGTATTCGTCGGCGTCGAGGTATTGAGAGTGAGCGTCGAGGTCGCTGACCATGCCGCGAATGGCGCTTTCGAGCAGCTGGCTGTCGTCGAGCGGTTCGACATAATCTTTCTTGACGCGCTCCATGACCTCGGCGAAAAGCCGCGCGTTCTCCCAGGCCAGCTCTTCCTCGGCGGGCGCGCGGCCGTCGGAGAGCAGGCCACCGCCGATCGAGAGGCTCAGCCCCATGACGGTTCCGATCACGACGACCAGGATAGCCCTGACTTTCAACGACATACGCGACTCCGAGCGCCGGCCCTTTCATTGCCCGGCTGGTTCAAATGACGATACCACAGTCGGCGGGCGCTGTACTGTGAGCGCCGACAAGTTCGGCGCCCCGGTTCAGTCACCGGGCCTGCGGGTTACCCAGCGCCTCGGGTTCAGGGGTTGAGTGCCCTGCCGTATCTCGAAATACAGCCCCGCCTCTGTCTGCCCGCCACTGTCTCCGACCGTGGCGATTACGTCTCCCGGCGCAACCCAGTCGCCCGCGTTCTTGAGTATCGTTTCGTTGTACCCGTACAGGGTCATGTAGCCTTCCCCGTGATCGACGATAACGAGCAGCCCCATGCCGGCGAGCCAGTCGGAGAATGCGACGCGACCGTGGTACACGGAGCGGACCTCCCTCCCGCGTGGCGCAGCCAGCACGACCCCGTTCCACTTCAGCTGCCCGCCCACCCGCGGCTGGCCGAAATCGCGCAACAGGGTGCCCGCGACGGGCCAGGTGAGCCGGCCGCGGTGCTCACTGAACGGTTCCTCGGAGGTAATCGGGTAATCGGACAGGATGCTGGTCAGTTCCGCGATCAGCCGCGCGAGGTCTTTTTCCTGGGCCGCGAGCCGCTCGATTTCCCGGCCTTCGGCAGCCATCCTGTCCTTGAGCGCCGCCAGTAACGTCTGCCGCTCCTGCTGTGCCGACGCCAGTTTTTCGAGTTCCGCGCCGCGAATCCTGGCGAGGTCCGCCAGGCGCGCCTCCTCCGCGGCGACTTCGCTCTGCAGTGCCGCAAGCTCGCGAATCCTTTGCGTTACCACGGTGATGTTGTCGCTCCGGTAGTCGTTGAAGTAGCGGTAGTAGGCCATCATGCGACCGAGCTGCGCCGGGTCGCGCTGGTTCAGCAGCAGCTTGATCTTCTCCTGGCTGCCGCTCATGTACGCGGACCGGACCTGGGCCGAGAGGTGATCGGACTCGACCGCCAGCTCGGACTCGCGCTCCGCGATCGCGGCGTCGAGTTCCTGCAGGCGCCGGCCGCTGTAGGCGCGTTCCTGTTCGAGATCCTTGAGACGCAGCCGTTTCTCGGCAATGGCGACCTCTGCTTTCTGCAGGTCCTGCGTCAGGCGGTCCCGGTCCCTGGCGCTTTTGTCCATGCTCTTCTTGAGGTCGCTGATCTTCTCGCGGACCTCCTCGAGTTCCTGCTCCTTGATCTTGGCGACGCCGGCGCCCTCTTCCTGGGCGACGGCACTCGTCGGCATGACCAGGATCAGCAGAATCAGGATGTGCAGGCGTCGCATGGGCGCACAGTGTAGATCGTTTGCGGGGTATTTCCATCGCCCGGCGCTGCTATAATGCCGCCTTTCGACCAACCCTGCGCGGCCCGCGCACACGACGCCTCATGGACAGATTATTGGAGTTCGCCGGCAACCATACTCTGCTGGTGTTTGCGCTGGTGACCAGCTTCCTGCTGGTCGTGTTCACCGAACTCAGGCGCAAGGCCACCGGTATGCTGGCGGTGGCGCCCACGGACGCGGTCAAACTCATCAACAACGATGCCGTCGTCCTGGACCTGCGCAGCGCCGAATCGTTTTCGCGCGGTCACATCGTCGGTGCCCGCAACGTTCCGATGGATGAACTCGACGGCCACCTCGAAAAACTCGCGAAGTTTCGCGACAAGCCGGTCGTCGCCGTGTGCGACGCCGGAGTGACGTCCTCCAAGGCAGTAAACACCCTGCGCAACTCGGGGTTCGAGAGTGTCTACAACCTGAAGGGCGGCATGAGCGCGTGGGGCCAGGCAGGGCTGCCGGTAGTGTCCGGCAAGAAGACCAAGAGCAAGAGCAAGAAATAGGCGCCGGTTCTGCGATGAGCGACAAGACTCCGGTAGTCATCTACGGTGACGAATTCTGCGCGTACTGCGCGGCCGCACGAATGTTGTTCACCAAAAAAGGCGTCGCGTTCGAAGACGTGCTCGTGTCAAGGGACCCCGACCGCTTCGATGAAATGCAGGCACGTAGTGGCGGGCGCCGTACGGTTCCGCAGATATTTATCGGCGACGTCCACGTCGGCGGCTTCGATGATGTGTGTTCGCTCGATAAGAGTGGCGAACTCGACAAACTTCTCGCCGGTGATCTCGCCGGCCAGGATTCTCATTAGACCAGGAAAAGAACATGGCTGAACAGGAAGCACAGACCCCCGAGAAACATCTCACCGTCGCGAAGATCTACGTCAAGGATTTTTCCTTCGAATCGCCGCAGACTCCGAACGTCTTCAACACCAGCGAGTGGGCGCCGAACACGAATCTGAATCTCCGCAGCTCGGCCTCGCCGATCAGCGACTCGCTGCACGAAGTCGTGCTGACGATCACCGTCGAAGCCAGGGAGAAAGAGGGCGACAAAACGATCTTCCTGGTCGAACTGCAGCAGGCCGGATTGTTCGATATCGGCGGCTACGAAAAAGAGGAGATGGGCGTGCTCATCGGCAGTTTCTGTCCGGGCGTGCTATATCCCTACGCGCGTGAGGCGATTGCGGCAGTCATCCAGAAGGGCGGCTTCCCCGAGTTCGTCCTGCAGCCCATCAATTTCGATGCGCTGTACCAGCAGTCATTGCAAAAGCAGCAGGCCGAAGCGGCTTCAGCGGCGGAGACACACTGATAAGCGACGCTCACTCACAGCCGATTGCGGTTCTCGGCGCGGGCTCCTGGGGCACCGCCCTCGCGCTGCAATTCGCACGATGCGGGCGGCCGATAAGGCTCTGGGGGCGCGACCGCGCGCAACTTGCTCAGCTGCGCGACGAACGTGTGAATTCGCGTTACCTGCCGGGCGCGACGTTTCCGGGCAATCTCGAGGCGTTCGTCGAACTCGAGGACTGCCTCGCCGGTGTCGGCGACATCCTCGTCGTCGTACCCAGCCATGCTTTCCGTGAGATCCTCGAAACCATCAAGCCGCTCCTGAAGGACAACGCCCGGGTCTGCTGGGCGACAAAGGGTTTCGAGCTGCACACCGGCAAACTTCCCCACGTGGTCGCGGCCGAGGTTCTCGGCGCCGACCGGCCGGTCGCGGTCCTGTCCGGCCCGACGTTCGCCAAGGAGGTCGGCGAAGGGCTGCCGACCGCGCTGACGATCGCCGCCAACGACGAGGCATTCGCGCAGGACCTTGCGGTGACCTTGTCAGGCGACAACTTCCGCGCCTACACCTCGGACGACATCGTCGGGGTCGAGGTCGGCGGCGCGGTCAAGAACGTACTTGCCATCGGTGCCGGCATGTCGGACGGCCTTGGCTTCGGCGCGAACACCCGGGTCGCTCTCATCACCCGCGGACTCGTCGAGATGACGCGACTGGGCGTGGCGCTGGGCGCGAAGCGCGAGACCTTCATGGGCCTTGCCGGCATGGGCGATCTCATGCTCACCTGCACCGATAACCTGTCCCGAAACCGCCGCATGGGGCTCGCGCTGGCCTCGGGCAAATCCGTCGAAGACGCCCAGGAAGAGATTCAACAGGTCGTCGAAGGCGTTCTTGCCGCCGAGGCCGTGCACGAGGTGGCCGAAAATCTCGGGATAGAGATGCCGATCTGCCACCAGGTTTATCGAATACTCTATGAAGGCGCGTCGCCGCGCGAGGCGGTTGGCGCACTGATGCGCCGCGATCTGAAGTCGGAACACTGATAGCGGCCGGCACCTCGCTATCCGCCGGCTATCGTCTAAACTTTTTCCGCACAGTACTCATTACTGTATGCGCTCACGAATATAGGGGAATCATCATGGACAGACGTCAATTCTGCCGGTCCGCAGTGGCCGCCGGCGTGACCGCGGCCTTTCTTCCCGGTTGCGGCAAGGAAACTCCGGTTGCCACCCAGGCCGATACCGGCATCGCCGCCGTATCCCTGGACGGCATGGACATTGAACTCGGCAAGGCGGCCATAAAAGAGTTCGGCGACGTCATGACGGGACCGGTGATGCTGTCCGGGCATCCACAATACGACTCGGCGCGCATGATCTGGAACGGCATGCACGACAAGCGCCCGGCATTGATCGCGCGTTGCGTGAGCGCCGAAGACGTCGGCAATGCCGTCAGTTTCGCGCGCGACAACAACCTGCTCGTCGCGGTCCGTGGCGGCGGCCACAGCTGGCCGGGCAAGTCGGTTTGCGATGGCGGCCTCATGATCGACCTGTCGCAGATGAACACGGTCACGGCCGACCGGGATACCCGGCGTGCGCGTGCGCAGGGCGGCGCATTGCTCAACAATCTCGACACAGCTGCACTCGAGAAAGGCCTGATCACGACGGCCGGTGTCGTCTCGCACACGGGTTGCGGCGGCTATACGCTCGGCGGCGGCTTCGGCCGGCTCAACCGCAAGTACGGCCTGACCATCGACAACGTCACGGGGGCGCAGATCATTACCGCGGACGGCCGTATCCGGCGCATCAGCGCGGAAGCCGAGCCGGATCTCTTCTGGGCGATCCGCGGCGGCGGCGGCAACTTCGGCGTCGTTACGGAATTCGAATACCGGCTGCATCCGTTCGACCGCAACGTGCTTTCCGGGAATATCCTGTGGCCGGTGGACCAGGCGCGCGACGTCCTCGAGTTCTACGCCGAGTGGTCGGCGGGTCTGTCGGACGAGCTGTACGTCGGCCCCTCGCTGGCACGCATACCCGAGGTCGGCGACTCGGTCATCATGGAAGTCGTCTACAACGGCGATCCCGCGGCCGGGGAAAAGGAACTGGCTCCACTGCGCGCTATCGGCAAGCCCACGGTCGACGGCGTCACGGTGCAGGACTACATGATCATGCAGACCCAGGAGGACGCCACGCTGGCGCACGGCGTCCGTTCCTACGCGAAGAACGGCATGGTCAGGGAATGGTCCCAGGGCCTCGTGGACGCAATGATCGACGCCTACGATCCCCGCGTATTCCTGACAAACCACGTCGCCGGCGGCGCCGTGAAGCGCGTCGGCGAGACCGATACCGCGTTCCCGCACCGCAATGCGGAACTCATGCTGGTCTTCGTTACCGGCTGGGGCGACGCTGCCATGGACCGGGAGATGATCCAGGCGACGCGGCAACAGTACGCCGCGCTCGAACCTTACATGGGCGGCTATTACGACAACATCGAATTCGATGGCGCCGAGGCGGCGGGCAACTACGGGCCGGCTCACCGGCGACTGTCGAAGATCAAGGCGCAATACGATCCCGGCAACCTGTTCCGGCTCAACAGCAACATCGAGCCCGCTGCCTGATCAGCTGCCCTGCTCGAAGCCGAGCTGCCGCCAGGCCTCGTAGACGACGACGGCCGCCGCATTCGACAGGTTCAGACTGCGGTTGCCCGGCCGCATGGGTAGCCGCAGCCGTTGCTCCTCGGGCAGGCTGTCGAGTACCGCCTGCGGCAACCCGCGCGTTTCCGGGCCCATCAGGAACGCGTCACCCGCCCTGTATCGCGGCGTGTCGTAACGGGTGCCGCCGCGGGTGCTCAACGCAAAGACGCGCGGCTCCCCGATAGCCACGAGCGCCTCGTCCAGCGACCCGTGGGTTCGCACCTTGGCAAATTCACGGTAGTCGAGGCCCGCGCGGCGCAGCCGCGGCTCGTCAAGCTCGAAACCGAGTGGCTCCACGAGGTGCAGGTCGACGCCGGCATTCGCGCACAGGCGAATGATATTGCCTGTGTTGGGCGGAATCTCGGGCTCGTACAGGATCAGGCTGAACATATCGTTTAGAATGCCGCATCCGATGAATCACCGAAACAACCCTCTGCATACCGACCTCTGTGGCGTATCGATGGACTCGCCCATCGTGCTGCTGTCAGGCTGTGTCGGCTTCGGCGAGGAGTACACGCGTATCGAGGGTTTCTCGAACCGCGATGTCGGCGGCATCGTACTCAAGGGCACGACCGGCGATGCGAGGCTGGGCAACCCGCCGCACCGTGTTTACGAGACGCCGATGGGCATGCTCAACGCCATCGGCCTGCAGAACCCTGGCGTCGACGCGGTCGTGGACGACATCCTCCCCGGCCTCGACTTCGAGGAGACCCGCTTTTTTGCCAACGTCTCGGGCTCCACCATCGTTGAGTACGAACAGGTCACGCGGCGTTTCGACGACTCGCCAATCGACGCCATCGAGATCAACATTTCCTGTCCGAACGTGAAGGAGGGCGGCGTACAGTTCGGCAACGACCCGGAGATGTCTGCCCGCGTCGTCGCGGCCTGCCGCGCACAGACGACCAAACCCCTCTTCACGAAACTGTCGCCGAACCAGACCGACATTCGCGACAACGCGCGATTGTGCATAGAGGCGGGCACCGACGGCTTCTCGGTAATCAATACCGTCACCGGGATGGCCATCGACGCGGAAACCCGCAAGCCGGTCATCGGCAACGTCCACGGCGGGCTGTCAGGACCGGCGATAAAGCCGATCGCGCTGCTGAAGGTGAATGAGGTGTACGAGGTGGCCGCGCCCCACCGCATCCCCATCATCGGCCAGGGCGGAATTCGCACGGCGACCGACGCAATCGAATTCATCGTCGCAGGTGCGAGCGCCATCGGTATCGGCACCGCATTGTTCTACGACCCCCTCACCTGCAAGAAAATAAACAGCGGCATCGCCGACTACCTCGAGCGCCACGGCTTCGCCTCCGTCGCCGACCTCGTCGGCACGCTACAAACCTGAGAGAGATTCCCGATCCTCGGTCGCGATTAACTACGTCGGGCGCCGTAGGAGCGCGCCTCGGCGCGCGATCGCGGTTCGAGAACCGCTCCTACAGATCAGTCGAGGTGCAGCGCCTTCATTTTGCGAGTCAGGGTGTTGCGGCCCCAGCCGAGGAGTTTTGCGGCTTCCTGACGATGGCCGTTCGTCTGGCTCATGGCGATGCGGATCAGTGTTTTCTCGAATTCGGGCAGGGCCTGGTCGAGCAAGGGTGCCTCGCCGGAGGTCAGCTGCCGTTCCGCCCAGCTTGCAAGGCTGCGCGTCCAGTCCTGCGTTGCGCGGTCCTGGGACAGCGTGCCGCCCATTTCCGGGGGGAGGTCCTGCATGCCGATGATGCTGCCGGGCGCTGTCACGGTCAGCCGCCGCGTCGCGTTGACGAGCTGGCGCACGTTGCCGGGCCAGTCATAGCTGCGCAGTACGTCCATGGCTTCGGGGTCGATCGACTTCGCTGACGCAGCCAGCTCGCGCGCAGCCTCCGCGAGGTAATGATTGAGCAACAGCGGAATATCCTCGCGCCGTTGCCGCAGCGGCGGCGTGTTGATGCGGATGACGTTGAGCCGGTGGAACAGGTCTTCGCGGAAGCGCGACTCCCTGACCGCTCGCGCGAGGTCCTGGTTGGTCGCCGCAATGACGCGGACGTCGACCTTGATCGACTGTTGCCCGCCGACGCGATAGAACTCGCTCTCCGCCAGGACGCGCAGCAATCGGGTCTGTAGTGCCGGCGACATGTCGCCGATTTCATCGAGAAACAGCGTACCGCCATTCGCCTGTTCGAACCGTCCGATCCGGCGCGCGTCGGCGCCGGTGAACGCGCCTTTCTCGTGCCCGAACAATTCGGACTCGAGGAGCTCCGCGGCGATGGCAGAGGTGTTGAGTGCCACAAAGGGCTTGTCCGCTCTCGGGCTGTGTTCGTGCAGGGCGCGGGCAACGAGCTCCTTGCCGGTACCCGATTCGCCGGTGATGAGGACCGTCATGCTCGAACCGGACAGCCGGCCTATGGAGCGGAACACCTCCTGCATCGCGGGGGCCTGGCCGATCAGCGAGGGGATATCCTGCTGGTCTGCGTCCGGCTCGTCCGGCGCGTGACCATTGCGGCGCGCAGCGCGGCGCACGAGTTCGACAGCCTCGTCGATGTCGAACGGCTTCGGCAGGTATTCGAACGCGCCGCCCTTGTAAGCGGCCACTGCGTTCTCGAGGTCCGAGTGCGCGGTGATCACGATCACCGGCAATCCGGGCCAGCGGCGGTTGACCTCCTCGAGCAGGGCGATTCCGCTCATTCCCGGCATGCGCACGTCCGTAACGAGCACATCGGGCGATTCGAGCTCCATCGCTTCGAGCAGATGCTCGGCGCGCTCAAAGCTCCTGGTATCCATGTTTTCCTGCCGCAGCGCCTTTTCGAGCACCCAGCGAACCGACTGGTCGTCGTCGACAACCCAGACTGTCAGCGCCTCGGCCGTCACGCGGCAGGATCCGTCTGATGGAGTGGTATACGCACGAAGAACACCGTGCGCCCCGGACGGCTTTCGAACTCGATCAGGCCGCCGTGGCGGCTGAGCAGTTCCTGCGCCGCCGGGAGCCCCAGCCCGGTGCCGTGCGGGTTGCTCGTCACGAGCGGGTAGAAGACCGTGTCCTGCAGATGTGCCGGGATGCCCGGGCCATCGTCCTGAATCTCGATGCTCGCGATGACGCGGTGACGCGTATCGCCGATCGTGAAGTTCGTGACCGCGCGGCTGCGCAGCGTGATGGTCCCCTGGCCGTCCAGCGCGGCGGCCGCGTTGCGCATCAGGTTCAGGAACGCCTGCACCATCTGGTCGCGGTCGAGTTTGATCAACGGCAGCCCCGGATCATAGTCACGCACGATGTGCAGTGAACGCCGGTCTTCGGCCTCGATGATGCGCACGACGTACTCGATGAGCTCGTGCACGTTCAGCGGTAGCTTGTTCGGCGCGCCCCCGGGTCCCAGCAGGGTATCGACCAGGTTCGCGAGTCGATCGGTCTCGCTGATCACGACGTCGGTGTACTCGGTGAGTTCCCTGTCATCGAGCTGGCGCGCCAGCAGCTGCGCGGACCCGCGGATGCCGCCCAGCGGGTTCTTTATCTCATGAGCGAGCTGCCGGATCATCTGCCGGCCGGCACCGTGCTGGATCAGCAGCGCATTTTCCCGGCTGATCTTCGCGCGCCGCGTCACGTCGTTGAGTTCGACGAGCAGTGTTGCCGGGGCGCTGTCGATGGGCGATACGTGGCAGTCGACGATGCGCTCTTCCGCCTCGACCTCGTTGGGCCCGAGGCGTAATTCATTGGCGTAGTGATCGCCCGTGTTACTGACCCTGCTGAGAATGTCGCGGAGCTCGGGGTCGTCGTCGAGCAGCCGCAGCAGCGATTCGCCGCAGGCGCGCCGCTGGCTGATGCCGAGGATATTCTCCGCGGCGGGATTCAGATCAACGATGAGCAGGTTCCTGTCCAGCAGGATGACGCCGGAACTCAGGTTGTCGAGAATGGTCTGCGCCTGATCGCGGATATCGCTATCGTCGCCGGCGCCGCTCCTGCCCGCTGGTTTGCCGCTGCCTAGAACGCGACCGTGTTCTGCTGCACGTAGAAGCGGTTCGGCTGTGTCCGGATCATCACCCGGCCTGTCGCGTCCACCACTTCCACCTGGAGGTTGTGCACACCGCGCCAGACCTCCTGCAGCTGGAAGCTCGTGCCGCTCACCGACTGCATCTCGCCGTCGAAATACGCGCGAACCTGGTGGCCCGGCTGCAGCGCTGGCTGCAGCGCCACCGAGACGTTCAGGACGCCCTCGATGTTCCATAGCGTTTCTTCCGCCGCGGGCGAGACGATCTCGATGCTCGTGTAACCGGTGGTCGGCTCCTCGGCCGGCTCGTCTTCCTCAGCCGCGGCCGCTGAAGGCCTCGGGACGCGTCGGGTGGCTGCGACGTTGGGGCTTGGCAGCAAGATGGCTTCTGCGCCCTCTCGCGGGCGGTCGGAATAATGCACGACACCGTTTTCATCGACCCAGCGATAGGCCTCCTGCGCCGCTGCCGCAGCGGCGGCAAACAGGCAGAAAAGCATGAAAACCGAGCGCAATTCCATAGCGATAGCATAGCAATTAATTCCGCATTTAGGGTGGTGACCGGGCGGCCAAAATGCCGCCCGGTTCACAGTTTTGGCACCTCAGAGGCTGTAGTACATGTCGAATTCGACCGGATGCGTCGTCATACGCAGGCGCGTGACGTTTTCCATCTTCAGGTCGATATACGCGTCGATCAGGTCATCGGAGAACACGTCACCGGCCTTCAGGAACTCACGATCCTCGTCGAGCGCCGCGAGCGCCTCATCGAGCGAGAAAGCCACGAGCTGCAGCTGCTTCTCCTCCTCGGGAGGCAGATCGTAGAGATCCTTGTCCATCGCATCGCCCGGGTTGATTTTGTTCTGGATGCCGTCGATGCCGGCCATCATCATCGCCGCGAACGCGAGGTAGGGGTTGGCCATCGAGTCCGGGAAGCGCACTTCGATGCGCCGCGCTCTGGGGTTCGATACGTACGGAATACGGATCGATGCAGAGCGGTTGCGCGCCGAGTACGCGAGGATCGTCGGTGCCTCGAATCCAGGCACCAGTCGCTTGTAGCTGTTCGTCGCCGGGTTGGTGAATGCATTGATGGCCTTTGCGTGCTTGATGATCCCGCCGATGTAGTGCAACGCCGTGTCGGACAGGCCGCCGTAGCCGTCACCCGAGAACAGGTTCTCACCGTCTTTGGCCAGCGACTGGTGGACGTGCATGCCATTACCGTTGTCGTTGACGAGTGGCTTCGGCATGAAGGTGGCGGTCTTGCCGAAAGCGTGGGCGACATTGTGCACGACGTATTTCAGGATCTGGACTTCGTCCGCCTTGCGCACCAGCGTATTGAACTTGACGCCGATTTCGCACTGGCCTGCCGTGGCAACCTCGTGGTGGTGCACCTCGGTCGAGAGCCCCAGCTCTTCGAGTGCCAGGCACATTGCGGATCGAATGTCGTGCAGCGAGTCGACCGGCGGCACCGGGAAATAGCCGCCCTTTACGGTCGGCCGGTGGCCGGTATTGCCTTCCTCGAGACTGCGGTCGGTATTCCAGGCGCCTTCCTCGGAGTCGACCTTGTAGAACGCGCCCTGCATCGAATCATCCCAGGACACGTTGTCGAAGACGAAAAACTCGTTCTCCGGACCGAAGAACGCGATGTCTGCAATACCGGTGGATTTCAGGTAAGCCTCGGCACGCTCGGCCAGCGAACGCGGGCAGCGGTCATACCCCTGCATCGTCGCCGGCTCGATAACGTTGCAGCGCAGGTTCATCGTGACCTCATCGGTGAAGATGTCGATGATGGCCGACGTTGGATCCGGCAGCAGGATCATGTCGGACTCGTTGATGCCCTTCCAGCCGGAAATGGACGAGCCGTCGAACATCTTGCCATCTTCGAACAGGTCCTCGTCGACCGTATGGGACGGCACGGTGACGTGTTGTTCTTTGCCTTTCGTGTCCGTGAACCGAAAGTCGACAAATTTGACCTCTTTCTCTTTGATGAGGCCGAGTACCTCTGCGGGCGTCATGATTTCCTCCAGGAGTCGCTATGCATAGAAACGGCCGGCAAAACCGGCCCGGTTGTCTCTGTGTTGCATTTAGCGTGCCAAAATGGTGCTAAGGATAAGTGACTGTTTTTATTGAATATTGCCGCCAAGACCGCCGACAACTCGCACCATTATAGTGCGAACCGGCCCGGCAACGCACTAATTTAGTGCGACGACTCGCCAATGCACCGTTTTGGCAAGCCTCCCCGGAGCGTTTATCGACTGTAGGAGCGGCTCTCGAACCGCGATCGCGCGCCGAGGCGCGCTCCTACAATCGATGAGCACTCGGAAGGGTCCGGGCGGACCGGGGCGTCTGTCGACCGAAGTAAAGCGCAGCGAAGCGAGCCATGAGGGAGACAAATGCCCCGGCCGCCCCCGGGGACACGAGCGGCAACGGTTCGAGAAGCGCCCCGGCGGTGGGCTCGTCGGGCCGGTGGTGTCCGAATCGGCCCGAGTACCCTATACTGCGCGGGTTTGGCCGCTAGTGAACCCCTCGATGAGTGCCAAGGACGCACAATCTCTTCTCTCCTTCCAGGACCTGATTCTCCGCCTGCAGCAGTACTGGGCCGAGCGGGGCTGCGTCGTGATGCAGCCTTACGACAAGGAAATGGGTGCCGGAACCTTTCACCCGGCGACGTTCCTGCGTGCGGTGGGCCCCGAGCCCTGGAGCGCGGCTTACGTGCAGCCGAGCCGGCGGCCGACCGACGGCCGTTACGGCGACAACCCGTTCCGGCTACAGCACTATTACCAGTACCAGGTGGTCATCAAGCCCTCGCCGGACGATATCCAGGACCTCTACCTCGAGTCGCTCGAAGCAATCGGTATCGACACCCTGGTACACGACATTCGCTTTGTCGAAGACAACTGGGAGTCTCCGACGCTGGGTGCCTGGGGCCTCGGCTGGGAGGTCTGGCTGAACGGCATGGAGGTCACGCAGTTCACCTACTTCCAGCAGGTCGGTGGCCTGGAATGCCGCCCCGTAACGGGCGAAATCACCTATGGCCTCGAACGCCTGGCGATGTATCTGCAGAACGTCGAGAGCATTTTCGACATCGTCTGGACGGATGGCCCGCTCGGCCGCATCACCTACGGCGACGTCTATCACCAGAACGAGGTCGAGCAGTCCCGTTACAATTTCGACGAAGCCGACATCGATACGCTGTTCCACGACTTCGACCATGCCGAACACGACTGCGAGCGCCTCATCGGGCTGAACCTCGCACTGCCGGCCTACGAAAAAATGCTTGCCGCATCGCATCTCTTCAACCTGCTGGATGCCCGCCAGGCAATCTCGGTCAGCGAGCGCCAGCGCTATATCCTGCGCGTCCGTACCCTCGCGCGGGCCGTCGCCGAGGCCTACTACTCGAGCCGTGAGGCCCTCGGCTTCCCCATGGTCGAATCGGTGCGCGCCCGGAGCGAGCAAGCATGAAGCCCGCCGACCTGCTCGTCGAAATCGGTACCGAGGAGCTTCCGCCGAAAGCACTGCGCGGGCTGATGGACGCGTTCGCCGAAAATCTCGGCGGCGCCCTGGACGAAGCGCGCCTGGAACATGGCGACGTGCACGCCTATGCGAGCCCCCGTCGCCTCGCCGTCATCGTGGACAAGCTTTCGACAGGCCAGGAGGATCGGCGCTCGTCGCAAAAAGGTCCGCCCGTCTCGGTCGCGTATGACGACGACGGCAATCCTCTGCCGCCCGCCACGGCGTTCGCGAAAAAGTGCGGCGTGGGCGTGGCCGACCTGCAGCGCATCAAGACGGACAAGGGCGAGTGGCTCGCGGCGGAGACCGTCGAACGCGGCAAGACGACGGCCGAGCTGTTGCCGGCCCTCATCGAAAAGGCACTGGCCGACCTGCCGATACCGCGCCGCATGCGCTGGGGTGCCGGTGACGCGGAGTTCGTGCGACCGGTCCACTGGATCGTGGTACTGCACGGCACCGACGTCGTCGACGGGGCCGTTATGGGTATCGCGTGCGGCAATACGACGATGGGTCACCGTTTTCATTCGAGGGGCCCGATCACGGTTTCCGCGCCGTCCGCTTACCTCGAGACCCTCGAGCGGGAAGGTCGCGTCGTCGCGGACTTCGACGTCCGCCGCGAACTCGTCCGCACGGGCGCGGAGGCGAAGGCGAAAGCGGCGAACGGCCACGTCGTCGACGGGGAGGCGCTCTACGACGAGGTCGCCGCGCTCGTGGAGTGGCCGGTCCCGGTGCTGGGGAGTTTCGACGAGGCGTTTCTCGAGCTGCCCCGCGAAGTCGTCGTTTCGACGCTGACCGGACACCAGCGCTATTTTCCGATTGCAGACGATTCCGGCGCGCTCTTGCCGAGCTTCGTCACGGTCGCCAACCTGGAGAGCAAGGAACCCGACAAGGTTCGTGACGGCAACGAGCGCGTAATCCGGCCGCGACTGGCAGATGCAGCATTCTTCTGGGACAGCGACCGGCGCAAGGCGCTTACCACGCGGCGCGAAGCGTTACGCGACGTGGTCTACCAGCGCGGCCTGGGCAGCCTTTACGACAAGAGCAGCCGGACCGCCGAAATCGCGGCCTGGATAGCTGAACGTCTCGGACTGGAGGGCTCTTCGATCGTGCGCGCCGCAGAGCTCTGCAAGTGCGACCTGCTGACCGGCATGGTCGGTGAATTTCCCGACCTTCAGGGCACGATGGGCCGCTACTACGCGATATCCGACGGCGAATCCGACGTTGTGGCAGAGGCTATCGGCGAACACTACCAGCCGCGTTTTGCCGGCGACGCGCTGCCCGCGACGGAGGAAGGCCGCGTGCTTGCGATGGCGGACAAGCTCGACACCCTCGCCGGCATTTTCACGATCGGCAAGAAGCCGTCGGGCAACCGGGATCCGTTCGGCCTGCGCCGCTCGGCGCTGGGCGTCATTCGTCTTTCCATCGAATGCGGACTGGACCTTGATCTGAAAGCGCTGATCGAGCATGCGCTCGAACTGCAGCCGGCCGGTAAGGAAGGCGTGCAGGAACTGGCCGAATCCCTGTACACGTTCATAAGCGATCGGCTGCGACGCTATTTCCTCGACCGCGACCCCGGGCTGGATACGGAAACCTTCGATGCGGTCATGGCGCGGCAACCGTCTTCCCTGGTGGATTTCGAACTGCGGCTGCAGGCCGTGCAGGCGTTCCTGCAACTGGACGAATCGCAAAGCCTGGCCTCGGCCAACAAGCGCATCGCGAACATTCTGCGGCAGGCCGAGGCCACGGAAACCAGCGACATCGACGAGGGCCTCCTCGAAGCGGGCGCCGAACGCGCGTTGTACGATGCGCTCGTTGCGGCCGAAGCGACGGTTCGGCCGTTACTCGATGAGCGCAATTACACGAACGCACTACGCGAGCTCGCCGCGCTTCGCGGTCCCGTGGACCGGTTCTTCGACGACGTCATGGTGATGGCGGACGAAGCGACCGTAAGATCCAATCGCCTCGCACTGCTTGCGGGACTGAGAGCCCTGTTTCTCGACGTCGCCGATATTTCCCGGCTGTCCGTCGCCTGACGATGAGCGGTGCAACGCTCGGCAAGGGGCTGATCATTCTCGATCGCGACGGCGTGATCAATCACGACTCCGAAAACTTCATCAAGAGCGAGGACGAATGGCAGCCGATTCCGGGCAGCCTGGAGGCGATCGCGGCGTTGACCAAGGCGGGTTTCACGCTGGCGGTTGCCAGCAACCAATCGGGTATCGCCCGCGGGCTCTTCGACCAGCGGACGCTCGATGCGATGCACGCCAAGATGCTGCGCCTGATCAACGAGGCCGGTGGCCACATCAGCCGTATCGTCATCTGCCCGCACGGGCCGGATGACGGCTGCGAGTGCCGCAAACCGAAACCCGGGATGCTCGAGCAGCTGGCGCAACACTTCGACACATCGCTCGCCGGCGTGCCGGTCATCGGCGATGCCCTGCGCGACCTGGAGGCCGCCGCGGCGGTCGGCGCCCGCCCCATTCTCGTTCGCAGCGGCAAGGGCCGCAGGACCGAGGCGGCGCTGCCGGAACGCTTTGCCACCGCCGCCGTTTACGATGATCTCGCCGCCGCCGCCCGCGCGCTGATCGCAGAGGTTCTGTGACGTGCAGTTGATCCGCTCGCTGTTGTTCCTTGCTTTCGGCGGCACTTCCGCCGCTATTGCGGCCTCGCTCGTGCTGCTCACTTTCTGGGCGCCGTCGCGCGTGCAATGGGCGATCACGGTCGGCTATTGCCGCCTCGCCGTCTGGGC
>JAACFE010000051.1 GCA_009937525.1 Gammaproteobacteria bacterium
CCTTGAAGTTCTCGTTATAGACGATGCCCGACCGACCGTTCTTCAGGGAATCGGTGATCTCATCCGCAGAATTACCAAGACACGACACCGCACCGATGCCGGTGACAACGACTCGCCTCATGAGCAGTCCCTTTTTCTTAGAAGTTATCGGTTGACTGGAACAGGCCGACGCGCAGGTCTTCTGCCGTGTAAATCTCGCGGCCGTCCACCGAAAGGCTACCATCCGCGATCGCCATCGTCAGCTTCCGCGAAATCACCCGCTTGATGTCGAGCTGGTAGGTCACGAGTTTCGCCTTTTGCAATACCTGGCCCGTGAACTTCACTTTGCCGACGCCGAGTGCGCGGCCGCGGCCGGCGTAGCCCGCCCAGACCAGGTGGAAGCCGACGAGCTGCCATAGCGCATCGAGCCCGAGGCAGCCCGGCATGACCGGGTCGCCCTCGAAGTGACAATCGAAAAACCAGAGCTCGGGACGGATATCGAGTTCTGCCCGCAGCTCGCCTTTGCCGCAGGCGCCGCCCTCGGCCGAGATGTGCGTGATGCGGTCGAGCATCAGCATCGGCGGCAACGGCAGGCGGCCGTTGTCGGGTCCGAACAATTCTCCGTGACCGCTTTTTATAAGGTCCTCGTAGTCGTAGGAACTCTTTCGATCCGGTATCGACGGTGGAATGTCTGTCATAGGTCTGGCCATATGCCCTCCGGCGCTGTTCAACTCAACGGGCTCGCGCCGATTAGCCCTTAATTTTACGACGTCAGGCGGCGCGAGACTTTCGATTTCGCGCCATTTTTCCTCAGGTCTTGTCGTAGTCGAGCAGGATGAAATCACTCACCGGGCGGGACTGGCAGGCCAGGACAAAGCCTGCTTCCACCTCCCAGGGCTCGAGCCCGTAATTGGTGGCCATCGTGACCTCCCCCTCGCGGACGTGGCAACGGCAGGTGGCACACACGCCGCCCTTGCAGGAATACGGCAGGTCGATGCCGTTATCCGCCGCCGCGTCAACGATATTGTCATCGTCGCGCCGCATCTCGAAGGACTTCTTGTGACCGTCCATGATGATGGTCACGGCCGCGTGATCGGCTGCCTTCTCCGCGGCGGCTGCGCGCGCTTTCGCGGCCTCTCGCGGCACGCCGAAGCGCTCGCTGTGCACGTGACCTTCGTCCATGCCCAGTTCAACGAGCGTCTCGGTGACGGTCCGTATCATCGTGTCGGGTCCGCAAACGAACGCCTCGGCGGGCTCCAGCCCCTTGCAGAAGTGCTCGTAGAGTTCGCGCACCTTGTCGGCATCGAGTCGGCCCGCCGCGATGGGAAATTCCTGGTCCTCCCGGCTGAATACGAAATGCAGCTGCAGGCGCTCGGGATACCGGTTCTTGAGACCATACAGGTCGTCGATGAACATCGTCGTCGCCTGCTTGCGGTTGCCGTAGAAGAGTACGAAGCGGCTGTTCGGTTCTGTTTCCAGAACCGACCTGATCATCGAGAGTAAGGGTGTGATGCCGCTGCCGGCAGCGAAGCCGAGGTAGTCCCGCGCGTTGCCTTTCTCGAGGTTGACGTGAAAGTGGCCCGCCGGGGGCATGGCGTCGAGCGTGTCGCCGACCGACAGCTGGCTGGCTGCATACTCAGAAAATGCGCCGCCTGGCTGGACGCGGATTCCGATCTCCAGCGGGCGTTCGTCCACCCCCGAGCAGATGCTGTAGGTCCTGCGCAATTTCTTGCCGTCGATGCTGACTTCGAACGGCAGATGCTGGCCCGGCAGGAATTCATAGTCGCTCTCGAACTCGGCAGGTACGGCGAGCGCGATGCGCACCGAGTCGCTGGTTTCGCGTTCGATGCGTTCGATGGTGAGCGGGTGGAATTGCTTCATTCAGATACACTTGAAGTATTCGAAGGGTTCGAGGCATTCGCTGCAGCGGTACGACGCCTTGCAGGCTGTCGAACCGAATTCGCTGACGAGTTCCGTGGCGGTCGCGCTGCAACGCGGGCAGGCTACCTGGCGTTCGCCGCGCATCAGCGCACGTTTGCTTGCGCCCTTCTCGGGCGGCGCGATGCCGTAACGACGCAGCTTGTGGCGTCCCTCGTCGGAGATCCAGTCGGTGGTCCAGGGCGGCGACAGCACGCGCTTTATCTCGACATCCTCGACACCGTGATCGCGCAGTGCGTCCATCACGCTGTTCTCGATCACCTCGGTAGCCGGGCAGCCCGAGTAGGTCGGCGACAACGCAATGGTAACCCGCTCCCCGATCTCCACCCCACGGACGATGCCGAGATCCGTGATCGACAACACCGGGATCTCCGGGTCGGCCACCTGGCCGAGCCAGCGCAGGATCTCGTCCCGGCTGTACGCGGACACTACCAAGCCGCACCCGGGTGCGACCGCTGCAGGTACTGCATCTCGGCGATCATGTAACCGAGGTGTTCGCTGTGGCGCCCTGCCTTGCCCCCGGATGCCATCCCGGTGTCCTGCGGTTTTTCCAGGGTGGCGTTGATGAGTATTGCATCGATGTCGGCCAGCCATCGTTTCTGGAGTTCCTCGAGCTTCGGGCCGCCGTAGGCTTTCTCGACGATCGTGTCGATCTCGTCCGCCTCGAACATCTCTCCGCTGAATCGCCACAGCTCGTTCACCGACTCCTGCACCCGGCGATGACTCTCGTCGGTGCCGTCGCCGAGCCTCACGAGCCACTGCGTGTTGTGGCGGAGGTGATAACGGATCTCCTTTTCGGCGCGCGCGGCAATTTCCGCGATGCGCGCATCCTCGCAGCGCGCAAGCGCCTCGAGCTGAGCGAGGTAGAACGCTTCGAACAGTACGAGCCTGGTAATCGAATCGCCGAAGTGACCATTGGGCTGCTCGAGCAACAGCAGGTTGCGGAACTCGTTCTCGTCGCGGAGAAATGCGAAATCGTCCTCGCCGCGGCCTTGCCCCTCCAGCTCGGCGGCGTAGGTGTAGAACATCCGCGCCTGCCCGATATAGTCGAGCGCCAAATTCGCGTTCGCGAGCTCTTCCTCCAGCTCCGGGTACGCGGCGACGAGTTCGATCATGCGCTGACCGAGAACCAGCGCGTTATCGCCGAGGCGCGTCACATACGCAAGCAGTGCGCTCTCCTTGTTCACAGGTTCTCGACCCCGTCCGGTATGTCGTAGAACGTCGGATGGCGATAGATCTTGTCCTGGGCGGGATCGAAAAACGCCGCGGTCTCGGCCGGGTCCGAAGCAACGATCTGGCTCGACCTCACCACCCAGATGCTCACACCCTCGCTGCGGCGCGTGTAGGTGTCGCGCGCGGCATCGAGTGCCATCTGGTCGTCGGCGGCGTGGATGCTGCCGGCATGGCGATGGCTGAGCCCGGACTTGCTGCGGATGAATACCTCGTAAAGCGGCCATTCTTGGTCTGACATCGTCTGTCTCCTAGGCAGCGTGTTTCGCGGTGTGCTTTGTGGCATAGGCGCGCGCGGCCTCGCGCACCCATGCGCCGTCGTCGTGGGCCTTGCAGCGCTTCGCCATGCGTTGCCTGTTGCACGGGCCGTTGCCCGCCAGCACATCGAGAAATTCCTGCCAGTCGATCTCACCGTGCCTGTAGTGGCCGGTGCTCTCGTCGAATGCGAGTTTGTCGTCCGGCACCTTGAGGCCGAGGAACTCCGCCTGCGGCACGGTGACGTCAATGAACTTCTGGCGCAGCTCGTCGTTCGAGAAGCGCTTGATCTTCCAGGCCATCGATTGCGCAGAATGTTTCGAATCCTTGTCGCTGGGGCCGAACATCATGAGCGATGGCCACCACCACCGGTCCAGAGCGTCCTGCGCCATCGCTTTCTGTTTGTCCGTCCCGTTGCAGAGCGAAACCAGGATGTCGAATCCCTGGCGCTGGTGGAAACTCTCTTCCTTGCAGATGCGGATCATCGCCCGCGAGTACGGCCCGTAGGAACAGCGGCACAGCGGAATCTGGTTCATTATCGCGGCGCCGTCGACCAGCCAGCCGATCGTACCGATATCGGCCCAGGTCAACGCCGGATAGTTGAAGATGCTCGAATACTTCGCCTTGCCGTTCAGGAGATCCGCCACCATCTGGTCGCGGGAGACACCGAGCGTTTCGGCCGCGCTGTACAGATAGAGCCCGTGGCCGGCTTCGTCCTGGATCTTGGCGAGCAGGATGGCCTTGCGCTTGAGCGTGGGCGCACGCGTCAGCCAGTTGCCCTCGGGCTGCATCCCGATGATCTCGGAGTGTGCGTGCTGCGAAATCTGCCGGATCAGCGTGCGCCGGTAGGCTTCGGGCATCCAGTCCTTTGCCTCGATCTTCTCCTCGGCGTCGATACGCGCCTGGAACGCCTCGAGCTGTTCAGGTGTCTCCGTGCCCTGGCCGGCTGCTGCGGGTTTGTCTTTCTGATCAAGACCTTGTGTGTACACGATTGCTCCTTAGAACTGACTGCAGGAGCGCTTCTCGAAGCGCGACCGTCCTGGCCCCAGGGAAATTCGCGCTTCGAGAAGCGCTCCCGCGATGAAGCGCCGGGAAAACGGGGCCGCTAATGTGTCACGGTTTTTTTCAATTTTCAATGCTGTTTGTATCATATATCAAAAGGGGTTCGCCGCGGCTCGCCGAGCGCCCGTGGAACATGGCGACGACCTCGTTGCGCTGGTTGCTTACCTCCACAGTGTACAGACCGCGTTTCGTCCCGCGATAGTCTTCCCGGGCAATCGCGCGAAGCTCATCACCGAGCAGGGCCGGACGGATGAATTCGATGCTCGCGGCCGCAGCGAATGTCCGGTTGTCGTACGCGTTGCACGCGAAGGCAAATGCAGTGTCTGCCAGCGTAAACAACAGGCCGCCATGACAGACGTCAAAGCCGTTGACCATGTCGTCGCGGACGGTCATGCAGGCGACGGCCTCGCCCGCTCCGGGGATGTCCACGCGAATTCCCAGTGCTTTCGATGCCGCATCCCTCGCGTACATCACGTCGGCACATCGTTGCGCAATATCGGCACTGTCCATCTCAGGCGCTCTTCCTCTTGCTGGCGGGCGCATCGGCGAGGCCGCCAAATCGCTGCAGGTAGCTGCCCGCCGGCGGTGGCAGCGGACCGTCCGCCGTCTCCATGAATTGACTCAGGTAGTCGTCGGCCGCCCGATGAAGATCCCGGTAGAGGTTTCGACACAGCTGGTAGGCCGCGGTGCCGTGCCAACCGGCCGGCAACAGGTCGGCCGGCAGCTGCGGGTCGCGAAGCAGGACCTTTCGATACTCCTGTATGAGCAGCGTCCGGGCCACGAACGCATTTCGGGGATCGACGTTGCTCGTCTTTTTCATTTCTGCATACAGCGGCCGGAACATCGTTACGAACCTCTCGTATCGCGCATCGATATCGTCGAGGTTCCACGCGGACCGGGCGAGCGCCCACAGCGAGGCATCGTTCCTGATCGTGCGGGCCGACATGATCACGACGTCGTCCGATGCGCCGACGCGTTTGAGCGTCATTTCGAGATCCGACTCGTCGGGCGAGGGATGCGCAAGCACATTGGATGAGAGCGGACCGAAACCGAGCCAGCCGCATTCGCGGCGCAGCGCCTCTTTCACGGTAGCCTCGAGGTTCGACAACAGCAACAGGCACCATTCGCCATTCCAGTCCGTGTCCGGTTCGCCATAGATTCGATGCGTGGCGGCACGGAACTTCTCGCGCCCTTCCTCCGTCAGGCTGTAATAAGACCGCCGGCCAACCTGGGACGACTGCAGCCAGCCGTCTTTCACCAGCCGGAAGACCGACGTGCGCACCAGCCGCTCGCTGATACCGAACTCGGCCATGGCCCTGATCAGACTGCCCAGCCAGACGGTACCCCCACGCGGCGCGACCGAGTCGCCGAATACGGTCGTTATCAGCGAACCCGCGCGCAGTGTCGGGCGGGAGCGAAACTCCTTAACGATTCGGTTGCAGGCTGCGTCTATAGTCATCTCGCCATGCGCTTGCTTTCGCATCGGCTGACCGTACAATCTGATACGGAATAATTCAATTCCCCTCTTGTTTTGTATCCTACCGGACCGGCCCGCGCCGCCATCCCAGGAGTCGTAATGATGAAGCTCGGTAATCTCGCGCAGGATCGCTGGATTGAAGGCGACGGCACTGGCAAAGCCCTGAGCAACGCCGTCACGGGTGAACCGATCGCAAACATCACGAGCGACGGACTGGACTTTCGCGCCATGCTCGGGCACGCGCGCAAGGTCGGTGGCGCCAATCTCAGGAAGATGACCTTCCACGAGCGCGGCGACATGCTGAAGGCGCTCGCACAGTACCTGATGGAGCAAAAGAAGCAATTCTACGCGCTGTCGACGGCAACCGGCGCAACGCGCGCCGACAGCTGGATCGACATCGATGGCGGCATTTCAACGCTGTTCGTGTTCTCCAGCAAGGCCCGGCGGGAGATGCCGAACGATCATGTCTACCTTGACGGGCCGCCCGAGCAACTATCGCGCAACGGCACGTTCATCGGTCAGCACATCTACACTTCGAAGCTCGGCGCAGCCGTACACATCAACGCATTCAACTTCCCCGTCTGGGGCATGCTCGAGAAGCTGGCACCGACCCTCGCGGCAGGCGTCCCGGCAATCGTCAAACCCGCATCCAGCACGGCCTACCTGACTGAACTCGTCGTCAGGCGGATCATCGAATCCGGGATCCTGCCGGCGGGCAGCCTGCAGCTCATATGCGGCGGCGTCGGCGACCTCTTCGATCACCTGAACTGCCAGGACACGATCGCTTTCACGGGTTCCAAGACAACGGCCGAGAAACTGCAGCAGCACCCCAGGGTCGTTAGCGAGTCGGTCGCATTCACCGCCGAGACGGATTCGCTCAACGCATCGATACTCGGCCCGGACGCGGTACCCGGCACGCCGGAGTTCGACCTGTACATAAAAGAGGTGGTGCGCGAGATGACCAGCAAGGCGGGTCAGAAATGCACGGCCATACGCCGGATCATCGCGCCCTCCTCGATCGCCGCGGAACTGGTGGAGGCGCTGTCGACGGCGCTCGGACAGGTGAGCGTCGGCAACCCGGCCAACAGGGAGGTCGGAATGGGCGCACTCGCCAGCCTCGGACAGCGTGACGAAGTCCGGGCGCGTGTCGGCGACCTTGCGGCAGAGGCGGACATCGTCTACGGCGGTAGTGACAAATTCGAGGTAGTGGATGCAGATGCGAGCAAAGGAGCATTCTTCATGCCGACCCTGTTGCATTGCCAGAAGCCCATGCGCTCGTCGGCCGTGCACTCGGTCGAGGCCTTCGGCCCGGTGAGCACGGTGCTCCCCTACGATACGCCGGACGAAGCCATTGAGCTGGCACGCATGGGTGAAGGCAGCCTGGCCGGCTCCATCATCACCAATGACGATGCCTTTGCTCGTGAAGTCGTGCTGGGCACTGCCGCCTATCATGGTCGCATGCTGGTCATCAACCGGCACTGCGCCGACGAATCAACGGGGCACGGCTCCCCGTTGCCGCACCTCGTGCACGGCGGCCCGGGACGCGCCGGTGGCGGCGAGGAGATGGGCGGTGTCCGCGGCATCAAGCACTACATGCAGCGGACGGCCATCCAGGGCTCGCCCGAAACGCTATCCGTTATCGGGCATCGATGGGTGCGTGGCGCGGACGAAAAGGAACCCGGCGTGCACCCGTTCCGCAAGACCTTCGAGCAGCTGGAACTCGGCGACACATTCAGAAGCGGACTACGTGAGGTGTCCCTGGAAGATATCGACCACTTCGCCAATTTCACGGGCGACACTTTCTACGCCCACATGGACGAAGAAGCCGCTGAAAAGAACCCGTTTTTCGAGGGACGCGTTGCGCACGGCTACCTCATCGTCTCGTTTGCAGCCGGCCTGTTCGTCGATCCCGACTTCGGTCCGGTACTCGCGAATTATGGAATCGACGACCTGCGATTCGTCACGCCGCTCAACTACGGCGATTCGATGCGGGTCCGACTGACCTGCAAACAAAAGACGTTACGTGGCGATAGCGGCTACGGCGAGGTCCGCTGGGACACGGAGATCACCAATCAGAAGGACGAGATCGTCGCGCAATACGACGTGTTGACGATGGTAGCGACCGACGCGCACTGGGCTTCGGTGCAGTAGATCGTGGTCACGCGGCCCCTGTATCGCCGTGTTCCTTCTCCTCGACCCGCTGCAGCAGTGCCTTGTAGCGGGGATTGTCGCGTAACGAGACGAGGTCCTCGTCATTGCGCATCCAGTCGGAACTTACCGCACCCTGGTGCACCGCCTGTTCCAGGTAATCGAGGGACTCCTCGGCCTCGCCCATGGTGGCGAAATTGCAGGCAGCGTTATACAGCACGACCGGATCGTCCGGATCCATTTCGAGCGCCCGGCGCAGCCATCTCTTCGCCCGCTCGGTCTGTCCGAGCACATGAAGCGAGCCGGCACCGAGGTGCAGGCAACGAATATCGTCCGGATACCATTCGAGGTGTTTCTCGAGCACTTCGACTGCCTCCCTCGCCTCCTCGATGGCGAGTGCCTCGCGCCCCGACCCGCGCAGGATCTGGATGCGGAGGCAACGTGACTGATAATCGGCGGGATCGGTCTCCGCCGCCTTCCTGAAGAGTTCTGCCGCCATCTCCATATCGCCCTGGTGAAACCGCGTGCGGGCATAGTAGTAGTAAGCCTCGAAAAGCCGAGGATTGAGTTCGAGCGCTTTCTTGAACGCCGCCTCGGCCTTCTCGAATTCGCGGCCCACGAGACAGGCAAGCCCGCGAGACGCGTGCGCCTCAGCGAGTTCCGGGCCGAGTTCGAGCGCCTTCCTGCTCGCATGGTCGGCCTGCTGCGCATGAGCCGGATCCGGCTCGACGTACATCATCAGGAAAGAGTGACAATCTGCGTAACCTGCCCATGCGAGCGCGAAGGTCGGGTCGATGTCGAGTGCCTGCCAGAACATCTGCTTTGCATGCTCGATATCGACCTTACGGAACCGATTGAAGAACTGCCTGCCCCGCAGGTAGTAGTCGTATGCGTCGATATCCGTACGTGGCATGGCACGGGCGTGGATCGCGTCGCGCTCCTGTGAGGAAATGGTCTCTACAAGTGCACTGGCGATGCCCGCTGCGATTTCGTCCTGGATCGCGAATACGTCCTCGAGGCCCTCGTCGAAGACCTTGGACCAGATATGATAGCCGTCGTCCACCTTGACGAGCTGCGCCGTTATGCGCAGCCTCCCACCGGACTTTCGAACGCTGCCTTCGAGAATCGTTTTCACACCCAGCTTCCGGCCGACCGCCCTGACGTCACCGGCCTGCGAATTGAACTGGAACGATGACGAGCGTGCCGCGACGTTGAGATCGCGGATGCGTGTGAGAGCATTGAGGATCTCCTCTGCCACGCCTTCGCAAAAATAGCCCTGATCCTTTTGCGGACTCAGGTCGAGGAACGGCAGGACGGCGATGGAAGCCGCATCGCCAGTCGCGTCGGCCGGAGCCGAGAATCGATCGCGGCGAATACCTTGGGGGGTAATATCGTACATCCAGGCGAGTACCAGCGTCACGGGAAAACCGGCGACAACGACGATGATAAGTGTGGTCATCACCCACCCGGGGACGCCGAGCGGATCGAAAGTGACCTCGCCGATCTGCAGCAGGATCCAGCCGACGACCGCGTAGGCGACGATCACCGGGTAGACTTCGCGACGCTTTAACTCGGCCGATAGCCAGCGCAAGGAGAAGATTGGTTTCTTGTTCGTCACCGGCGACACACACACCCAGATACGGTAAGAGTGACCGCAGTATCGGGAATGTCAAGTCGGTCAGGCCGTTCCGAATTTCGTTTCTACCTCGATCCCGACTTCCTTGAGGAAGCCCGTCGGGAGTATGCCGCCGGCACAGACGATGACACCCTGATTGGGCAATATCACAGCCTCGCCATCTATATCGATGACTACCGAGTCCCTGCGGATCTCGCGCACACTGGAGTTCATCAGCACGTTCATCCGTCCGGCGGCCGCCAGTTGCGCAACCTTGTCCCGGTTCTTGGGTTTTGCGCGCGTGAACGCGGGTGAGCGGTAGGAAAGCGATACGGTCGTGCCTGGCTGGTCCGCGATGCTATACGCCGCCTCGAGCGCGGAGTCGCCGCCGCCCACGACGAGAATGTGCTTGCCGCGGTACTGCTCGGCGTCGATGAGACGATACACCACTTTTGACGATTTCTCGCCGGGCACGCCAAGCTGCCTCGGCGTACCACGCCGGCCGATCGTGAGCAGCACGGCACGCGTAACGTAGATCTTCTTTGTCGTTTTGACTTCGAACGACCGGCCGTCCGGCCTGCGCGCAATGCCCGTCACTCGCTCTTTGTAGTTGATATTGAGACCCGTCTGGCGCTCGACGCCCTGCCAGTATTCGAGCAGCCTCTCCTTGCTGGTCTCGGTGAACTTCATCCTTCCGACGATTGGCAGTATTGCCGGCCGCGTCATGACGAGCTTGCCTCGCGGGAAGTGCGCAACAGTACCGCCCAGCGAATCCTGCTCAACGGTACAGAACCGTAACCGGGCTTCCATTGCGCCGAGGGACGCCGCGATTCCGGCGGGTCCTGCTCCGACGATGACCAGGTCGAGCTGGTTCGGCCTGCCGAGACCATCGAGTTTCCTGATCGATTCGAGTGCCTGCCGTCCCTGTTCGACGGCATTGCGAATCAGGCCCATCCCGCCGAGTTCACCGGCGATGAAGATTCCCGGAATGTTCGTCTCGAAGTCCGGCTTGACCACGGGGATGTCCACGCCGCGTTTTTCGGTGCCGAACACCAGCTCGATCGCGTCAGCCGGACAGGCCGCCTTGCACGCGCCGTGACCAATACAGTTGGACGGCCCCACGAGCCGCGCTTTGCCGCGGATGATTCCGAGGACCGGGTGCGCATACTGTTCAGGACAGGCAGCAACGCACGAACGGCAACCGATGCACCTGGTAGCGTCGATCACCGGGTGCAGCGATGGCGGCTCGGTCATGCTCGCCGCGATCGCTTCCTCTGCGGCGCGTATGCTCACCAACTCCTTGCGGCGTCGCGAGTGCACGTACCAGGCAAAGATCCCGACAGCTGGCAGCAGGTACAGAACGAACAGAAGTGGACTCATGAATGCTTATCGTGTTGTGCCCGGCGGCATCGTACCAATGAAGTGATGCATCGCGGTTGGATGTCCCTCACAGTTTTCAATCTGCCAGCCGTATTCGTATCCAAAGCAACTTCTGCACCACGAGGCGCGGAACGACAGCCGCGATTTAACTAAAGACCTCTCGACGCAAATGACTTTCACTTCCATCCATGAGAGTGGTTCGAAAATGCCTTGTTTTTCCATGGGAAAAATAACGCGCTCACTTCGATAACTGAGACCGGTAGACGGATTCCAAAAAGTGCGAGACAGTTCCGCTCGAGTGTGTCGTTCGAATATAGGATGTCGCACGAAGACAAGTTGGGTGAATGTGCATTACATCCTTCGCTTGGGCAATAGCGTCGCGTTGTAAAAGAGCTGTCGGCAATCGGCGACAGCCTGCATTTGTACCTGCGGTTGGCAATGGTACGTCCCACTTAGTTTTGCGAGTAGTGGAACCTTTATTGAGGCCGGCTCGTGAAACCTAATTGTGGTGCGTGCACACGCTGGGGCCGACGTCGTCTTGAAGCGACTGGCGCACGAGTAAATACGTATGAATGCAATCTTTTTCGGGAGCACGTTTTTCATGCTGCTCACTGCGATGTCCTTCGCGTCCGCACCGTTGTTGCGCAATGCAGGAAACTCGCCGAGGGGATTCGTACATGTGCCGTTGCTCGCCGTGCTCGCCACGTTGCTCCTCGCCATCGGACTGTACGCTGCGATCGGCAGGCCGGACGTAGCAATCAGCGATAAGCAGGACAACGCTTCGCCACCTGCGTCTGTTAGTAACCAGGCGAATCAGAGAAAGTCGAAAGCAGCGTCGGTGAATAGCCTTCTCGCCGGACTCGAACAACAACTCCGTGATGATCCGGGCGATGCAACGGGCTGGCTCCTGCTTGCGAAATCGTACGACCACCTCGGCCGGACAAGTGATGCCGCAGCGGCATACGACAGAGCCACAGAGCTGGGCAAATCGGACAATGATCTGGAGGCGCGCCTGAAGTAGTCGATCACGGCCGGGTTCAGGGTTTAGGGAGGAACAGCACCGATGACGGAAACCGTCATAAAGAGACCGATAGTTACATCGGCAAGAACGTCAGAGCAACAGGACAAAGCAAAGAGCACACTGCGCGGTGAGCTTCGTGCCTACGCGCTGATCAGTGTGTTTCTGGTCGCAGGCTGGCTGGTCAGGGACCTTGGTCTGATCACCCCGAAACAGGGAACGGGATACTGGTTGGGCATCATCGGCGGCTCGCTCATGCTGTCACTGCTGCTTTACCCGCTGCGTAAGAAGATCCGATTCTTTCACCGCCTGGGTTCGACGCGGCGCTGGTTCCGGATGCACATGATCCTCGGGCTGCTGGGTCCGCTGCTCGTGTTGTACCACTGCAACTTCCAGCTCGGATCCTTCAACAGCCGGGTTGCGCTTTATTGCATGTTGCTCGTCGCCGTCAGCGGCATAGTCGGCCGGCATTTCTACGCGGCGATTCACCGCGGCCTGTACGGCCGAAAACTCACTCTCAGCGAACTAAGGAAGGAACTCGCGGCCTCGGCCGCAAAGAGTCACGGCCTCGCGACACTGATGCCGAAACTCGTCGCCAGGCTCGACCAGCTTTGCGATGAATTGCAGGGCGACAAGGTGACCAACTCGCTTGGCATTCGTCGCAGCCTGAAGTGGTTGCTCACGCATCGCCTCGTTCGCCTGTCCCTGCAGTGGACTGCACGCCGCGAGCTTCGCCTGGCCGCGGTCAGGTTCGAAGTTGTAGCCCGTGACCAGAAACGACTGAAACGGACGACGTCGCACTTCATCCGTGACTACATGAAGTTGATGACGCGGATCGCCAAATTCACCGTTTACGAACGTCTCTTCGCTATATGGCACGTGCTGCATCTGCCCATCTTCTTCGTGATGGTGCTATCCGCGCTCGTCCATGTTTTGGCGGTTCACATGTACTAGCCAGAGTAGTGGCAAACGCATGAGACCTCGTTTCTTACTGTCCGGGATAGCTATGACTTTATTGTGGGTGATATCCGAACCAGCCGACGCGCAGATCGAGACGTTGGTGATGCCCGGTGAAGTCATCGAAGGCCATGCCGAATACGAGGAAGATTGCGATGCCTGCCACGCGAAATTCAAGCGTGCGGAACAACGAAGCCTGTGCCTGGACTGTCACGAGGATGTCGCCGCTGATGTGAAGTCCGGATCCGGTTTTCACGGCTTGTCCGGCGATGCGCGAGACGATAACTGTGCAAGCTGTCATACCGACCATGAAGGCAGGGATGCCGATATCGTGAAGCTCGACGAAGACACCTTCGATCATGAACTGACCGACTTTCCCCTGCTCGGCAAACACGGCGAAACCGAGTGCGCTGAATGCCACGAGGCCGGCAGCAAGCATCGCGAGGCGCCGTCGGACTGCCTTGCCTGCCACGAAGCCGATAACGTTCATGGCGACACGATGGGCACCGAGTGTGCGGATTGCCATACGGCCGTTGCCTGGACCGACGTCGAGTTCGATCACGACACGACCGGATACTCACTGATCGGCAAACATGCTGAAGCCGAATGCTCCGGTTGCCATGAAGACCAGACCTTCCAGGGAGCGCCGACGGCATGTTTCGACTGCCATGCCGAAGACGATGCGCACGATGGCCGCAGCGGACAGGAATGCGGAAACTGCCACGCACCAACCGGCTGGACCGATACCAAGTTCAATCACGCGCGCGACACGCGCTTCGCCCTCGAAGGACGGCACGCGGAGCTGACCTGCGGTGACTGCCACGACGAGGACCCGTTCGACGACGAAATGGACATCGCGTGTGTCTCCTGCCATCTCGAAAACGACAACCACGAAGGCCATTTCGGAACGGCCTGTGAGACATGCCACGCCAGCGATGCCTGGACCTCGATTCACTTCGACCATGATGTAGACACCCAACACGCGCTGAAGGGTGCTCATGAACTGGTCGAATGCGAGGCCTGTCATATCGAGCCGATCTTCGAGGTCAAACCGCAGACCGACTGCCTCGCGTGCCACGAGGAAGACGACGCGCACGAGGGTACCCAGGGCACGACCTGCCTCGACTGCCATAACGAAAACTCGTGGACCGACCAGGTCTTCTTCGATCACGGCCTGACGCGGTTTCCACTGCTCGGCGCACACGCGGACGAACAGTGCGACGCGTGCCACGAGTCCCACGTTTTTAGCGATGCACCTACGGAGTGTGCCGAATGCCATAACGACAGCGACCCGCATGCGGGTCGCTTCTCGAAAAACTGCGCCCTGTGCCACAACCCGGTGGACTGGCTGCAGTGGCAGTTCGACCACGACCGGCAGACGGACTTTGCGCTGCAGGGTGCTCATCTGGACGTTCAATGCGACACCTGTCACCGGCGGCCGCTCGCCGCGCAGTCGAGGCTGGGGAGCCGATGTGCCGACTGTCATCAGTCGGACGACGTCCATGATGGCGAATTCGGCTTCGACTGCGGCCGGTGCCACTCGGCAGAGTCGTTCCAGGATGTGAGGTCGATTCAATGAAAGGATTCATTCGATCGCGGACCATCGCGAGACGCAGTGACAACACGACGGCAGCGTGGATGCTCCTGGCGACCTTGATCGTGCTCGCGGCAATTTCGTCGACGGCCCGCGCACAGGATTCCTTCGACCATTTCACTACCGGCTTCATCCTCGATGGTGCCCACGCGAACGTGTCCTGCGAACGCTGCCACACCGGCGGCACCTTCCAGGGAACGAACCCGACCTGCGTCAGCTGTCACTCATCGATCGGCGCGGTGCAGGCTTCGGCAAGGCCGGTCGATCACATCGCGTCGTCCGAGATCTGTGGCGACTGCCATACGACGTCCGCCTGGAGCCCGATTGCCTATATGGATCACTCCTCGGTATCGGGCAGCTGCGGCAGCTGCCACGACGGCATTTCGGCGACGGGCAAGCCGCCGGGGCATCCCCCCTCCAGCGAACAGTGCGACGACTGCCATACCGGCACGGCGTGGGTTCCTGTCGTGTTCGACCACACGGGCGTCACCAACGGCTGCTCCGGCTGCCACAACGGTTTCGATGCGACGGGCAAGCACCCCGAGCACATCCAGACCACGGATTTCTGCCAGGACTGTCACACGACGACCGGCTGGATACCGGCACTGGCGGTCGACCACACCCAGGTCGTCGGCCCGTGTGCCGGCTGCCACAACGGCATTGCCGCGACCGGCAAGCACGCGACGCACGTCACCAGCGGCGACAATTGCGACGACTGCCACACCACGACCGCCTGGGTGCCCGCGAACTTCGACCATGCGAACATCACGGCGAACTGCGCCAGCTGCCACGACGGGATCTCGGCTACCGGCAAGCACACGACCCACATCACGACGACCAACCTGTGCGAGGACTGCCACAACAACGTGGCCTGGTCACCGGCCGACACGGTCGATCACGCGCAGGTCGTTGGCGCCTGCAGTTCCTGCCACAACGGCAGCGTGGCAAGCGGAAAGCCCGCAACCCACATTACGACGACCGACGTCTGTGAAGACTGCCACGACAGTACGGCGTGGTCTCCGGCGGTCACGGTCGACCACCTGCAGGTCACCGGCACCTGCGGTTCCTGTCACGACGGGATAACGGCTCCTGGCAAGGATGCCGACCACATCGAGGGCGGCGACAACTGCGACGACTGCCACACGACCACGGGATGGCTGCCGGCCAACTTCGATCACGACAACATCTTCGACAACTGTGCCCGTTGCCACGACGGCATCAGCGCGACCGGCAAGGACCCACTGACCCATCTCAACACGACCAACGTGTGCGAGGACTGCCACAATAACGTCGCATGGTCGCCGGCGGACGCCGTCGACCACATGCAGGTCATCGGCGCATGCGGCTCCTGCCACAACGGCACGACCGCCACCGGCAAGGATGTGTCGCACATCAATACGACGGATGTCTGTGGAGACTGCCACGACAGCACGCAATGGTCACCGGCGATCACCGTCGACCATCTGCAGGTCGTCGGCGCCTGTGGTTCCTGTCACGACGGGATAACGGCTTCCGGCAAGGACCTCGACCACATCCAGTCCGGCGATAACTGCGACGATTGCCACACGACGACGGGATGGCTGCCGGCCAACTTCGATCACGACAATATCTTCGACAACTGTGGCCGCTGCCACGACGGCGTCAGTGCGACCGGTAAGCCGCCGACCCACATCACGACAACCAACGTTTGCAGTGACTGCCACAATAATCTGCAGTGGGCCCCGGCCGATACCGTGGATCACACGCAGGTCGTCGGCCTTTGCGGCTCGTGCCACAACGGCACCGTCGCGACGGGCAAACACCCGACGCATATTACGAGCGGCAACAGCTGCGACGACTGCCACACGACCAACGCGTGGATCCCGGCCAACTTCGACCATGCCAGCATCGTCGACAACTGCGCGAGCTGTCATGACGGCGTCGAAGCGACGGGCAAGCATCCCACCCACATCAACACGAGCAACATCTGTGAAGACTGCCATAACAACGTGGCCTGGTCGCCGACGGACACCGTCGATCACACGCAGGTCGTCGGGGTTTGCAGCACCTGCCACAACGGTACCGTCGCCACCGGAAAGAACCCGACGCACATCCAGAGCGCCGACACCTGTGACGATTGCCATACGACGGCGGCATGGATTCCGGCGAACTTCGACCACGTGAATATTTCCGGCGATTGCGTCAGCTGTCATAACGGCGTGGACGCCGTCGGCAAAGGCCCGACCCATATCAATACCAGCAACGTCTGCGAGGACTGCCACAACACGGTTATCTGGTCGCCCCCCGACCGCGTCGACCACACGCAGGTGCTCGGCACCTGCTCCTCGTGCCACAACGGCACCGTGGCCACCGGCAAAAACCCGGGACATATCACGAGCGGCGACACCTGCGACGACTGCCACACGACGAACGGCTGGGTACCGGCGACATTTGACCATACGAACATCGTGGGGGACTGCGTCAGCTGTCATAACGGCGTACAGGCAACCGGCAAGGGGCCGTCGCACATGACGACGACCGACGTCTGCGAGGACTGCCATAACCCGGTGCTGTGGTCGCCGGTGAACCAGGTGGACCATACCCAGGTAATCGGCACGTGCTCGTCCTGCCACAACGGCACGGTAGCGACCGGCAAGCACCCGGGTCACCTCCCGAGCGGTGACACCTGCGACGACTGCCACACGACGAACGGCTGGGTACCGGCGACGTTCGACCACACGAACATCACGGGGAATTGCGTCAGCTGCCACAACGGTGTCGACGCGACGGGCAAGACGGCAACGCACATCAATACGACCAACCTCTGCGAGGACTGCCACAACAAGGTCCAGTGGTCACCTGCCGACCAGGTCGACCACATACAGGTCGTCGGCACCTGCAGTTCCTGTCATAACGGCACGGTTGCCACCGGCAAGCATCCCGGGCACATAACGAGCGGCGACACCTGCGACGACTGCCACACGACCAACGGCTGGGTGCCGGCCACGTTCGATCACTCGACCATCACGGGGAACTGCGTCAGCTGCCACAACGGCATCGACGCGACCGGCAAGACGCCCACCCACATCAACACGACCAACGTGTGCGAGGACTGCCACAACAAGGTCCAGTGGTCGCCGGCGGATGCGGTGGACCACACGCAGGTCGTCGGCATCTGCAGTTCCTGCCACAACGGCGTCATCGCCACCGGCAAACACGCAACCCACGTCACGAGCGGCAACAACTGCGACGACTGCCACACGACGGTCGCCTGGGTGCCGGCGAATTTCGACCACACGAACATCACGAACAACTGCTTCAGCTGCCACAACGGCACCGAAGCGACCGGCAAGCACCCCGCCCACATCCAGTCAAGCAACGTGTGCGAAGGCTGCCACAGCACGACCGCGTGGAGCCCCGCCAGCAGTGTCGACCACAGCCAGGTCCGCGGCTCCTGCTCGTCCTGCCACAACGGCACGACGGCGACCGGCAAGTTCCCGGGACACTTCATCACGGCGAAGGAATGCAGCGAATGCCACGACACCGTCGCCTGGCTGCCGCACAACTTCCAGCATACGGGCCTGAGCTACGAACCGCTGGACCATCGCGCCATCCTGTTGTGCACGGCCTGCCACCGCAACAACACCGAGACGGTGACCTGGCCCAGTCCGGCATTCGTACCCGATTGTGCCGGGTGTCACGCGAACGACTTTGCTCGCGAGGGTGACCATATCGGTGGCGAGAACGGCACAGTCTCGCAGAATCGGGACTGCAGCGGCGGTGGTCGCGGTTGTCACAGGGTCAGCGATAGCGGGTTTTGATTGAGGCAGGCGGTGATTTCCCTATCGACATCGACACGAATTGCGGCCGCGACCGTTACGCTGTGGTTTTTTCTGTTCACCGCGGATGCGTTGGCCGGACCCGGCTTTATTGCCGAGACTCACGTCTCGCGGGGCAGCGTCTACGCCGAGGTCGGTATCCGGTTCCGCTGCGGCGTGCAGTACCTCGGCCACGATCCGTCGGCCGCGAGCGACGTTTTACGCATCAGCTTGGAAACGACGTCGGTTTGCACGGGTGCCGCGCCCAGCATCGCGGACGTAAAGGAGCTGATCCGGCCGATGTCGGCCGACGACGCAAGCATCGAGAGCATCGAATACGACGGTGAGTCGCCGGGCAACAAGACGCTGCGCATCAACTTCAGCGAGACGGTGCGATTCGACGTCCGGCCGGGCGCGGACAGCAATTCCCTGCTCGTGCGTGTCTTTGCGGAATCGGCCGCCGGGGCGAACGCGCGTCCGGAGGGCGCGGTTTCGGCCCGGCTGCAGCGGCGGCCCGCGGCACCCGGTCCCGACTACGTAATCAACCTGGAGTCCTGGCAGCGGCCGCCGGCGACCGCCGACATGCCGAAGATCGCTTTGCCCAGGGACAAGCGTGTCTTTGTCTCCGAAGCGCAGATCGACGGTGCGACCTGGTACCGGGTTCGGGTGGGTACCTATGGGTCCGCCGAGGAGGCCGCGCGTGCCCTCGCCGATCTGCGCGCGCAATACCCCGGCGCATGGATCGACCGCGCAGATGCCGACGGCGGAGCTCGCGTTTCAGCCGCTCCCGTTCCGGCGCCGACCGAGCCGCCGGCAAGCATTGCGGCCAGTGACGAAACGGCAGACAAGGCGGCGCAGCTGATGGACGAGGCCCGGCGTGCAATGACCGTGGGCGAGCTGTCGCGCGCCGTGCAGATCTACACCAAGATCCTGCAGATGCCGCCCAATGCCCACCAGCCGGATGCGCAGGAGTTCCTCGCCCTGGCCCGCGAACGCAACGGGCAGATAGCGCATGCCAAGGCAGAGTACCAGCGCTACCTCGAGGTATACGCTGACGAGGAAGGCGCGGAACGCGTGGAACAGCGCCTGGCAGCGCTGCTGGCCACCGCGGGAAGTCGCCCTCCGAATGCGGCGACGGGAACCGTCACGGCGGACCGCGGCCGCCCGTCACTGACGGACGGCTGGAGCAT
>JAACFE010000143.1 GCA_009937525.1 Gammaproteobacteria bacterium
AGCGGAGCAGCTCCATCACTTCCTGGCCGTGCACGGAGTCCAGGTTGCCGGTGGGCTCGTCCGCGAGTATCAGCGGCTGGTCGCCGACGACGGCACGCGCAACTGCAACGCGCTGCTGCTGGCCACCGGAAAGCTGCCCCGGCATGTGCTTCGCGCGATGGGCGATGCCCATGCGGTCCATGACCTCGTCGACACGCTTCTTGCGCTTCGACGCCGGCATATTGTGGTACAGCAGCGCGAGTTCGATGTTCTCCGCAACGGTGAGCTCGTCGATAAGGTTGAAGCTCTGGAAGATGAAGCCGATGTTCATCTTGCGGATATCGCTGCGCTTCGCCTCGGAATAGGGCGCGACGTTCTCGTCGAAAAAGAAGTAGTCGCCCTCGGTCGGGTTATCGAGCATGCCGATAACGTTCAGCAGCGTCGACTTGCCGCAGCCGGACGGCCCCATGATCGCGACGAATTCCTCCTGCTCGATCTCCAGGTTGACGCCGTTCAAAGCGACGGTTTCGATTTCGTCCGTCTGGTAGACCTTGTACATATTGTGCAGCTTGAGCATGTTTTTCCCCTTGTCAGGAAGGATTAATAGATTCGCTTAATCGGCGTCGAGAACCAGTCGGTCCATGCCGGTGAAGCTCGTGTATGGCGAGGTGATGACCTTTTCGCCCGGCTCGAGGCCGTCAAGCACCTCGATGTAGTCGGTATTGCGGCGACCGAGGCGTACGGTACGCCTGATGGCTTCCGAGCCATCCGGCGCCACGACGAATACCCAGTTTCCGCCGGTCTCCTGGTAGAAGGAGCCGTTCGGGATCAGGATCGCATCCGAGTTGTCGCCGAGCGTCAGTCGCAACTGAATTGTCTGGCCGCGGCGCAGCCCTTCGGGTTCTTTCTCGAAGGTCATGTCGACCTCGAACTGCCCCTCTTTGACCTGCGGGTAGATCTTGGCGATTTCGAGTTCCAGCTCGCGGCCGTTATGCGTCACCGACGCGGTCTGGCCGATATCGACGCGGCCGAGGTAGAACTCGTCGATCCTCGAATTCACCTTGTAGGCATCAGGATCGTCGATCTGGCCGAGCCGCCCGCCGCGTTCTATCGATTCGCCGATTTCGACGTCGAAGCCGGACAGTTTTCCTGCAACCGGAGCACGGACGTTCAGGTCGTCGAGATTCTTGCGCGCCAGGGCGAGACTCGTCTCGAGCTGGGTGCTGGCCGCGCGCAGCTGCCTGAGTTGTTCTTCCTGCAGGCGCGCGTCGGTGGACTGACTCTCCAGCGTGACGTCGCGGCGGTTCTCGTAATACGTCAGCTCGTCCTGCAGTTCGTCGAGCGTGGACTTCGATACGAGCTCCTTCGCCGCGAGTTCGCGCTGGCGCTCGATGCTGCGCGTCAAACGCGTGATCTGGTAGTCGATCTCCACCAGGTTGCGCTTGTGCGCGAGGCGATTCTGCGCGAGTTGCAGTTCGAGGGTGCGCATGAAATTGAGTTGTTCCGTAACGGCGGCCTCCCGGCCGAGAACCTCGAGCTGCAGGTTGGTGTTCGACAGGCGCACGATGGGGTCGCCTGCTTCGACGATGGCGCCGTCCTCGACCAGGACCTCTTCGACCCGGCCGCCTTCGACTGCATCGAGATACACGGTGCTGCGAGGCACGAGCCGGCCGCGCAGCGGGATGAAATCCTCGAAGGTGCCGACCGTTACGTCCGAGACCGCGATGCGCTCGGAGTTCACGCTCAGGGTGCGGCCGGCGAGCAGCGTGCTGACGAGCCAGGCCACGAACAGGAGCACGAGCACAGCGGCGATGCCGTACATCACCTTGCGGCTCATTGGCGTCTTCTTTGCTACGCGTCGGTCCATGCCCTGCCCCGAGATCGAGTTGCGGCTGTCCTGCTGTGTCTGCCGGATGCTGGATATCTTGGTCAATGTCGTTCCTGCCGTGTTCGCGAAAGCCTTTTGTCTTTCCTATAGCAATCGCCGTGCCAAGTTGATAAGTATCTGATTTTTATGCCATGACTCCTCCGAATCGCGTCGGAATTCGTCGCAAACTGTACGCCTGCGGACAGCGAGTGTACGATTCCGGACAGTCTCCGGGGCGCTGCAATGAGCAAAATCGGCACCATCCTGGTCGTCGACGACGACGACGACATCCTCACGGCGGCGCGCCTGCTGCTGCGCCGCCGTTTTGGCGAGGTCGTGACCTGTCGGCGGCCGGAACGCGTCCCCGATCTCATGGAACGGCACGCGTTCGACGTCGTACTGCTGGACATGAATTTCGGGCCCGGCGAGTCGTCGGGGAAGCAGGGGCTCGAATGGCTCGAGCGCATCCTCGGGATCGATCCCGACGTCGTCGTAATCATGATCACGGCGCACAGCAGCGTCGACACCGCGGTCGAGGCGATGAAGCGCGGCGCGACCGATTTCGTGACCAAGCCGTGGCAAAACGAAAAGGTCGTCGCGACAGTAACCACGGGCGTGGAGCTGCGCCGCAGCCGCAGCGAGACCGCGACGCTGCGGCGAGCCAATGAAGCGCTGCGTGAAGCGTCGGGCGCGATCAGTCCGGACATCATCTCGGAATCCGCGGCGATGCAGGAGGTCTTCTCGGTCGTCGAGCGGGCCGCGCCGACCGATGCCAACGTGCTCATTCTCGGCGAGAACGGCACGGGCAAGGAACTCGTCGCGCGGCGGCTGCATGCGATGTCGCCCCGGTCGCGACAGGTCTTCCTCGCCTTAGACATGGGCGCGATCAGCGAGAGCCTGTTCGAATCCGAACTCTTCGGTCATCGCAAGGGTGCATTTACCGGCGCGAACGAGGACCGGCTCGGCCGCCTCCAGGCCGCCGATGGCGGCACCCTGTTCCTCGACGAGATCGGCAACCTGCCGTTACACCTGCAGGCCAAACTGCTGAGCGTGCTGGAACAACGCGAGGTCACCCCGGTGGGAGCGGACCGCCCGCAGGCATTCGACGTGCGCGTCGTCTCCGCGACCAACACCCCGATCGAGCATCTCCGCGACGCCGACCTGTTCCGCCCGGACCTGCTGTTCAGGCTGAACACGGTGGAGATAACGATCCCGCCGCTGCGTGAACGCAGGGACGACATCCTGCCGATCGCACGCCACTATGCGGCGGTCTATGCCCGGAAGTACGGCAAGTCGGCGCGGACGTTCTCACCACCTGCCGAAACGGCACTCCTGGAGTACGACTGGCCCGGCAACGTGCGCGCGCTGCGCCATGCGATCGAGCGTGCCGTCATACTGACCAGCGGCAACAGGATCGAACCCGTTGACCTGCAGCTCGATTATCCCGGCACGCTCGCAACGCCGGCGGCAGCGACGGCGATCCCCACGATCCTGAATCTCGACGAGATGGAAAAGGCCACGATCGAGCGGGCGTTGCGCAAGCACGGCTTCAATATATCGCGGGCCGCGGCGGAACTGGGCCTCACGCGCGCTTCGCTTTACCGGCGCATGGAAAAGCATGGTATTTAGGTTCTTTGTCATTGCGCTGATCCTGCGCCTCGTACTGGTCGGTGTTGCCATGGCGGTGGTCATGTGGCTGCTGCTCGAACCCGGTTACCACAGCGCAACGCTGCTCTCGGCCATCGTCCTGGCACTGCTGGTCGCCGAGCTTTGGCGCTATGTCAGCCGCACGAATCGTGAAGTGGCACGTTTTCTCGATGCGGTGCGTTTCGCGGACTACTCGCAACGATTCGACTTCGAAAAAGCCGGCTCGGGGTTTGCGAGTCTGGGCAGGACGTTCACGGCCATTATCGAGGAAATGCGCGAGCGTCGCACAGACCAGGAATCCGATATGCGCCATCTCAAGGCGCTGGTCGAGCACATACCCGTGCCGTTAATGACGGTGCATGCCGACGATGCGATTACGCTGCAGAACAATGCGGCACGAAGGCTGTTCGGCTCGACGCACGTCACGCGGGTCAATGACCTGACACAGTTCGGGCCTGGCTTTGCCCGCGCGGTGGACGAGGCGATCCCCGGCGACAGGGAACTCGTGGCGTTCACGGTCGAGGGTGCCGAGTACCGGCTGACTCTCGCCGCCACCGAGATCATCATCGGGGGAAATCGCGAGCGGCTGATTTCACTGCAGGATATCCAGTCCGAGATCGACGCCACCCAGGCTGAAGCGTGGCAGGACCTGGTGCGGGTGCTGACGCACGAGATCATGAATTCCATCACGCCCGTCACGTCGCTGGCGCAGACGGCGGTCGAACTCGTCGACGACGTCGTTCGCGAAACGGGACCGGAATCGCCAATCGCCGAGGAACTCGAAGATGTCCAGAGCGCGGTCGCGACCGTGGCGCGGCGATCCGACAGCCTTATGCAGTTCATCGACGGCTACCGCCAGATAACTCGGCTCGCGCCACCCGAGAAGAAACGTATTGCCCTTGTCGATCTGTTCGAGACGGTCACGAGCCTCGCAAGAGCCGAGTGGAACGATCCCGACGTAGCACTGTCCTCGGCGGTCAAGCCATCGGGTCTCTATGTCTACGCCGATCGCGACCTGCTGGAACCCGTGCTCCTGAACCTGCTGCGCAACGCCTGGCAGGCGACGAAAGGCATGGAGGCGCCGAGCATTGAGCTGCGGGGGCGCCTCAACCGCCGCGGCAACACGGTCATCGAGGTCGAGGACAACGGCCACGGGGTCCCGGACGAGATCGCGACGAAGATCTTCGTGCCGTTCTTCACGACGCGGGAGGGCGGCTCGGGGGTCGGCCTGGCACTTGCTCGGCAGGTCATGATCGCCCACGGGGGGTTCATCCGGCTCGGTCAAAACAGTGCTGCAGGTACGCTGTTTACGCTCACTTTCTGACGGGCACCCGACCATAGACTAATGTAAGTAACAACCACTATGTCGATGCCGATCTTCAGCGGGGAAGATGAAGCGTGCTGTGCTGCCTTGTCGGCGCGCAGGGGTATTTCACGCACATGGACGTGGGACAAAGATAATTCAACCGGCAGGCAACCAGCCCGAACGCATCCATGCATAAGGGGAGAGTTGTTATGCCCGCCCACGAGACCTTCTATGAGGTGATGCGCCGCCACGGCGTCACCCGCCGGAGTTTCCTCAAGTTCTGTAGCCTGACTGCCGCCGGCCTGGGTCTGGGACCCGAGTTCGTCGGTAAGATCGCACATGCCCTCGAGACCAAGCCACGGACCCCGGTCGTCTGGCTGCATGGCCTCGAGTGCACCTGCTGTACCGAGTCGTTCATCCGTTCCGGCAACCCGCTCGCCGGTGATGTCATCCTGTCGATGATCTCGCTCGACTACGACGACACCATAATGGCAGCCGCCGGCCACCAGGCCGAGGAGATCCTCGAGCAGACCATCGAGAAATACGACGGCCAGTTCATCCTCGCCTGCGAGGGCAATCCGCCGCTGAATGAAGACGGCATGTATTGCATGCAGGCGGGCCGACCGTATGTCGAAAAGCTGCGCCACATGGCCGATCACTGCAAGGCGATCATCGCCTGGGGTTCCTGTGCGTCATGGGGATGCGTTCAGGCCGCACGGCCCAACCCGACACAGGC
>JAACFE010000052.1 GCA_009937525.1 Gammaproteobacteria bacterium
GCGGAGAGGGGGGGATTCGAACCCCCGGTACGGTATCACCGTACACTCGCTTTCCAGGCGAGCACCTTAAACCACTCAGCCACCTCTCCGAATTCTCACTCCGACGCCGATATCCGCGGCGGCAGGTCCAGGCAAGGCGATCCCTCGGGGCGCTCAGGCCTTGGATTTGCCTCCGGCACCGGCAATTCCAGATACGGTTCCGGCGCATCCAGTCCCTCGGGCGTCTTGAGGCGCTCGTTCTCCAGCGCCTGCTGATACCGTCGCGGCTTGTCGCACGTCAGATTCGACCGGCCACCACACGCCGCCAGACCGGTCAGGACGCAAAGCGAAACTGTCAATGTTATTGCTCTGGCTGTGCCGGTTCGCATCAGGCGGGAATCTCCACGCCGGCGCCGGACATCGCTGACAGCATCTGCTCATGATACTGCCCGCTGAATTCGGTCAGGGGCAGCCGGATGCCGGGCCCGATCATTCCCATCTGGCGCACGGCCCATTTGACGGGAATCGGGTTCGACTCCACGAACAGCGCCTTGTTCAGCGGCTGCAGGCGATCATCGATCGCTTTTGCCGCATCGTGTTCGCCGGCGCTTGCAAGCCGGCAGAGCTCGGCCATCTGCGCGGGAACCACATTGCCGCTGACCGTCACGACACCGTGCCCGCCCTGCTCGATGAACGGCAGTACCGTGAAATCGTCACCGCTGAAGAGCCCGAATTCGTCCGGCACGAGTGCCTGGATATCACGCAGACGACCGATGTCACCCGTCGCTTCCTTTATCGCCACGATATTCTCGTGTTCCGCGAGCCGGGCCACGGTCTCGGGCAAAAGGTCTGCCACAGTGCGGCCCGGCACGTTGTACAACATGACCGGCTTGTCGACGGCGTCGGCCACGGCCGAGAAATGCCGATACATGCCCTCCTGCACCGGCTTGTTGTAGTACGGCACGACGACGAGGTATCCGTCGATGCCCGTGTCGCGCACCGCCACCGACAGGCCCACGGTCTGCGCGGTCGAGTTCGAGCCCGTGCCGGCAATGATGGGCAGGCGGCCGGCCGCAATCTCGACGGCACGGCTGACGAGTTCAATATGTTCCTCCGTAGCCAGCGTCGCCGACTCACCGGTCGTACCGGCGATGACCAGGCCATTACTGCCCTCGGCCACGTGAAAATCGATCAGCCTCTTGAGAGCCGCGTAATCGACCCGATTATGGTCGTCGAACGGCGTCACAAGGGCGACCAGGCTGCCCTTCAGCACAACTTGTCCTCGCTTAAAATGAGGCGGCGATGTTACTGTTCACGGTCGGTGCTGGCAAGAAACCCGGTGATTCCCGCCATTTGCGGGCCCGGTGCATCGGCGGGTAACGAGTCCTGAACGACAATTATTTACTACTAAATTTAAAAAAATGGCGCAACTTATTGTTTTATCAGCGATTGGATCGGACCGAACTGGCATCGTTCAGGACATCACCGAGGTCATTCTCAACTGCGGCGGCAATATCGAAGAAAGCCGTATGACGACGCTCGGCACCGAATTCGCGATGCTGATGCTGGTGTCCGGCAACTGGCACACCCTGAACCGCCTGGAGAAAGGCCTCGAAAAACTCGACGACGGCGACCTGACCTTCACGATCCGCAAGACGGGCGAGCGCAAGGTCAAGGAAGACCGAATGCCCTATGCCGTCGACGTCGTGAGCCTCGACCACGAAGGGATCGTCTACAGCCTCGCGAACTTTTTTGCATCGCACGATATCGAGATTGCCGACGTAGCCACGCGCAGCTATCCCGCGGCGCACACGGGCGCCCACATGTTTGCCGTGCAGATGGCGGTCAATGTCCCGTCGTCGATCCACATTGCGCAACTGCGCGAGGAATTCCTCGAATTGAGTGATCGGCTCAATCTCGACGCCATACTCGAGCCGGTCAAGGGCTAGCAGCAGATTTACAGGAGACTACGTTGAGCGGACCCACGATGAACCGAGTCGTTGCCGATTTCACAGCAGAATCGACGGGCGACAAGACGGTGCGTCTGAAAGATCTTCGCGGCAAGAATGTGGTGGTCTATTTCTACCCGAAAGACAGCACTCCCGGCTGTACGCTGGAGGGACAGGATTTCCGGGATCTGCACGCCCGATTCAAACGGCAGAATACCGTGATCCTCGGCGTTTCCAAGGACGGCATAGCATCACACGAGAAGTTCAGGGAAAAGCAGAAGTTTCCGTTCGACCTGCTGTCCGACCCGGACGACAAGTTGTGTGAGAAATTCGCCGTTATCCGGGAAAAGAACATGTACGGGCGCAAGTTCATGGGTATCGAGCGCAGCACGTTCCTGATCGATGCCAACGGCAAACTTCGCCGTGAGTGGCGCAAGGTCAAGGTCAAGGGGCACGCCGCGGAAGTCCTGCAGGCCGTGAAGGAGCTTGCCGAGTAAGCTTATTGGAATCAGTGTATTAGCTACAGATTGAGTTTCGGTCAAAGTAAAATCAGGGCGGTGTCGGCTGAATCAGCAGGTAATATCGGGAACGGATTCCAATGCTCTCAGTCGGACTCCCTAGGACACCTTGAAACAGGCTCTTGACTTGATCGGACGTACGCTAAAACGGATCGCCTTGACTCTGACGGCAGCATTGCTCGTGGCAACGAGCGGCGCCGGCGCGGACGACATCAAGCTGCCTGACATGGGGAGTCCGGCGGATGCCGTGCTGTCCAAATCGGACGAAGCGCGGCTCGGACGCGCGATCATGGCACAGATCCGCCTCAGCGGCGCCGTTGTCGAGGATCCGCTGGTCACCGAGTACATCAATGTAGTCGGCAGCCGAATTGCCGCTCATGCCAACGACGGCAGCCAGAGCTTCACGTTTTTTGTCATCGACGACCCGAACATCAACGCCTTCGCCCTGCCCGGCGGCTTTATCGGCGTGCATACCGGATTGCTCGAGGCCACGCGCAATGAGGACGAACTGGCGGGCGTACTTGCGCACGAAGTCGCGCACGTCACCCAGCGTCATATTGCGCGCGCCATTCACGCCAGCCAGCGCCAGAGCATAATGACCACGGCGATCATGCTGGGGGCGATTCTGGCGGGGGTGGTTTCCGGCGACAGCGATGCCGCACAGGCGGGCATGGTGGTCGCCCAGGGAAGTGCCGCGCAGCAGCAGATCAACTTCACCCGCAGCAACGAGTATGAAGCGGACCGCATCGGCATCCGGGCGATGGCAGATTCAGGCTTCGATCCACACGGCATGGCCTCGTTTTTCGAAGTCATGTCCCGGCAAGCCCCGGCCGATATCAATATGCGGGTCCCCGAGTTCCTGCGTACCCACCCCGTCACGACCCAGCGTATCGCGGAAGCGAGAAATCGCGCTCGTGACTATCCGCGCCGACCGAGTAATGACTCCGTCAATTACGGCATTTCGCGCGCGCGGATGAAGGTCGACAGTTTCGAGACGGAAGAAGGCGCGGTTACGTACTTCGAGTCGCGCGACTATGAACAGCAGAACGATATCGAGAAATACGGGCGCGCCGTCGCTTACCAGCGTGCCGGCCGGAATCGCGACGCGAACCGGATCTTCGAGGAACTCCTGGAACGCAATCAGAAGGTGATCGCCTATCATATCGGCGCTGGCGAAACGCGGCTTGCGCTGGAACAGAATGATCGTGCGATTGCCACCTTCGAGCGCGCCGTTCAGCTGTTCCCGCGAAACGTTCCGCTCGTCATTCACTACGGCGAGGGCCTGCTGAAACTCGGGCAAGCCGACAAGGCTCACAAGATCCTCCTGGACCTGATGAACAACGTCCCGCCGACGCCCGAGCAGGTCCGGCTGATCGCGCGTGCGGCCAATGAGGCCGGCGACACGGCAGAAGCGCTTTATTATCTCTCTGAGTACCACCTCATGACCGGCAATCTCGTCGGTGGTATCAGCTTCCTGCAGCGCGCCCTGGCCCTTCCGGAACTCCAGGAAATCCAGCGAATTCGCTTCGAGGCGCGAATCGATTTCATTCGAGAGTACATGACCGAGGAGCAGCTCAAGCAATTGCAACGCAGTCAGCCCGTGGGCGCATCCGCGCGCAACTCCCGCTGAAACCGGAAATCCCACCGGGCGATATGAATTCTCACATCAGAACCGTCGCAAGCCGTTGCATGATCGTCGTTCTCGGCGTCCTGGCTGCAGGCTGTGCAAGCAGCCCGGCCGACACGGACGGCGACGACGCGCCGGTACGCGCAGAGTATGACCCTTTCGAGCCCCTCAATCGGAGCATGTATGCCATCAACGATGTGCTGGACCGGTATACGCTCAGGCCGATTGCGCGAGGCTACAAGGCGGTAATGCCGGAGTTCGCCCGGCGGGGCGTGACGAACTTCTCGCGTAACCTTTCCACGCCTCGATCTGCGCTGAACAATTTCCTGCAGGGCAAGCCGGGGCCAGGTTTTACGGATCTGGGTCGCTTCATCATAAACAGCACTTTCGGCATTGCCGGGCTTTTCGACGTAGCTACCGCCGAGGGAATCCCCGAATACGATGAAGATTTCGGACAAACGCTGGCCGTTTGGGGCATCCCCGAGGGTCCGTATTTGTTCATACCGATCTTTGGCCCCAATACTCTGCTTGATGCCGTGTCCATTCCGGTCGACATTTACAGTGATCTGCTGATTCACTACGACAATTCGTCCGTGCGAGACAAGCTCTATATTCTGCGGACGATCGATGTGCGGATGCGGCTGCTGGCTGCCGATGCACTGCTCGAGGGATCCAAGGATCCCTACCTGACGGTGCGCGAGTCCTACCTGCAGAATCGCCGCTTCCAGGTTTTCGACGGCAACCCGCCGACCACGGAAGAAGACGATGACCTGTTCGAAGAATTCTTCGAGGAGGAATGAGTTCCGGGTCAGGCCCCGGGCGCTTCGATGAAGCCCGCCCAGCGCTCGCCACGCGTCAATAACTGCTCCACTTCCGTGGTACGCGCAATGGCCAGGATGCGTTCGGGCATGGACAGAAACCGGATCTCGCGAACCGTGTGATTGGCCCAGGTAATCCACTCGAGCAACAACGCGAGACCCGCCGAATCCGCCCTGGTGACCCCCGAGAGATCCACTTCTATTCGCGTATGCTGCTCGAAAGGCTCCTCGCTGGCCAGCAGGATGCGCTCGGCAGTCTCGAACGTCATTTCGCCGCTGAGCGCGAAATGCCCCTCTCCGAGATCGTTGAGCTCGAACTTACTCATCCGGGTCGAAGCTGGCCTCGGATTCGAGTCGCTCGATAACCGCCGACAGGCTGGTCGCACGAATCTCCGAATCGAGCTCCGTGCGGTAATTGCTGACGTAGGAAACGCCCTCGACCTTGACGTTGAAAATGAGCCAGTGGTCGCCCCGGTTGACCAGGTCGTAGTGCACGGGAATATTGGTCCCGTCATCGAGCGTCACATTGGTCTTGACGAGCGATCGTTTCGCCGTTGTATCGCCACGGAATTCGATAACCTCGATGCGCTCCTCGTCGAACTCCAGCAGCCCGTCCGCGTACTTTCTGAGCAGCGAGTTATAGAACGCGTTGATGAAGCGATCCCGCTCCTCGTCACTGGCCGTGCGCCAGTGTTTGGCAAGGACCAGTTGCGCGGCCAGCTTGCGGTCGAATCTGGGCAGCAGGATGTCGTTGATCAGCGCGTATAGCGCATCCCTGTCTTCCGCCAACTCTTCCTTGCGGCCGCCAAGCTTCTCGGTGAGTTCCGTGACCGCGCCCTGGATCACCGCATCGGGCGGACCGGGATCCGCGGCCGCCACCGAGACGAGTAGCAGAGCACCGAGGAAAGTCCACGGCCGGTAGCGGCTAATCCGACGCTTCATCGGACCCTCCCCGGACCAGGAACTTGCCGATCAGGCTCTCGAGCACGATCGCGGATTGCGTCAGCATTATTTCGCTGCCTTCCTCGAGGTAAAACTCGGAGCCGCCGGCCTGCAGCCCGATGTACTGGCTACCGAGGAGACCCGCGGTGAGAACGCTCGCATCCGAGTCTTCGGGAATCTGGTCATAACGCGCATCGATATCCATGGTCACGACCGCATCCAGCGCGACCGGATCGAACTCGATACGCGTTACGCGGCCGATCGTGACGCCGGACATGGACACCGGGGCACGTGCCCGGAGACTGCCGACATTGTCGAAGCGTGCGGTAATTTCGAAGGTCTGGTCAGCGGAGAAGTCCTCGCCGCCCGTCGTTTGGGTCGTCAGGAAGAACAACGCGCCCATACCGAGCAGCGCGAAAAGGCCCGTACCCAGCTCTACTGTACGTGTCTGTTGCATAACCCTGTCCCTATATCGCCACGGCGGTAATCATGAAATCGAAGATCAGCACCACGATGGCAGTAAGCACCACGGTTCTCGTTGTTGCGCGCCCGACGCCCTCGGCGGTCGGGATCGCATTATAGCCTTCCCAGACGGCAAGCAGGCTCGCCGCTATGCCGAACACGACGCTCTTGACGATGCCTTCGTTGATGTCGGCGATTTCCACCGATTGCTGCATCTGCTGCCAGAAGGATCCGACATCGACGCCCAATAGTGAAACGCAGACCAGGTGGGCGCCAAGCAGCCCGACCATGCTGAACACGGCGGCGAGCAGCGGCATTGCGACAACCCCGCCCAGGAATCTTGGTACGACGACGCGCCGGATCGGATTTACCGCCATCATCTCCATGGCCGACAGCTGGTCCGTCGCTTTCATGAGGCCGATCTCCGAAGACAGCGCCGTACCCGCGCGCCCTGCGAAGAGCAGCGCCGTTATCACCGGGCCGAGTTCCTTGACCAGGGCCAGCGCCGCAACCGCGCCAACCGAATCTTCGGCGTTAAAGCGCGAGAGGTTCGAAAAGCCCTGCAGCCCCAACACCGCGCCGACGAAGAATCCGCAGATGACGATGATGACGAGCGACAATGCACCCGCGTTGTGCACCTGCCCGATCACCAGCCCGAATCGGCGGGACAGGACGGCAGGCGTGTAAATCAGCAGCCGCAGGAAGAACAGCTGCAGCGCGCCGAACGTGCGTACGAACTCGAAGGCTGTGTAGTAAAGATCCCGTAGCATCCCGATTATTCCGCATCCCGGCCCAGCAATTGCTCCGCGTAATCGGGCGCATCGTAGTGAAAGGCCACCGGACCATCGGCCATGCCGTGCATGAACTGCCGCACGAGTTCCGACGATGCCCTGTTGAGTTCGTCGGGGCTTCCGGACGCGGCGACCTTGCCTTTCGAAATCAGGTAGCTGCAGTCTGCGACCGTCGAGATCTCCTGCACGTCATGGCTGACGAGAATGCTGGAGATGCCGAGTGCATCATTCATCTTTCGGACCAGGCGCACGATGACGCCCATCGAGATGGGGTCCAGCCCCACGAAAGGCTCGTCGTAGATGAGAATATCGGGGTCCATGACCATGGCGCGCGCCAGCGCCACACGGCGCGCCATACCACCGGACAATTGCTGCGGCATCATGTCCGCCGCACCGCGCAGTCCGACCGCGTGCAGCTTGGTGAGGACGACGTGCCGGATGAGGCGATTGGTGAGCCGCGTATGCTCGCGCAGGGGGAACGCAACGTTCTCGAATACCGAAAGATCCGTGAGCAGCGCGCCGTTCTGGAACAGCACGCCGAAACGCTTGCGCAGTTCATAGAGCCCCGTCTGATTCAGCGTGGCGATGTCCACGCCGTCGACGAGGATGACGCCGTGGTCCGGCACGATCTGCCGGGTTATCAACCGCAGCAACGTGGTCTTGCCGGTACCACTCGGCCCCATGATCGCCGTCACCTGGCCGCGCTTGATCGTCAGGTTGAGACCATTGAAGATCTTGCGCGCCCCGAACGAATAGTCGAGGTCGTGGATCTCGATAAGATTATCGGATACGGCGTCCATGTCGGCTTTAGTCTCGGCGGCAGTCGCCACCGGGGCTGGAAAACGCGCAGCATAGCAAAAAACGTGGCGTCCTGAAGCAATTGGGACTAAAATAGTCCTCTTTAAATCCGGCGGGACCGGCGCATGCTCAGAATCAGCAAACTCACCGACTATGGCACCGTGCTGCTGGCTCACCTCGCCCGCAATCCGGACGCCGTGTGCAGCGCGGCGGACCTTGCCGCGCGGACCGGCATCGCCCTGCCTACGGCGAGCAAACTGCTCAAGTCACTCGCCCGTAACGGGCTCGTAACATCAACGCGCGGTGCCAGCGGGGGCTACCGGCTGTCCCGGGACGCGAGCCTGATCAGCGCGGCGGAGATCATCGACGCACTGGAGGGCCCGGTATCGATCACCGAATGCAGTGCCTCCGACAGCCATTGCGACATCGAGGAAATCTGCGGCGTGGGCAACGCCTGGCAGCGGATCAACGTCGCCATTCGCGATGCCCTGCACGCGGTCAGTCTCGTCGACCTGCTTCGGACCAGCAGCCCCGTACCCCGATTCCGCTTCGCCGGCCTGCCAATCAACGTTGAGGAAAAGACCTGAATCCATGAGCACCGAAACGGAAAATATCGAGAGCCTGGTCAATCGACGTTACGAACACGGCTTCGTCACCGATATCGACAGCGACAGTCTGCCGCCGGGGCTCGACGAAGGCGTCGTACGGGCGATCTCGGCACGCAAGAACGAGCCCGAATTCATGCTCGAATGGCGGCTGCGTGCCTACCGCCTCTGGCTGGAAATGCGCGAGCCGAACTGGGCCCATGTCCACTACCCGCCCATCGATTTCAACAAGATCTCCTACTTCTCGGCGCCGAAGTCTGACAAGGACAGGCCGAAGAGCCTGGACGAGGTCGATCCCAAGCTGCTGGAAACCTACGACAAGCTCGGTATTCCGCTGCACGAACGCGCACGACTGGCCGGCGTCGCTGTCGATGCCGTCTTCGACAGCGTGTCGGTGGCAACGACGTTCAAGGAGAAGCTCTCGGAAGCCGGCGTGATCTTCTGCTCGTTCTCCGAGGCGGTCGAGAATCACCCGGAACTGGTGCAGAAATATCTCGGTACCGTCGTGCCGCAGCGAGACAATTTCTACGCGGCCCTGAACTCGGCTGTGTTCAGCGACGGGTCGTTCGTCTACGTCCCCAAGGGTGTCCGCTGCCCCATGGAGCTGTCGACCTATTTCCGTATCAATGCCGCCAACACGGGGCAATTCGAGCGCACGCTCATCGTTGCGGACGAAGGCAGCTACGTCAGCTACCTCGAGGGCTGCACGGCACCGATGCGCGACGAAAACCAGCTACACGCGGCAGTCGTCGAACTGGTCGCGTTCGAAGGTGCCGAGATCAAGTACTCAACCGTGCAGAACTGGTACCCGGGCGATGAGAACGGCAAAGGCGGCATCTACAACTTCGTGACCAAGCGTGGCGACTGCCGCGGCGCGAACTCGAAGATCTCCTGGACGCAGGTGGAAACGGGTTCTGCGATCACGTGGAAGTATCCGAGCTGCATTCTGCGTGGCGACAATTCTGTCGGTGAATTCTATTCGGTCGCCGTCGCCAACAACTTCCAGCAGGCCGATACCGGTACCAAGATGATCCATATCGGCCGCAATACACGCAGCACGATCGTGTCCAAGGGCATTTCGGCCGGACGTGCACAAAACGCGTATCGCGGCCTTGTAAGGGTAATGCCGCAGGCGCGGGATGCACGCAATCACACCCAGTGCGACTCGCTGTTGATCGGCAAGGACTGCGGAGCACACACGTTTCCCTACATGGAAATCAGGAACCCCTCCGCGCGCATCGAACACGAGGCGACGACATCGAAAATTTCTGCCGACCAGCTGTTTTACTGCCGGCAACGCGGCATTTCCGAAGAGGACGCCGTCAACATGATCGTCAACGGCTTCTGCAAGGAAGTCTTCAAGGAATTACCCATGGAATTCGCCGTCGAAGCGCAGGCCCTGCTCAACGTCAGCCTGGAAGGCGCCGTCGGCTAGGACAAAATAATGCTTGAAATCAAAGACCTGAAAGCCAGTACGGGCGATACCCCGATCCTCAATGGCGTGTCGCTGTCGGTGAAAGCCGGCGAAGTACACGCCATCATGGGCCCGAACGGCTCCGGAAAAAGCACCCTCGCGCAGGTGATCGCCGGGCACGACGACTACGCGGTGACCGGGGGGTCGGTCGAGTACAAGGGGCGGGACCTGCTGGAACTGGAACCGGAGGAGCGCGCCCGCGATGGCATTTTTCTCGGCTTCCAGTATCCCGTGGAGATTCCGGGTGTCAACAACGCGTACCTGCTCAAGGCGGCGCTGAATGCGAAGCGCAAGCACCATGGCCTGGATGAGATCGATGCGTTCGAGTTTCTGAAGCTCGCCAAGGAAAAGATGGTGCTGCTCGGTATGGACCCCAAATTTCTCAACCGTGGTGTCAACGAGGGCTTCTCCGGTGGCGAGAAGAAGCGCAACGAAATCCTGCAGATGGCAATGCTCGAGCCGGACCTGGCGATTCTCGACGAAACCGACTCGGGCCTGGACATCGATGCGCTGAAGGCAGTCGCCCACGGTATCAATTCGCTCCGCAGTCCGGACCGCGCAATCGTCCTCGTTACGCATTACCAGCGGCTGCTCGATTACGTCGAACCGGACGTGGTGCACGTACTGTCCGCCGGCAGGATCCTGCGCTCCGGCGACAAGTCGCTTGCCCTGGAACTCGAGGAAAAAGGCTACGACTGGGTCAAAGAGGCGGCTAACGCATGAGCGTGCTCGCACTCCCCGATAAAGCCCTCAGGACGGCAGTCCGGGAATTGCCGGAAAACGCACTGGCGGCAAACCGCCAGGCTGCGCTCGCGCGCTTTCTCGAGCGCGGGTTTCCGACCACCCGTCTCGAGGACTGGAAATATACGGACCTGACCTCGATCGCCGACATCAGCCAGCGCTGGCTCGAGAGTGGCGCTCCGACGGCTACCGCGGCGTCCGTCAGCGGCCGGGTGGAAGAGATCCGCGCAGTCGTCGGCATCGACTGGATCGTCATCGGCAACGGCGCAATCGTGGACGGCACGCACATCGCCGGCAGCGAAGGGCTCAGCATCGCGACCTTCAGCGAGCTGAAACATGCGCCCGGCTACGAGCATCCGCTGGCAGATCTCAATGCGGCGTTATTGCCCGATGGCCTGCACATTCACGTACACGCACATTCGCACCACGATCGTCCGCTCGGCCTGTTGTTCGTGGACGGCGCGGATTCACAACCAGGCGTGACGCAGACTCGCGTCTTCATCGAGCTGGACGAAGGCTCACAGGCACAGTTTGTCGAATACCATGCCTCGATCGGCGAGGCTGACCACTATGCCAACAGCGTCGTGGAACTGTCGCTGGCAAAGGGCGCCAGTGCCGACTACGTTCGCATCCAGGCGCGCGACGGCGGCCATACACAGACGCACCGCACCGCAATCAGCCTGCAGGCTTCCAGTACCATCCGTTACAGCGGTTTCGACCTGGGTGGTCGGCTGGTCAGGAACGACCTCGACATCGACATCGGGGGCAAGGAGGCCACCGTTCTCGTGGGTGGCCTCTACATCGCCGGCGACGGCCAGCACATCGACAATCATGTGCGGATCGACCATCGCGTCGGGCCCGCGCGTTCCGAACAGGAATTCCGGGGTATCCTCGGCGGCCGCTGCCGCTGTGTCTGGAACGGCAAGGCCATCGTACAGCCCGGTGCGGACGGCACGGATGCGGAACAGTCGAACCACAACCTGCTGTTGAGCGAGCGTGCGGAGATTGATGCCAAGCCCGAACTCGAAATTTACGCCGACGAGGTGAAGTGCAGTCACGGCACGACCGTGGGACAGATCGACGACGCCGCACTCTTCTACCTGAGATCCCGAGGACTCGACAAGCAGGACGCCATGCGCGCGCTGACACGCGCCTTCGGCGCCAGCATCGTCAGCCATTCGCCGATCGCAGCGGTCGCCGACCACCTGACCGAGATCGTTGAGCGACGCCTGACGGCGTTGACGGAGGATAGCGACGCATGACGCAGGCCCGGCAACTCAATGCGGGGCAGACGGCGGTGGCAGCATGCCGCTCCGATTTCCCCGCCCTGGACCAGGATGTCAACGGACACCACCTCGTCTACCTGGACAGTGCCGCGTCGGCTCAGCAGCCGTCGGCCGTCATAGACGCGATGACCCGCTACGAGAGTCACGACCATGCCAACGTCCATCGAGGTGTGCATACGCTGAGCCACAGGGCGACCGATGCTTACGAGGGGGCCCGCGAGACGCTCCGCGGCTTCATCAATGCGGCGAGTACACGCGAGATCGTGTTCACGAGCGGCACCACGGAGTCGATCAACCTGGTCGCGCAGAGTTTCTGCAGGCCTAATCTCGGGCCCGGCGATAAAGTGCTCATTACACACCTCGAGCATCACGCCAATATCGTGCCATGGCAGCTGGTTTGCGAGCAGACCGGGGCGGAGCTGCTTGTGGCACCGATCAACGACAAGGGCGAAATCGTGCTGGATGCGCTCTATGCACTTATGAACGACGAAGTCCGCCTGCTGGCAATCGCGCACGTATCCAACGCGCTCGGCACCATCAACCCGATCAAGGACATCATTGCCGAAGCGCATGCGCAGGACATCCCGGTCCTCGTCGACGGTGCGCAGGGCGTTCCTCACATGCAGGTCGATGTCAGCGACCTCGATTGCGACTTTTACGCTTTTTCCGGGCACAAGATGTTCGGCCCCACCGGCACGGGCGTCCTGTATGGCAAGGAGGCGTTACTCGATGCCATGCCGCCCTACAAGGGTGGCGGCGACATGATCCTCGAAGTCAGCTTTTCCGGTACGACCTTCAATGAGCTTCCCTACAAGTTCGAAGCCGGCACGCCGAACATCAGTGGCGTGATCGGCCTGGGTGCGGCAGCCCGTTACCTTGAAAAGATCGGCATGCAGCAGATCGAGTCCTGGGAATGCGAGCTGTCGGAGTACATGACGCAGCGCCTCTCCGGGATCGAGGATATTCGACTGATCGGCACGGCCGCGCATAAGGCCGGCGTACAGTCATTCCTGCTCGGCGACATTCACCCCCATGATCTCGGTACCATCCTGGATCACCAGGGCGTTGCGATTCGCACCGGGCACCATTGCGCCATGCCCGTCATGGAGTACTTCGGCGTGCCTGGCACCGCACGGGCATCGCTCGCCTTGTATAACAACTTCGATGACATCGACCGGCTGGTCGAAGCACTCGAGAAGGCGAAAGAGATCTTCGCATGATCGTCAGCGACCTGCACACCGATGATCTTCGGGACCTGTATCGGGACCTGATCCTCGACCACGCGCGCAACCCGCGGCATTTCGGCAAACTGGCGCGCACGACACACAGCGCGGAGGGCATCAATCCGCTGTGTGGCGATAAACTCAAGTTGTACCTCGACGTGGACTCGGACGAAATAATCAAAGAAGCCGCATTCGAGGGATCGGGCTGTGCCATTTCTGTCGCATCGGCCTCGTTGTTGACGGATACGGTTATCGGGCTCAGCTCGATTGATGCGATGGCATTCTTCGACGCCGTTACTTCTCAGCTCGCCGGCGACGAACGGGGAAACGGCAAGCGTGTCGATCTCGGCAAGCTTCGCGCGCTCGCCGGCGTGCGCGATTATCCGACGAGAGTCAAGTGCGCAACGCTCGCATGGCATGCGCTCAAATCAGCATTGCGGCAGGACACCGCGCCCGCCAGTACGGAGTAAGGCATCAGATGTTCGGACATACGAATGAACCGGTAACGATTTCGCGCGATGTCAAGGCGATCATCATCCCCGTGGGTGAGGAGCTGACGCTGCGCGAGGGCACCAACGGTTTCATCACGCAGGCACTCGGCGGCAGCTTCACCATCTACGTTGAAGGCAACCTGTTCCGCATCGCCGGCGCCGACGCCGACGCCCTCGGCAAGGAACCCGTGCTGCCGCCGGAGGTCCCGGAGGATCCCACGGACCAGGACGTCGAGGCGGTGATCTGGGAGCAGCTGCGTACCTGTTACGACCCGGAGATACCGGTCAACATCGTCGACCTCGGCCTCATCTATCGCTGCGAAGTGAAGCCCCTCGGAAATGGTGAGCGCTCCGTCGAGGTAGACATGACCCTCACTGCACCGGGATGCGGCATGGGGGAAATCCTCGTTCAGGACGCCCAGGAAAAGATCGGTGTCATACCGACGGTGGCGGATGTACGTGTGTACCTCGTGTTCGATCCGCCGTGGAACCAGAGCATGATGTCCGAAGAGGCGCGCCTGCAGACCGGGTTGATGTAAACTCGCGCTATACAGCCGCTGCAATGCCATGAAGACACTCACTCTCGTCCGCCACGCCAAGTCGAGCTGGAAGGATGCCTCGCTGGCCGACCGGGACCGCCCGCTCAACAAACGGGGCAAGCGGGACGCGCCGGAGATGGGGCGACGTATCGCCGCCGCCGGGGTCCGTCCCTCCCTTATCGTCAGCAGCCCGGCGGTCCGCGCGTGGACAACCGCGAAAGTCATTGCCGCCGAGATCGGCTACCCGTGCGAGTTCCTGCAGCGGGACAACGCGCTGTATCTCGCATCGGTGAACGACATACTCGACGTGATCGTCGCCCAGGATGTTGGCTTCAACAGCCTCATGCTGGTTGGCCACAACCCCGGCTTCACGGATTTTGCGAATTACCTGGTCCCGGGACTGACGAACAACATACCCACGGCTGGCGTCGTCAGCGTCGAGCTGGATACCGACGACTGGAGCCTTTTCGACAAACCGGACGTAACGCTACTGCTTTACGATTTCCCCAAGAATCAGCCCTAGCACTCGGGGACGTTCACCGCCAGGCCGCCCTTCGAGGTCTCCTTGTAGCTCGACGACATGTCCAGGCCGGTCTGGCGCATCGTCTCGATGACCTGGTCCAGCGTCACCTTGTGCGTACCATCACCATGCATTGCGAGCGACGCCGCATTGATCGCCTTCACGGCACCCATCGCATTGCGCTCGATGCAGGGAATCTGTACGAGCCCGCCGATAGGATCGCAGGTCAGGCCCAGGTTGTGTTCCATGCCGATCTCCGCCGCTTCCTCGACGTGATCGTTGCTGCCGCCGAGCACGGCAGCGAGGCCGCCCGCAGCCATTGAGCAAGCCACGCCCACCTCGCCCTGGCAACCCATCTCCGCACCGGATATCGACGCGTTGACCTTGTAGAGGATCCCGATGGCGCCCGCTGTCAGCAGGAACGTTCGGACGCCTTCAACATTGGCGCCGGGCACGAAGCGCACGTAGTACATGAGTACGGCCGGGATGATGCCCGCGGCACCGTTCGTGGGGGACGTGACGACACGGCCGCCCGCCGCGTTTTCCTCGTTCACCGCGATCGCGCAGGCATTTACCCATTCCATTGCATAGAGCGGCGACGTTTCCTCCCTCGTCTCAAGGCGCTTGCGGAGCTTGGGCGCCCGCCTCCCAACGGCCATCGCGCCGGGCAGCACGCCCTCGGTTCGCAGCCCGCGCTCGATACAGCCCTCCATCGCACGCCAGATCGCGTCGATGGACCGCTCGACCTCATCGGGAGCGCGCCACTGCAGCTCGTTATCGAGCACCAGCTCAGCGATGCTGCAGTCATGGTCCGCGCAGAGCTGAAGCAAGGACTGGCTGCTGTCGAAATAATGGCGCGGCTCTCCACTCTGCGATACGGGTTCCGGCTCGTCGCCCCGCGCGATAAATCCGCCGCCGAGCGAATAGTAAACCTCATCGAGCAGAACCTCCGCATTCGGCCCGAGTGCCCGGAAGCGCATCCCGTTCGTGTGCCTCGGCAGTTCCTCGTCGTAGTTGAAGACAAGGTTCACCTGCGGATCGAATTCGATAGCACCGATACCTGGTACCTCGAGCCGCTTCTCCTCACGGATCGTCCGCAGCCATCCTTGCACGGACTCCGGGTCTATCGTCTCCGGCTGCGCACCCGCGAGGCCGAGTATCACCGCCGAGTCGGTGCCGTGGCCTTTCCCGGTATAGGCAAGCGATCCGTGCAGCGTCACCTCCACCGTCGAGACGTCCGAACCGAGCCCGGCGAGCTCGTTCGCGAACGCTCGGGCGGCTTTCATCGGACCTACCGTATGAGAACTCGACGGCCCGATACCGATCTTGAAGATGTCGAAGATGCTGATGGCGGCCATGGGTCAGTCGTTTCCCAGGGACAGCAGGCTCGCGTTACCGCCCACGGCCGCGATATTGTTGCTGACCGTGTACTCGGTTCCGAAGCGCGGCACGTAATGCGGACCTCCGGCTTTCGGGCCGGTTCCGGACAGCCCCCGTCCACCGAAAGGCTGGACGCCTACGACAGCCCCGATCATGTTGCGATTGACGTAGATATTACCCGCCCCGGACAGTTCCGTGAGCTTGCGCGCCCGCGCATCGATTCGGCTGTGCAGGCCCATTGTCAGTCCGAAGCCGGTCGCGTTGACCGCGTCGATCGTCGCCTGCAGGTCCCTGCCCCTGAATCTCAGGAGATGGAGAACCGGACCGAAAACCTCTTTTTCGAGCACGCCGACCCGGTCGATCTCTATCAGCGCAGGCGCGAAGAAAGTACCGGCAGCCGCATCGCTGCCGAGTGTGCAGCGATACAGCACGTTTGCCTTTTCCTCCATCTGCTTCACGTGCGCTTCGAGCATGCTGCGCGCTTCCTCATCTATCACCGGGCCGACATCTGTTTCGAGCAGCGCCGGGTTGCCGATGACGAGTTCTTCCATATGCCCGATGAGCAATTCGATGACGCGATCGGCGATATCGGCCTGCACACACAACAGGCGCAGCGCTGAGCATCTCTGGCCGGCGCTGTTGAACGCTGAAAACACGGCATCCTTAACCACCTGCTCCGGCAGCGCCGAGCTGTCTACGAACATCGCGTTCTGCCCGCCGGTCTCCGCGATCAAGGTACCGATGGGGCCGTCTCGCCCCGCCAGCGTGCGGTTGATCAGCCGGGCGGTCTCCGTTGAACCGGTGAATGCAACTCCGGCAACCCGGGCATCGGCCACGGCCCGCCCGCCAACCGCGGCGCCGTCGCCGGGAAGAAACTGCAACACCTGCCGCGGCACACCGGCGGCCATCAGCAGCTCGACCGCGCGGAATGCAACAAGCGGCGTCTGCTCGGCCGGCTTGGCGAGGACGGCGTTGCCCGCGGCTAACGCCGCTGCGACCTGCCCCGTGAAGATGGCCAGGGGAAAATTCCATGGGCTGATGCAGACGAACACACCGCGGCCGCGCAGGCCGAGCGTATTGCGCTCGCCCGTCGGGCCGGGGAGCTGTATCGGGTCCCCGAAGTGCCTGCGCGCCTCCGCCGCATAGAAACGCAGGAAATCGACCGCCTCCCGCAGCTCCGCGATCGCGTCCGGGAGCGTCTTCCCCGCCTCGCTGATGCACAACGACAGCAGTTCCGGCCGGTGTTGTTCGTAGAGATCAGCCGCCCTCTCCAGGATCTCCGCCCGCCTGGACGCGGGGGTGAGATCCCACTCCGGCTGCGCCGCGCACGCGCTCGCAATCGCATCGTCGACCTTGTTCGCGGTCGCCAGCTGGCAGGTGCCGACCGTGTGCGAGCGATCAGCAGGGTTGGTCGAATGCACCACCTCCCCGGACACGGCTTTTCCCCCGACCATCGGATACGCCGCCAAGGGACGCTTGCTGGCATCCTGCATGGCGGTCAACAGGTTTGCCATCACCCTGTCGTCCGCGAGGTTGAGGCCCTGCGAGTTCCTCCGCTCCTCCCCGAAAAGCAGTGCCGGCGAGGGAATGCGCGCGTGCGGTTCACCGGCATGGGCCTCCGTCGCCATGATCGGATCGGCGACAATGTCGGCAACATCGATCGACTCGTCGATTATGCGGTTGACGAACGAGGTATTGGCACCGTTTTCCAGGAGGCGCCGCACGAGGTAAGGCAGCAGGTCCTTGTGGCTGCCCACCGGCGCATACACCCGGCAGGGCCGGGCGAATTTCTCCGGATCGATGACCTCCGCGTACAGTTCCTCGCCCATGCCGTGCAGGCGCTGAAACTCGTAGTCGCGCCGCGAGCCCGCATGGTGAATCACGCTCGCCAGCGTGTGCGCGTTGTGGGTCGCGAACTGCGGATAGAGCGCTTCCCCGGCCTCCAGGGCCATGCGTGCGCATGCGAGATAGGAAACGTCGGTGTGCACCTTGCGTGTGAATACGGGATAGCTCTGCAGTCCCAGCTCCTGCGCATGCTTGATCTCGGTGTCCCAGTAGGCGCCCTTGACGAGGCGCACCGGTATCCGGCGGCCGACGTCCCTGGCCAGGGCCTCCAGGAAGCCGAACACGTCCTTGGCGCGCCGCTGGTAGGTCTGCACAGCCAGTCCGAGACCGTCGTACGACGCCAGGCCGGCATCTCGGAATACGCGCTCGAAGACCCGCAGTGACAATTCCAGCCTGTCCGCTTCTTCGGCATCGATCGTCATCGCGATATCAGCCGCCTTCGCCTTTTCCGCGAGTTGCAGCACCCTCGGCGTGAGTTCCCGGAGCACGCGATCCACCTGCGTGTATTCGTATCGCGGATGCAGCGCCGACAGCTTCACGGAAATACTGGGCGCCGAGAAGATGTCGTCACCCGCGGTGCGCGGCGCCGCCCCGATTTCGCCAATCGCCGAGTAGTACGCGTCGAAGTACCTGCGCGCATCGGCTTTCGTCAGCGCCGCCTCACCGAGCATATCGAAGGAGTGGCGATAGGCCCTGTTGCCCTTCGACACAGAACGCTGCAGCGCTTCCTTTATCGTGCGACCCATGACGAACTGGTGCCCCATGATGCGCATCGCCTGTCGCATCGCGGTGCGCACGACGGGTTCACCGGCACGGCTCGCGACCTTGGCAAGCATCTGGGCCGGATTGATCCGTGCCGCCTCATCGATCCTCAACAGCTGCCCGGTCAACATGAGGCCCCAGGTAGACGCATTGACGAACAACGACTCGCTTGAACCGAGATGCTCCTCCCATCTCGCGGCCGTAATCTTGTCGGCAATCAGGCGGTCTGCCGTGTCGGCATCGGGGATCCGCAGCAGGGCTTCCGCGATGCACATGAGCAGTACGCCCTCCTCCGAAGACAGATCGTACTGCTGCAGGAAGGCGTCGATGCCTCCCTCTTTCGCCCTGCTCCTGCGCACCGTGGCGACCAGCTCGGTGGCCGTCTCGCGGATCCTGGCCCGCACGGATTCCCCGGGATCGGCAATCGTCCTGAGTTCGTTGACGAGTAACTTCTCGTCCGCCAGGTAACACGCGTTGACATCGGTGATAGGGCTTGGCGTGGCAAGCTTCTGCCGTGTGAAAAGCATGGATATACCCACCTGTTGGTATCGTTAGAATTATGGGCGTCCTGATATACTTTGCGGCCTTTCTTGGTCGAGGGCAATCCCATGCCGGAAACTTTTCTTGCGTCTCTTGCCGGGCAAACGGAAGCGTTGCATGAACAGGGCCTGTTCAAATCGGAACGACTGATCACGGGCCCGCAGCAGGC
>JAACFE010000053.1 GCA_009937525.1 Gammaproteobacteria bacterium
GCAGGACCGCTTACAATCTGTAGGTCAGGCCCAGGTAAGCGGTTCGAGGGAGGCCGGGACGCACACCGGCCGGGCGGCGTGCTGCGATGTAGGTCTCGTCGAACAGGTTATCGACTTTCACGTAGGTCGAGAGCTGCGGCGTAAACTGCCAGGCCGCAACCATGTCCCAGACCACGTGGGAGTCGATCGATTCTTCGGGAATGAAAGAACCCTGCCCGGCGCGGGTACGCAGTTTGCCGACGTAATTTGCCGCGATGTTGAAGCGCCACTTGCTGGCCTCGAGGCCGGCCGTCGCGCGCAGCTGGTGTTCGGGGATGTAGGGCAGCTCGTCACCGACCTCAACGTCGCCCCAGGGATCGAAATCGCTCTCGAACGCGTTCCGGAACTCGGCTTCGGCGGTCCATGTGTAGCGCAACTCGAACGGCACATCGACGGAGTTCAGGCGCCAGTTGTAGCTGCCCGATAGCTCCAGGCCGGACACCCGGACCTCGCCGCCGTCGAACTGGTCGCCAATTTCGCCGCCGCCCCCCGTCGACTCGGTAACGGTGCCGACAAGATTGTCGTAGTCGTTGAGGAAGTAGATGCCTTCGAAGCCGAGGTCGCCCTTGTCGTAACGTGCGCCCGCTTCGAAATTCAGGCTGTCTTCCTCGCCGGCCGAACTGCCCGGTGCGGGCGGGTTGAAGCCTTTGTGCAGGCCGGCGAGCAGCCGCCATTCCTCGCTTACGCGGTACAGGGCCCCCATGCCCGGGATCACGACCTGGGTCGAGTTCTCACGCACGCGGCTCGGGCCCTGGCTGCGCGAGGGATCGTCCGTCGCATAGTCCAGCCGCGTCATGTCGATGTCCTCGAAGCGCACGCCGGGCGTCAGGATCCAGTCGCCCGCGCGTATCTCGGCGTCGACGAAGACGGCGCGGACGTCCGCCTCGCTCACGCGGTTGGTCTGCGAGCCGGGCGCCGCCGCGGTGGTCAGTACGAGCGTGCCGCTGTCCATGCGGTAGCCGTCCTGATGCTGGAAGCGGTCTTCTTCGTCCTCGTGTATGCGTATACCCGTGGTCAGGGCGATATCCGTGTCACCGAATCCGGTATCCCACTGCAGGCTGGCCTGCACACCCTGGGAGTAGTAGTTGCGGTTGTTGGCCCGGATCTGCACGGCGTCGTCGGGACTCGTAACGCCCTGCATGTAGCCGAGTTCGGTCGCATACGTCGTGGGATCTTCCAGGACGTTGGAGATGCTCTCGCCGCCGACCGACTGCACCTTGTACCAGTTGCGCCAGAAGTCGTTGCGATAGGCGGTCACCTGCGCGCGCCAGCTGTTGCCGGGATCGATTACATAGGTCGCCTGGTACTGCTCGTGCTCGCTCTGGAAGTTGTCGTTGGCGGACGCCGCGTAGCGGTTGTACGGGGTTGCCGTGAAATCCTCGTCCGTCAGTCCGAGGTAGGTCTCGTTGGAGTCCTGCTCGGTGTAGCCGAGCTTGACCCGCAGGCTCTGGTAGACGGAGCTGCGCGGGTCGCTGTCGATCTGCAGCTTGGCGACATAGTCCTCTAGGTCGTAACCCGTGTCCCCGCCGACCGGCCCTTCGATCGTCTTGAAGCCGTCGCTGCCTGCCTGCACGGTTTCCAGCAGCCACGATACCCGCTCACCGCGGTTGCCGGCGTTGATGTGGGCATCGGCCGTGCCGTGCTCGCCGACGCGCACGTCCGCCATTACGCCCATCGCGTCGGGAATCGGCGTCGAGATCATGTTGATCGCGCCCCCCGTCGTGCGTGGGCCGATCGCCACGGACGCCGGCCCCTTGAGGACTTCGAGCGCATTCATGCGTCGCTGTGTGGGGAAATAATACGCGGATGGTGCGGAGTAGGGCGCCGGTGCGATCAGGATGCCGTCTTCGAGCAAGGCAATGCGAGCGCTGCGGTCGAGCCCCGAGCCGCGGATGCCGATGTTCGGCCGTAGGCCGAAGCCTTCCTCTTCCTGCAGGTAGACGCCCGGCACCGTGCGCAGGGCCCTCAGGATGTCCGCCGTATTGAAGATTTCGAGTTCCTCGCTGTCGATTTTGTGCGCGGAACCGGGGACGTCGGCAACATCGGCCTGGCGCCCGAAAATCGTGATGGTGTCGATCCCTTCGCTGGCGCCGTCCTCCGCCGCCGTTGCGCCGAACGGCAGTGCCAGCGCCGTGGCGAGAACCGCGCTGCGGACAGCGCGCTGTATCTGGTGGTTCATCAGCTTTCCCGAAGAGCGTTGTTTTATGCGATGTTCGGACGATAATGCAAATGAGAATGATTCGCAACTACGGGAAAATACGTATACACGTTTGCGGCGTTTTGAAGGGCACCGGGACTTATGTAAGATCGCTGATCGCGGTAGTGAAACAGGTTGCAACATAAGGAGCGTCAAAGCTCACACTCTTCGCCGTGACCGCTACCCTCCACAGGGGCCAGCCGGCATGGCAACATGACAGTTGCTTGGGGATACACGAAGGACGTAATGAGCGAGCAAGCTCACAAACTCCTCATCGTAGAGGATGACCCTGGACTACTCAGCCAGTTGCGCTGGTGTTTCGAAGACTACGATGTGTGTACGGCCGGCGACCGCGAGTCGGCGATCGCGGAGCTCCGGCGCCACGAGCCCGCCGTCGTCCTGCAGGACCTCGGATTGCCCCCGAAACCCGACGGCGTGGACGAAGGACTGCTGACGCTGTCCGAAGTGCTCAAGCTGTCTCCGTCTACCAAGGTGATCGTCGTGACGGGGCACGGCGACCAGGAAAATGCGCTACGCGCCGTCGCACTGGGCGCTTACGACTTCTACCAGAAACCCGTCGACACAGACACACTCAAGCTGATCGTCGAACGGGCCTTCAGCATCAGTCACCTCGAAGCGGAAAACCGGCGGCTGCAGGACGTTACGACTGACTCCCCGCTCGACGGCATCGTCGCGGCCAGCGAGGGCATGCTCGCCGTATGCCGCATGATCGAAAAAGTCGCTCCTACGGACGTCACGACCCTGCTGCTGGGCGAATCCGGCACCGGCAAGGAATTGCTGGCCCGATCGCTGCATCGCCTAAGTCCACGCAAGGACAAGGCCTTCGTAGCGATCAACTGCGCCGCGATCCCCGAGAACCTGCTCGAATCGGAACTCTTCGGCCACGAGAAGGGTGCATTCACGGGCGCCGTAAAGACCACGCCCGGCAAGGTCGAACTGGCGGACGGCGGGACCCTGTTCCTCGACGAGATCGGCGACATGCCGCTGCCGCTGCAGGCAAAGATGCTGCGTTTCCTCCAGGAACGTGTCATCGAGCGGGTCGGAGGACGCCAGGAGATCTCCGTGGATGTGCGCGTCGTCTGCGCGACCAACCAGAACCCCGAAGACCTCATCAAGGCCAGCGCGTTCCGCGAGGACCTCTACTACCGCGTCAGCGAAATTACGATCAACATACCGCCGTTCCGCGAGCGCGAGGAAGGACGGCTCATCCTCGCGCGCACGCTGCTGCAGAAGTACTGCAAGAAACAGGGACGGGCGCTCAACGGCTTCAGTGACGACGCCATCAAGGCGATCGAGTCCTACTGCTGGCCGGGCAACGTGCGTGAGCTGGAGAACAAGATCAAGGGTGCCGTCATCATGGCCGACGGCAAGCTGGTCACGGCCGCGGACCTCGGCCTCGAACCGGGCGACGGGGAGCCGGAATCCCTGAACCTGCGCGAAGTCCGCCAGCGCGCCGAGTCGAAAGCGATCCGCGTCGCCCTGACGCGCAGCTACGGCAATATTTCCAAGGCGGCGGAACTGCTTGGCATCACCCGGCCGACGCTCTACGACCTCATGAACAAGTACGGCTTGACCGCGGAAGCCTATACCAAGAAGAGCGTCGTCAACGCGAACTGACCCGATCGCGCGCCCCGGGCGCGCTCCTACAGCAGGAGCGGTTGTCGAACCGCGACCCGGGCCTACCGCGTCTTGAACTGGTCCGGATTGAGGTCGTGGCGTGCCAGCAGCTTGTAGAAATCGGTACGGTTGCGCTTCGCGAGCCGCGCTGCCTGGCTCACGTTGCCCGTCGTGATCTGCAGGATCTGCGACAGGTAGTTGCGCGTAAATTCGTCGCGTGCGTCGCTGAAGGACAGCAGCTTGCCCGAATGCTCGCCGAGCGACTGCTGCACGAGCTCCGCCGAAATGACCGGCGACCGTGACAGCGCGACGTTCTGACGCACGACGTTGTAGAGCTGGCGGATGTTGCCTGGCCACTCGGCGGTCACCAGCATCTCAACGGCCTCGGGCGCATAGACCTTGCGTTCCTGCCCGGCTTCGCGCGCGATCTGCTGCAGGAAGTGTGCGACCAGCAGCGGTATATCCTCGCGGCGCTGGTCGAGTGTCGGGATCTTGATGTTGACGACGTTCAATCGGTAATAGAGATCCTCACGGAACTTGCCCTCGCCCATGAGTTCCTGCAGGTCGCGATGCGTTGCCGATATGACCCGCACGTCGACGTCGATGGCCTCGGTGCTGCCGACCGGTCGCACCTGGTGTTCCTGCAGGACACGCAGGAGTTTCACCTGCAGGCGCATCGGCATGTCGCCGATCTCGTCGAGCAGCAGTGTGCCGCCTTCGGCCGCCTGGAACAGGCCCTTGTGGCTGCGCGTCGCGCCGGTAAACGAGCCCTTCTCGTGGCCGAAGAGTTCCGATTCCAGCAGGTTCTCCGCCATGGCCGAGCAGTTGATCGCCACGAACGGCATCGTGTGCCGCGGGCTGGCGTTGTGAATGGCCCGTGCAAGGAGTTCCTTTCCGGTGCCGCTCTCGCCGTTGATGAGCACGCGCGCGTCGGTCGCCGCAACCATCTTGGCCTGGTTCAGGATCTCCTTCAGCGCCTGGTTTCGCGTGATAATTTCCGCTGACCAGTCTTCCTCGACTTCGACCGACCCCGAGACCCTGATGGCCTTATTCACGGTCTGCATCAGTTCGTCCTTGTCGATCGGCTTCGTGAGAAAGCCGAAGGCGCCACTCTGGGTCGCCACGACCGCGTCGGGGATGGTGCCGTGCGCCGTAATGATCACTACGCGCAGGCCCGGCGAGCGGGTCTGCAGTTCCTTCAGGAGCCCGATACCGTCCATCTTGTCCATGCGGAGGTCGGTGATGACCAGGTCGGGGCTGAAACGATTCAGGATCGCCAGCGCCTTGTGGGCGGATTCGACGGCTTCGACCTCGTAGCCTTCGGCACGCAGGCGAATCGACAACAGACGCAGAAGGCCCGGATCGTCGTCAACGAGCAGGATCTTTCCCTCGGAACCTTGAATCTTCGTGGCCATGTAATTTGACAAAATGATCGACTCTCGAAGGGTAGTGCTATCGGGAGGCTTCGGCAAGGAACCGCTCGGCATAGAGCGAATCCGGCGCCGTCGTGCGGTTCCGGCCGGAGCGGTTCTCGAACCGCGATCGAGGGCCAGGGCCCGCTCCTGCACCGGCTATCCGCGCTAGAGGCCCACTCCTGCGGCAAAGGCGCGGTTGTAGGAGCGGTTCTCGAACCGCGATCGAGGGCCAGGGCCCGCTCCTACACTGGCTATCCGCGCGATAGGCCCGCTCCTGCGGCAAAGGCGCGGTTGTAGGAGCGGTTCTCGAACCGCGATCGCCCCGAGGCACGCCCCTGCAGGCGCGACTATCGTGAACCGGGAATCGCTGCTACTGATCCTGCTGGCGAATCGAGCGCTCGATCGATGTGATCGCCTCGAGCTTGCCTTCCGCGTCTTCGAGTTCCCGCCGCAGGCGCCGGTTCTCTGCCTCGACCGTGGCCAGGCGCTGGTTGATCGCCGCCTCTTCGGTGCGCTGGGCGCGGTCCGTGGAGGCACGCAGTCGGCGGGCTTCGGAACTAAGGAGGATGAGTTCCTCGGTCGATTTGAGGTAGATGGTCGCCAGCGCGATCTCCGCGGACGTCATGAGCGCCGCCTGCGTCATCAGTTCACGGAGGATGCTCTGTGCCTGCTGCGGATCGCTCTCGGGATGGCCCGGCGTGGCCAGCACGAGCGCGTAGCGCAACGTCGTCGACGGATTCGGCGTCAGTTGTGCCGCGGCTTGTGAGTCGGCGAATACCTCCGCCTGCAGCGCCGGGTCGTTGGACGAGAGTTCGGAGAGTTCCGCCAGGTACTCGTCGGCAGCGGGCGCACCCAGGATGACCGATTCGCCGGACGCGTCCGAATCGCCGCCGCGTGCCGAATTCAGCCAGCCCCTGGTCTGCGAACAGCCCGACAACAGCGCGGCGATCACGGCGGCCGCGACGATTCGTTTCGTGGTCGTTGTCAGGTGTTCCTCAAGCATTGGCCGCCAACTTCTGCTGTGTCGTGATGCGCTCCTGCGGGATGTAGATCCGGAAGTGCGCCCCCGGGAATTCTCCCGTATCCACTAGGCTAACCGAACCGTCGTGCGCCTGGATACACTCCAGTACCACCGACAGCCCGATACCCGTACCGGCCACATGACCGCCTTGCTCCCTGCGTCCCTGGAAGAACGCTTCGAATATCCTCGTTCGTTCTTCCTCGGGAATTCCGGGCCCCGTATCCGCGAAATCGATCACGAAGCTCGCCGGCTCGCGCCGCGCGCGGATCGTTACGATGCCTCCCTTTGGCGTAAATTTCACGGCATTTGATAACAAATTATCAAACACGGTTCGCAGTTTGTCCCGATCGGCGTTCACATTTATGTCTTCTACTTCGAGGCGCAACTGGATGCCGGCGGACTTGAGCGCGAGGCGCTGCTCCTTTGCGACACCGATGACGAGCGCGCGCAACGGAAAGTCGCTCAGCGCCAGGACTTCGCTCTTGGCCTGCCAGGCGCTGAAGCTCAGCAGGTTCTCGATCAGTTGCTGCAGCTTGAGCCCGTTCATGCGCAGAATGTCGGTGACCTCCCGCTGCGGCGCCTCCAGCTCGCCGACCGACCCGTCGAGCAGCAGTTCGGTGCCTTCGCGGATATTGGCAAGCGGCGTCTTGAGTTCGTGGGACATGTGGCGCAGGAAACGGTTCTTCTCCTGCGCGAGTTCCAGCAGGCGCACGCGCAGCCAGTCCAGCTGCCGCCCGAGCCGTTCGAGGTCCGTCGGTCCCCGCACGATGATCGGCTTCGAGAAGCCGCTCTGGCCGAGCTGGTGGATCGCGCGGTCGATCTGCCGGATTGGGCGGCCGACCAACAGCGTGAAAAAGAGCACCAGGAGCAGGGTCCCCGGCACCAGGGCGGCCACCTGCCACGCCGAGATGCGCTGCGCCCGGCTCGTCGATTCCTGCAGCGTACGCAGCTCGTTGTCCACGAAGGTCGACAGCGTCGAGGTCAGCTGCGCGACCTGTTGCCGCAGCGGGCCGAATCGATCGATGGCGGCCTCGACGTCCGCCGTGCTGACATCGTCGCGCGACACCGTGCGCACGATGTCCCGGGCCTCGCGGCCGATCATCACGGACTCTTCCGTCGCGCCCGCCTGGTTCGTCAGGTTCGACATGGCCTGCAGGCGCCGTTCGATCCGGCGCAGGTCCTGGCGCATGATCGCGCGGCTGTCCTCGGAACGCATGACATAGTACTGGTTCGTGGACCGCTGCAGCTGCACCAGATCCTCCGCAAGCAGCCGGTTGTTCTGTGCCGACTCGATGCCGGTGTTAATAATCAGTTCGCTCTGGTGCGCGAGCCGGTCGAGGTTGACGAGCGCCCAGACCACGGCCACCAGCAGCGGCAATGCCACGATTCCAAATCCGACGAGGATCAGTCCGTTAAGCGATCTTGGGCGGCGAAATTCCATGCGCGCAGTGTAGCACCGGGACGTGCTGCCTCAGTCCGTCCAGTAGGCGCCGGGATCGCGGGCCGCGATCTTGCGCTCCCACGCCAGGCTGGTTTGCACGATGGTATCGAGGTCGTCGAAGCGCGGTTCCCAGCCGAGCACGGAGCGAACCTTGTCCGCCACGGCGATGAGTTCCGGCGGGTCGCCGGCCCGCCGTGCTTCCTCGCTGATGGTCAGAGGAGCACCGTTGGCCTTTTCGACAGCCTGCAACACCTCCCTCACGCTGTAGCCGTGACCGTAACCGCAGTTCAGGGTCGTGGATTCGCCGCCATTGCGCAGGTAGCTCAGCGCATCGAGATGGGCGGACGCAAGATCCTCGACGTGGATGTAATCGCGCAGCCCCGTGCCGTCCGGGGTGGGGTAGTCGGTGCCGAAGATCGACACACCCGGGCGCTTGCCGGTCGCCGCTTCGCAGGCAACCTTGACGAGCAGGGTGGCCTTCGGCGTCGACTGGCCGATCGTGCCCGTCGGTTCGCAGCCGGCGACATTGAAGTAACGCAGTGCGACGTAGCTCGGTCCCCCGGAAATGGCAAGGTCCCGCAGCATCCACTCGGTCATCAGCTTCGACGTCCCGTAGGGGTTGATCGGGACGGTCGGCGAGTCCTCGGCCGCCGTTCCGCCTGCGGGGATACCGTAAACCGCGGCAGTGGACGAGAACACGACGTGTTTCACACCGTGCCTTTGCGCGGCCTCGAGAAGCGTCCGGCTCGAACAGGTGTTGTTGCGGTAGTACTTCAGTGGATCGGCGACGGATTCGGGAACGATCGTATGGGCCGCGAAATGCATGATCGTGTCGATATCGTGCTCGGCGAAGATGCGGTCGAGCAGGCCGGCGTCGCCGGTCTCGCCGACGATCAATTCACCGACGGTAACTGCCTCGCGAAAGCCGGTGCAGAGGTTGTCGAGCGTTAACACGGCTTCGCCGGCTGCGCCGAGCTGCCTTACCACGTGGCTGCCGATGTATCCGGCTCCGCCGGTAACAAGTATCTTTTTGTTTCCCATACGCAAAATAGATCCCGGACGCGTGTACAGTGCGCGAATTGTGACTAATTCGCAGGAACGGGGAGCAAAGTCTACCAATACTGGTCTCAGGAATACGGACCTGGATCGCACAATATTATGTGAGGACCGCGGTTCTGTTCGGGTTCAGCTTGTGCCGGTATTATTCGTGTAACTGGCTTCCAGGTTCCGTCACAGGGCAGGTGCGAACGACAGGGATTGTACTCCGATATGGCGTATAAGCATCGATCAATGCGTAACCGCATCCGGCCGGGCAGGGTGGCCCTGCCGGGCGTATTGCTGCTCCTCGCCGCCTGCGGTGGCGGTGACGGCGAGGCCAGTGCACCCTCGGCCGTGTCGGTTTCGGGCACGGTTAGCTACGAATTCGTGCCGCCGGGCGAGAACTGCCAGGGGCTCGATTTCGCCGCCACGGTAACAAGGCCGATCCGCGCAGCGACGGTTCAGCTCCTGGATGCGTCGAACGCCGAACTCGCCCGGACCGTCTCCGGCGACGACGGCAGTTACGCGTTTCCCGGCGTTGCTTCGAACGCAGACGTCCGCATCAGGGTTCGCGCCGAGCTGAAGAGGACAGGGTCGCCGAACTGGGACGTGGAGGTACGCGACAACGTTGTGGACCCAGACGACACCAATCCGCCGGCGCTGGCCGATCGACCGCTGTATGCCATCATCAGTGACTTCAATACCGGAGCAGCGGACGTCACGCGAAATCTGACGGCGCGGACCGGCTGGGGCGGTTCCGCCTATACGGATAACCGCGCGTCGGCGCCGTTCGCGGTACTCGATACCATTTACACGGCCATGCAGCTGGTGCTCAGCGTGGATCCGGGCGCCTCGTTTGCGCCGCTGGATGCGTTCTGGAGTGTGAACAACACCAATTCGGGGACGAGCATCGACATCGACTCGGGCGAGCTCACCACGTCTTTCTACAGCGGGGACCTCGATTCGCTGTTCCTGCTCGGGGATGCCTCGGTCGACACGGAGGAATTCGACGATCACGTCATCGTGCACGAGTGGGGGCATTATTTCGAAGACAACTTCTCGCGCACCGACTCGGTCGGGGGCGTGCACGGAATTGGCGACCTTCTGGATTCCCGCCTGGCGTTCGGTGAGGGCTGGGCGAGCGCGCTCGCAGGCATGGCCCTCGACGATCCGATCTATTGCGACACGGGCCAGCCGGGCACTACCCAGGCATTGCTGGCGCTGGGACTGGAAGACGGTCTGTACGACGCGCAGGGCTGGTACGACGAGGTCTCCGTATTGCGCTTTATCCACGACCTGTGGGATACGACCGACGGAGAGGGCGAGGGCGAGGGCACTGATGGCGGCTCCATCGGCTTCCAGCCGATCTACGACACGATGGTGGGGCCGCAGGCATTCACCGAGGCCTTCACGAACATATTTTCATTCGCGTCCGAGCTGCGCTCCATCCTGCCGCCCGGCGATCAGGCGTTTCTGGACTCGCAACTCGTTCGCGAGGACATGACGCCCGGCTTCGACAAGTGGGGCGTGGGCGAAGTCAATGACGCCAGCCCGGATGGCCAGCAGAGCCGTGACGTGTTACCACTCTATGTCGAGATTCCCGTTGACGGCAGCGTTGTGAACATTTGCGCGAACGATGATTATGACGGGGCCGGCAACGGCAACAAGCTCGCGACTTACCGCTATCTGCGGCTGGATGTTGCGACGAGTGCCCGCTTCGACGTCCGGATCATCACGACCACGACAGCAGACCTGCCGCCGGACGATCTGTCGGATCCCCGTGATCAAAGCGACCCCGACATGTTTATTTTCCTGGACGGCCAGGTCGTCGACTTCGGCAACAGCGGCGTGGCCAACCAGGAAATCTTTACGACCGGACTACTCTCCGCTCCCGATATCTACGTTGCCGATCTGCAGGAATTCCGCTATGCCGACCCGGAATCGCCCCTGGGCTTCCCGGATCAGATGTGTTTCGATGTTTCGTTTACGCCGGTGCCGTAAGGTGAGAGCTATGAATCGAGTGACCACTATCATTGCTGCATCCTCCATGCTCGGCGCCTGCGGCGGCGGCAGTGATCAGCAAACGCAAACGCCGGCAGCAGGGCAGGATGCCGCGACCCAGACCCCGGTCGCAGTCCTGACGCCTGACGAGAAATACAGCGTCACAGGCAAGCCGCAGGGTCCGGTAAGGATCGACTACCGCGTCATCGGCACGCCGGTCGTCGGCCAGCCGGTGACGATCGACCTGGTTGTGAAATCCAACGTCGGCGACGAGCCGGTTACGCTGAGCTACGAGATGAACGACTCCACGGCGATGTCATTCCCCGCAACCCAGCAACAGACGGTGTCGCTCGCATTTCCCGATGAGCCTCGACGAACCGGTCAGCAGGTCACCGTGATTCCCGCGCGCGAAGGGCGCCTGTTCCTCAACGTGACGGCTCACATGCAGACGGATACCGGTTCACTGCAGACGATTACCGCCATCCCGATCCAGGTCGGCGCCGCACCGCGCAGGTTACGGGAGAACGGGGTGGTGACGACCGACGAAAACGGCGAACTCCTCCGCGAGATGCCCGCTTCGGAGAACTGATCACCGATACGCTCGCGTCTAAGAAACGCGCCCCTGCCACAGGGTGGTGAGGAGCCCGGTCTGCGGTGTTTGTCTCCGGGACGCCCGTGCGCGCCGCTCGAGGAGGGCGATAACGGGGCGCAGCTACGGACGTTCGTCACATTATGGTGAACCATTCTCACAATCGGGAATTATTTCCCAAATTTTTTCTCAGAAATTGCGCCATTTCACAGACCGACACCCGATAAATCCCTAACTTTGCTGCCAGGCTGCCGGTAAACCGCAGGGATGCAACACTTACCGGCCGCGACGGGTTACGGAAGACGAGTACCTTGGCGCATGGATCGGGATTTCAGGGACAGGATCAAGCAGGCGACTGAGTCGTCCGGTATCGAGAAGTCTGACTTCATCGACTTGCTGCGCCTCGTTGATCAGCACTATGACCGTATGGAAGCCACGATCACGCAGTCGCTCACCGCGACCACGCCGATCGAGGCCATCTTCGACAGCGTCTCCGAAGCGCTGATGTCTGTCAGCCACACCGGCGCCATCCGCATCTGTAACAAGGTCTGTGCACACTACTTCGGACTGACCAAGGACCAGATCATCGGCTCCCAGATCGAGCACCTGCTGCCTGGTGCGAAGGACAAGAGCCTTGCCGAGTTCCTGTCGCCCTACATGTCCAGCCCGGACGACACGCGGTTCGAGTTCCGTGGCGGCGACGTGGAAGCCCGCCGATCCGACGGCCAGTCCTTTGTCGCGGATATCAACGTGAGCCCCCTCGAAACCGTCGGTGGCCGCATCTTCGTCATCAGCCTGCGCGACGTAACCGAGCGCAAGGAAGCGGACGTTGCGCTGCGTGAAAACGAAGAGCGCTACCGCGCGCTCGTCGAGAACGCGCCCGAGGCGATTGTCGTCTTCGACGTCGACGAAAACCGTTTCGTCGATACGAACGAGAACGCCTGCATGCTGTTCAACCTGTCGCGTGCCAGGTTGCTCACCGTGGGTCCGGAAGCCATCAGCCCCAAGATGCAGCCCGACGGTACACCGTCTTTCGGCATCCGGCGTGGCTACGTCGACGCCGCCCTGAACGGCAGGCACCCCACCTTCGAATGGATGCACAAGGACTCGAAGGGCAAGCAGATCCCCTGCGAAGTGCGCTTCAGCCGCCTGCCGGCAGGCAAGCGGCGCCTGATCCGCGTCAGCATTACGGACATTACTGATCGCAAGCGCGCCGAGGGCGTTGCTTTCGCGCAGAACAAGATCCTCGAGATGATCGCCTCGAGCACGCCGTTCGACCGTACGCTGCGCGCGATCTGCCGTTTCGTGGAGCGCTTCGACGGCGGACTCTACGCGGCCATCATGCGCCTGGACGATACCGGCGGGAGACTGACGCTCGAGCAGGCGCCGAGCATGCCCGAACCGCTCAAGCTGATGTTGGATTTCGTGCCGGTCGCAGCGAACGGCATTACCTGCAGCTCGGCCGTCTATCATGCAAGCGACAGTATCAGTGACGACATCGCCAAAGACTCGGGCTGGGCGCCGTTGCTGAAGGAAGCCGAAGAGCACGGTATCGGTGCCGCCTGGTCGTTCCTGCTGCACGGTGCCGCCGGACGTATCATCGGCACGCTCGATATCTATCTCGCCGAGCCGCGTGGTCCTACGACGGATGAACTCGACAAATTCAGCCGCATGGCGCGACTTGCAGGTATCGCGATCAAGCGGCAGCTGGACGAAGATCGTCTCCGCAGTTCCGAGGCCCGCTACAGGGGTCTGTTCGAAAACGTCGTCGACGGAGTGTATATCGCTTCGCGCGACGGCGACCTTATCACCGCGAATCCCGCCCTCGTCGAAATGCTCGGCTTCGACAGCGTGGAGGATTTCAAGGCAGCCGGCCGCACCACGATGCTGTACGTCAATCCCATCGACCGCGAGCGCGTATTCGCGCGTCTCGAGGCCCAGGGATACGTCAAGAACTTCGAGTATCGGTTGCGGCGCAAGGATGGCCGGGAAATCGTCGTGCTGGAGAATGCGCGTGCCGTCTATGACGACGACGGCAAGATCGTAGCGCATGAAGGCACGATCACCGATATCACCGAGCGTAAGCTGGCGGAGACGCGTATTTTCGAGGAAAAGGAGCGAGCCCAGGTCACTCTGCAGTCCATCGGCGACGGCGTCATCACGACAGACGCCGAGGGCTGCGTCGATTATATAAACCCGGTGGCGCAGGATCTGACGGGCTGGAACATGCGCGGGGCTCGAGGCAAGCCCGTCACCGACATTATGACGATCATCAACGAGCATACGCGCGCAACCGTCGAAAATCCGGTCGTGCGATGCCTCAAGGAAGGCCGAGTAATTACTCTCGCCGAGAGTTCCGTGCTCATTAACAAGGGTGGCGACGAGGTGCCCATCCAGGACTCTGCTGCGCCCATTCGCGACCGTATCGGCAACATCATCGGATCGGTGATGGTATTCCACGATACGAGCAAGGAATCACGCCTTTTCAGGCAACTCAGCTACCAGGCCTCTCACGATTCCGTGACCGGCCTGATCAATCGGCGCGAGTTCGAGAACCGTCTCGTCGGCGCTCTGCACGAACAAGGTGCGAGCGCGGATATCTCGCATGCGCTGCTATACATCGATCTCGATCAGTTCAAGGTCGTCAACGATACTTTCGGGCATACAGCGGGCGACGAATTGCTGCGCCAGCTCTCAGAACTTATCCAGTCCAACATCCGGTCGACCGACATGCTGGCAAGGCTCGGCGGCGACGAATTCGCGATATTGCTCGAACGCTGTAACGAGCAGCGCGCGCTGGAGGTCGCGGAGACCATCCGCGGCTCGATCGAAGGTTATCGCTTCGAATGGCAGGATGCATTCACGACCGTGCGTTGTTCGATCGGCGTGGTCATGATCGGCGGCGGCAGTGCCGACGTTGCGGGCGTGATGAGTTCCGCCGACGTTGCCTGTTACTCGGCGAAGGACATGGGCCGTAACCAGGTGCACCTCTACAAGGATAGTGACGCGTCGCTGAGGCACGAAGAGATGAAGTGGGTCTCGCGGATAACCAGCGCCGTCGAAGAGGATCGGTTCGAGCTGTATTTCCAGCCCATAATCAGTATCAATAAGTCGAAGGGCGAAAGCCGTGGTCATTATGAGCTCTTGCTGCGGATGCGTGATGAGAAAGGCGAGCTGGTCGGGCCGGACCAGTTCATTCCCGCCGCGGAACGCTACAGCCTGATGTCGATGCTGGATCGCTGGGTCATTCACAAGGCGCTTTCCGAGCTGGCCGACCGCAGCAGTAAGGGCGATGCGCGATATACGATCGCAATCAACCTTTCGGGCACTTCGCTCAGCGAGGATCGATTCCTCGAGTACGTGATCAAGGAGCTCGAGGCACAGAAGTTGCCGAAAGGCGCAATCTGTTTCGAGATTACCGAAACTGCTGCCATATCGAACCTGTCGCGGGTCGTGCACTTCATGCAGACCTTGAAGGAACTCGGCTGCAAGTTCTCCCTCGATGATTTCGGCAGCGGCCTGTCATCGTTTACCTACCTCAAGAACCTGCCGGTCGATTACCTGAAGATCGACGGCCAGTTCATCCGCAACGTGGTAGACGACACGGTCGACGAAAGCATGGTCCGGGCGATCAGCGAAGTCGGTCATGCGATGGGCATCGAGACCATAGCGGAGCGTGTCGAGACGCGCCAGGTCCTGGAGAAGCTTGGCGCGCTGGGTGTCGAATTCGCCCAGGGATACTACATAGCCAGACCCGCGTCGGTTAAAAGTTTCGAGCCCTGGATCGCCGCGCCGGCGATGCGGGCATAGCCCCCGGGGGAATGCCGCGATCGCACGACCGCCCGTGATGAGACCCAGCGAGATCGTGACCACGTTCGGGCACTCATGCTTACCGGGCGACGCAGGATCGCAGCCATTGAACGACCGTTGCGGTACACTGGACCCATGCCCGAGGGTCCAGATAACAATACAGAACTGCTGAATGCCCACGAGCCGACGCCGTACCGAGTCGTAAACCCACTCGCGGATACTCCCACGCTGCTGGTCTGCGATCATGCAAGCAGCCGCTTTCCCGAAGCGCTCGGCGATATGGGCCTCGATCCTTTTGCGCGCCGCTGCCACCTGGCCCTCGACATCGGGGCCGGTGCGCTGACCGAGCGACTTTCCGAGAGTCTCGGCGTAACGGCCGTGCTCGCCCAGTACTCGAGGCTCGTCGTGGACTGTAACCGGGAATTACTCGATCCCAGCGCATTTCTCGTGTTCGGCGATGGCATCTTCGTTCCAGGAAACAACAACCTGAGCGGTGCGGCGAAAAAGCAACGCAGCGACGCAATCTACTGGCCCTATCACAAGGCAATCAACGACCAGATCGGGCGGCTGCGCAGCGCCGGTCCGCCGCCGCTGTTCGTCTCCATTCACAGTTTCACGCCAGTCCTCAATGGCGTTTCCCGGTCGTGGGAAATGGGCGTGTTGTGGGATGCGGACGAGGAAGTCGCAAGAATCGTAATCGACGAACTCCGGAGTGCCGGCTACAGGGTCGGCGACAACGAGCCGTACTCGGGCAAGGCGCCCCAGGACTTCACGGTCGATCACCATGCGGAGGGCGAAGGCTTACGCCATGCCGCCATAGAAATTCGTCAGGACCTCATCGACAATGATCATGGTGTCGACGAGGTCGCAGAAGCATTGCACCGGGTCTTCGACCTGGTCGCTGAACGAATCGGATTGCACGGTCAAGCGAGGAGCGCCTGACGAGAAGGGCGGCAGGAGTGGTAACGCGATGAACAGCAGCGGCCCCCCGTTCACGATTGGAATCGAGGAAGAGTACCTGCTCGTCGACAAAGAGACGCGCAGCCTCGTCGTGGATCCGCCCGAGAGCCTTATGGCCGAGTGCGAGGAACGCTGTGGTGCGCAGGTGACATCGGAGCTGTTACGCTCGCAGATCGAGATCGGTACCAAGGTCTGCGAAAACGTCAAGGAAGCCGAGGTCGAGTTGCGGCGGCTGCGCCGGATCATCATCGACGTAGCCGCGAATCACGGGATGGCGCCGATTGCCTCATCCACGCACCCGTTCAGTCGCTGGTCCGAACAGAAGCAAACGGAGAAAGACCGTTACAACGCCCTGACTATCGAAATGCAGGCGGCGGCGAGACGATTGCTCATCTGCGGCATGCACGTTCATGTCGGTATCAACGATGACGAATTGCGCATCGATCTGATGAACCAGATGTCGTATTTTCTGCCGCACCTGCTCGCCTTGTCCTGCTCTTCGCCGTTCTGGGAGGGGCGCGATACAGGACTCAAGAGTTACCGTCTCACGGTCTTTGATGCCCTGCCACGCACCGGCCTGCCTGAGCGATTCGCGAGCTATGCAGAGTACGAGCGTCACATCAATATCCTGATGAATGCAGGGCTGATCGAAGACGCCACCCGCATCTGGTGGGACCTGCGGCCGAGCGCGCGGTATCCGACGCTCGAGACACGCGTCATGGACGTTTGTACGCGACTCGACGACACGATATCCCTTGCGGCACTGCTCGTCTGCATCATGCGGATGCTCTACCGGCTGCGGGTGTCGAACCAGCGCTGGCGCATGTATACACCCATGCTCATCCGGGAAAATCGCTGGCGGGCGATGCGCTACAGTTTCGACGAGGGACTCATCGACCTCGGCAAGGGCGGGGTCGTCGGGTTCGAAAACCTGCTCGACGAGATACTGAGCCTCGTATCGGATGACGCCAAGGCACTCGGCTGCGTGGAGGAGGTGGCGCGAACCCGAAATATCCTTACCCGGGGCACAAGCGCCCACCGCCAGTTAAAGTGCTATGAACTCGAGCAGGCAGACGGGAAGGAAAAGACAGAGTGTCTGCAGGCCGTGGTCGACATGCTCATCTCAGATACCGCCGAGGGCGTTTAGCGCCTTAATCTTCACGGACGGTAAAACCCTGAAACTGTGATCTAGCGCGCTTTTCAGCGCCGCAAATGGGGAACAGGTCGCAGCCCCCGCGAGCGCTCGCAGATAGCATACCGCGATGCCACGTAAAACTGACATAGCCACGTCCGGAGCAAACAGCTGATGTCCGGGCTGGAGACAATGCTGTCGCCGATCTTCGGCTTCGCCGGTGTCATCTACCTCGGCCTGGCGGTGTATGTCTCGCGCTCGTCGCCGCAGAGTGTCGTCGGCTTCCTGATGTTCCTGATGGGCGTGATGGTTGCCGGTACTGCGTTCTCCTACGGCGCGACGGATATCACGCTGTTCAATATCGGGCGGGTGCTGAATTTCGCCGCTGCCGCGTTTCTTCCCGTTGCCTTCTACGTGGTCTACCGGCAGTTCACGGCCAGTCCGGCGAACCGGTTGGTCCTCGCGTTGCTGCTCGCCATACCGGTCTTGACGACGATTCTCGCCCTCAGTAACACCTGGCACGGCCTGATCTGGACCGTTGCCGAGACGGATACGGGCCTGCAGTTCAGCAGGACGACGGACAGCCGCTGGTTTACACGTGTGCATGCGCCCTATTCGTATGGCCTGTTCGGACTTGCCGCGATCGCGCTGATGAGCAGGCTGTCGAGTATCGCGCCAGCGCAGCGGCGGACGGTGGTGTTGATGTTGCTTTGCGCGCTGCTACCGTTTTCGCTGAGTTTCGCAAACAACTTCTTCGGCTTCGGTTCGCCGGACTTTCCGTACACGTCAGGGGGCGTCCTGGTAATGCTGCCCCTGATTGCCTACGTTGCCTTGTCCCTGCGCGTCTACGAATTCAGTCCAGTCGCCTACCAGATGCTGTTCGATCACGTGCGCGATCCGATCATCGTCCTCGACAACAGTGGTCGCATCATCTGTGCCAACAAGAAGGCGAGCGAGATGCTGGGCTATTCGGAGCGCGATTTGCTCGGCCAACGGCTCTGGGAAGACTTTCCGGAAGCGCGCGCGATACTGGAACAGGCCAAGGACCTGGACCTCACGCAGACGTTGACGATGCAGGCGGACCAGATCTACGAACTCAGCGTGGCGCCCCTGATGGATGCGCACAACCGAAAACAGGGCCTGGTAGTCGTGTGCCGTGACGTCACCGAGCGCCGCCGGGCGCTGAGCCGGCTGGCCGACAGTGAACATCTCATCAGAACCCTGATCGAGACGTCGTCCAACGGCATCCTGCGATTCGCGCGGGACGCAAACGATCCCCAGCACCGCTTCCGCTGCATATTCGCGAATCGGGCCGCAGAATCCTATCTGTCGGGCGATACGGGGACGCTGGTCGGAATGCCGTTGCAGAAGCTCCAGCAACTCGAACCCGAGAGGTTGCTCGCTCACTTCTCGGATCCGCGTCATTCGAAGTCCCCGATCAGCCTGGAGACCAGGAACGAGGCGATAAATGGCGAGGCGTGGCTGCGCATCGTTGGTGAGCCGGTCGGCGAGGATTTCTCGGTAACGCTCATCGACATCACGCAACGCAAGCGCCACGAACGCAAGATGCTAGCCGATGCGTTGAGTGACCCGCTAACCGGCGTCCTCAACCGCCGCGGGTTCGAAAAAGAGGGCAAGGTCTGCGTGCGAAGCTGCTCCTCGGGCGCCGTCCTCTACCTGGACCTGAACGGTTTCAAGAGCATCAACGATCGCTTCGGTCACCAGGCCGGCGACGCTCTTCTCAAGGCATTCGGCCACCGGCTCGGTTTCTGTCTACGGCCGGAGGACATACTCGGCCGACTGGGCGGCGATGAATTCGCGATCGTCCTGCCGGGTGTGACCGTCGAGGATGCGAAACACGTTGCCGAACGCCTCGTCGCAACCGCGTCCGAAGCCTACATCATCCAGGGTCAGGAAATACGCTGCACGGCCAGCGTCGGCATTGCCCTCATGCCCCAGCACGGTGAAGAGCTCTGGCATCTCATCAGCGTCGCGGATCACGCGATGTACAACGCCAAGTCCGTGCAGAATGACGCAGCCAACGACACGGCAGCCTAC
>JAACFE010000009.1 GCA_009937525.1 Gammaproteobacteria bacterium
ACGGCGCAGCGCTCGACGAATTTCTCGACGAGGTCGTCGGCGTAATGCCGGTAGCCGAGGATATTCTGGCCGCGGAACAGCATCTGCTGCGGCGTGTTCGGCATCGCCGCTTTCAGGCGGCGGATGCGCTCCCAGGGGTCCTCACCGAGGTAGCGAATGCAGGCGTCGAACGTCGCACCGCCCCAGGACTCGATGGACCAGAAGCCGAGCTTGTCGAGTTTGCCGGCGATGGGCAGCATGTCGTCGATCCGCATCCGCGTTGCCAAAAGGCTCTGGTGCGCGTCGCGCAGCACGAGTTCGGTGATGCCGAGGGGTTTCTTGTTGCTCATAGGCTTCTACCGTGTATCAGTCAGGACCGGCGGTGCCGGCGAATCGCTGCGGCGATCGCGGCGACCTCTTCATACGTTACTTGATCATCGGGAGCCGTGGGCCGGAACTTTCTTACCATGTTCGCCATCAGGGACATCACACCGACCAGCACGGTCAGGAAGACGAATACCGTCCCCATGCCGGCGATCATGAGCATCGTGCCCAGTTCGAGCAGGCTTTCTTCCATGACGTCCGAGGTCTACAAAGCGTGGACGGCCGATTATACTGGATCGGGTCCGTTGACGAAGCGTTGACCGCAGCGTGTCAATGGTTGCATAAGCTACTGCGGCTTTGACGTAAACGAATCTTTCCATGCGACACGGTTCTTCCAGCAACGTTGGTCGGGGTGGCATATGCCGATTCCCGGTGCTGCTGGCCGTTGCGTGGGCGGTACAGTCCGGCGCCCAGGAGGCGCCCCTGCCGAAAAACGAGGACCTCGAGGCGGCCGCTGCAGTCATCGGCAATATCGTTCTCGAGAAGCGCAACATCTTCGATCTGTCGGATCCGAAAGAGAACAAGTGGCTCTACCGATGGGCGAACCGGCTGCACATCGTCACCCGCGACAGCGTCATCCGCAACCAGATCCTGTTCGAGGAAGGGGATACCTTCTCGGGTCGCCTCCTCGAGGAGACCGAACGCATCGTGCGGTCGAATCGCTTCATCTATGACGCCACAGTCGAGCCCGTGAGGTACGAGGACGGCGTCGTCGACGTGAAGGTCACGACGCAGGATGTCTGGTCACTGACGCCCGATGTATCGTTCTCCCGCAGCGGCGGCGAGAATCGCACGGCCCTCGGTATCGAGGAAACCAATCTCCTGGGCCGGGGTCAGCTGCTGCGGCTCAAGTGGATCGACAGCGTCGACCGGACGTCGACGCAGTTCGATTTCGAGGACCGGAACCTGGGCAGCAGCTGGGTATCGATGTTCCTGCGCCTTGCCGACAATTCCGACGGCGATACCAAGATACTGTCCATCGTGCGGCCCTTTCACGCGCTCGACGCGCGCTGGTCGGCTGGCGGCTGGGCGTCTGCCGACGACCGTCGCACGGCGCTCTACCAGCTGGGAGACGAGGCGGCCGAATACCGTCACGAACGCGATTACGTGACCGGCTTCGGTGGCTGGTCGGCCGGCCTCAGGGATGGCTGGGTGCGACGCTGGACCGCAGGATACGTGTTCGACGACAACCGTTTCTCGGAGGCCGTCGATCCTACGCTGCCGGCCGTGATTCCGGAGGACCGCAAGCTGATCTATCCGTTCCTCGGGCTCGAAGTCCTGCAGGACGACTTCAGCACAACCAGCAACACCAACCAGATCGGCCGCACCGAGGACTTCTACATGGGAACACGCTTCTCGGCATCGGTCGGCTGGGCCGACGAGAGCTTCGGCGCGGATCGCGACGCGCTGATCGTGTCCGCCACGCTCAATCTCGGTTTCGGCTCGCTGGACAAGACGGCGTTGCTGCTCACCGGTATAACGAGCGGCCGACGCGAAGGCGGCAACAGCAAGAATGCGACCACGTCGATACGCGCCGGCTTCTACCATCGTCAGTCGGAGAAGCGCCTTTTCTTCATGGAACTCTCGGGCACTGCAGGGCACGATCTCGACCTCGACAACCCGGTGCAACTCGGCGGCAAATCGGGTCTTCGCGGCTATCCCCTGCGCTACCAGACCGGCGACTCGAAGGCGCTGTTCTCGATCGAGCAGCGCTACTTCACGGACTGGTATCCCTGGCGGTTGTTCAGGGTCGGCGGCGCGATATTTGCGGATGTCGGGCGCACCTGGGGCGAAAACCCCATCGGTGAGAGAAATTACGGCTGGCTGAAGAACGTCGGCTTCGGTTTTCGCTTCGCGCCCACCCGTTTCAGCACCAACAAGGTTGCCCACCTCGATTTCGCCTTTCCGCTGGACGGCGATCCGTCGATCGACAGCGTACAGATCCTGCTGGAAGCCAAACGCAGCTTCTAGCCGACCTCACAAAAACCTCAGCAAACGATCAGCGATCCCGCAGGCCTTTGACGGCGCAGCGTTCGATGATGTCTCCGTCGAAAAACGACGCGAAAAGGAGAACATCATGAAAGCCAGTCTTGTTTCATTGTCGCTGCTAGCGACCGCAACGCTCGTACTGTCGGGCTGCAGCGCCGCGCAGCATCGGGCCGAGGTACGGGATGACGCCGTCGACCGGGTCAGCGTCGGCACGGTGCAGCGCGAAATCCGGGTCGGCATGACATCCGCCGGAGTCGCCGAAATACTGGGTGCCCCGAATATCGTCTCTACCGATGCCGAACGGCGCGAAGTCTGGATCTGGGACAAGATATCCAGAGAGGTCTCGTACTCGCGCAGCAGTGGTGTCGTCGCGGGTCTCGTTGTCGGCAGTTCCGCGGGCGGAGTCGGTGGCGGCAGCAAGAACGCAGGTGCCGCCAGTTCTTCGCAGCGGACACTGACGGTGATCGTCAAGTTCGACGATGCAGGCCTCGTACGCGACTTCTCATACCGCACATCGAGCTTCTGACGCATCGCCTGAGGAGACCGAAATGAAAAGTTACTCAAGCATGCTACTGATCGCGATGGTCGCCCTGCTCGCGGCTGGCTGCGCGTCGGCGCCACCTGCCGCGAAAAGCGGGGTCGAATTACAGGCCTACCAGGCGAGGGAATTCGAGACGAGCAAGCGGGCCGCATTCTCGGCCACCCTGTCGGTATTCCAGGATCTCGGCTTCATCATCGACGACGGTGACTTCGAAACCGGGCTGATCACGGCGACCGGCCTGATACGCCGCGAGAAGATGGACGCCGGCGACCTGTTTGCGCAGATATTTGCGGGCGTGGATACCCGGGTTGCTACGCAGCGCCGGGCGACCGCCTTTGTTGAAGAGATGCCTTCCGGGCTGGTGCGAATTCGCCTGAACTTCGTCGACAACATGGCCATGATCCAGGGAACGCCACATTCGGCTGCCATAGAGGATCCCGCCTTTTACCAGGCGACCTTCGAACTGATCGACAAGGCGATATTTGTAAGATCGGCAACGACCTGAATGTTGATGGTGCCGCGTCAGGGCGGCTACCGGCAGAGCTCGTCCATTCGCGCCTTGGTCTCCCCGACCGTGGCGGCGGCTTCCTTCTCGCTCAGGTACTCGCGCTCGCCGGCATCGTTGGTTCGATACAGGCGGGGTGCGTTCAGGTAGGACTCGAAAATCTCGGTAGCGCGTTTGCAATAGTACGCATCCGCTGCTTCGCGTTCGGCGCGCTCCTCGGCGGTTTCGCCGGGATAGGCATAGCCGTCGTCGGCATCGGCGGATCCATCGAGATCCTCCAGCGTGCCGGGAGAGTGCCAGACCAGTTCCACGCTTACCGCATCTTCGTGCTCGGGCGTATCGCTGTAATGGCGCTTGCCGCTCTCGTCGATCCACGTGTAGATGGGCCGCATGGTATCCACGAAGTGGGTCTTGCCGTCTGCATCGACCCATTTCCAGACGTCGGCCAAGGCCGGCACGGACAGGGCGGCAGTCAGCACCAGTATCGTCAGTAATCTCGTCATAGTGGCTCCTGGCAGAGCCAAGTATGGTGTTTTGCGCCCATGAAACAGGTGATTCGCGTCACAAAATCGCAGTGGCGAGCATTCTTTCAGAGTGGTGCCGGCGGGCGGATCTCGTACAGGCCGAAGTCAGCCTCGACGATCAGCTTTTGCAGGCGTTGATTCGCGAACGCGTTGACCCGGGCAGCGGTGCGCTCGTCCGTCGTCGCCAGCCACTGCCGCAAAAGACCCCTGTGAACCACGATGTGGCTGTAGCCGAGCTCGAGCAGGCGGTCCGCGATACGATCGCCGGACGCAGACTTCTCCGCGATGCTGCTAAAGACTTCGTTCACCACGACGGCGTCGACGGAAAAATAGTAGCGGCGGCCGCCGAGGTACAGTCCGAGTACCTTGCTGCCGGGCGGAACGACGTGGTTGGCCAGCGCAACCGCCGCATATTCCGGTCGATTCCTGCGTAGGTAGGTCGCATAGTCCTGCTGCCCGGAGACGTATGGCAGGGGATCGACCTTGCCGAACAGGGCGTGGGCATAAAGCAGGTTCGGCACGAAGTACGCGGCGAGAACCACACCCGTCACGACAAAAGCCCTTCCCTCCGCGGCCATTCGCTCCGCGACCTGCCGCTGGATAGCGCAGAGTCCGTAGGTCGCGAGCACCACGAGCGGCGGGACGATCGTAGCGACCCACCGCAGGCGCATGTCCCTGAGCAGGAACACCAGCAAGATCATCAACAGGACGTAGACGCCGAAAAGCAGCGACTCGCCCGGGCGGATGTCGGCTCTTCGTGCAAGTACGAGCAGGGCGAGCGGCAGGAGCAGCAGCAAGGGATTCAGGCGGCCGTCGAAATACTTCGGGTTATCGTCCTCACCTTCGAAGAAGATGCGCAACGGGATGAGCAACGTGTATGCCGGGCTTTCTTCGTGAACGAGCCGCCGCGTCAGGAATGGGCCCAGCGGCTTTTCGGCTTTCGCCGCCTGCTCCCGAATGGCGGCACGCGCATGCGTTTCGGCAGTCGTGGCCTCGTCGGGCGACGGCCACTGGTCAGACCGCGCCGAGAACACGCCCTGCGCCAACGGGTATATCGGGTTGCCCGTGAGGTTGTAGTTGCGAATCAGCCAGGGCGAGAACACGAGCAGCGAGACAGCGACGAAAAGCGCCCCGAACTTGATCGCGTTGAACTGTTTCGCATGAGGATCGTCATGCCGAAAACGAAAGAGGTAGACGAATGGCACCAGCAGGCTCAGCACGAGAAAGCTGACCAGAGCGTTGTATTTCGTACCCAGCGCCAGACCGCTGCAGACAGCTGCCAGCACCAGCCAGCGCATCCTGTCTGTGTCCTCGAGCCAGATCGCAATACTGAAAAGCGCTGCGGTCGTGAAGAATATGAGCCCGAGGTCCACGTATACCGTCACGGACAATTTGACGATCAGGGGCAACGTCAGGAACATCAACCCGCCGAGTGCCGCCCAGGACGGCCCGAGCCTCCGCCGCACGAAGAAGAAAATGAGTAATGCGGTGAGTAGCGCAAACGTGAAATGCAGGTACTTCGCTGCAATGTCGTCGCCGAGTGCGAGCGGAATCATGTACAGCACATCGAGGAGCTGCGGGTAGTACGAGAAGAGTATGTCCGGCCGTTCGTGAATTCCGCCACCCTCGAGCCAGAGCTTCGGCACGGCGAGATGATGCGTCAGAGCATCGCGGCTGACCGGCGGTACGCTGGCCAGCAGAATGATCCACGACACGTGCAGGATGTACGCGGCGGCGAAAAAGGCTTTTATCCTGGTTGACATCGACCACCCGGCAGCAATGACAAGGCAGTCTACACGGGGTCAGTTGCGAAACAAGAACACAGCTCTCATTCGGGCTAACGCCGGTCGATGCGGCGCCAGTTGTCCGTCGGCGATCGTTTCTTCCAGCCGTAGTAGGGATGTCGGTGCAGCAACTCCGGTTTACGGAACAACATGACCAGCACGGCCCCCGCCGCGAATCCGCCGACATGCGCCCAGAACGCCACGCCGCCTCGAGTCCCGACAGAGCCGAACCCGCCGATCACCTGCAGCAGGAACCAGTAACCGAGCATGAACACGGCCGGCACGGCTATCGTCGTTACGAAGAAGCCGAGAAATATCAGCAGGTGTACGTGCACGCGCGGATACAGGAGGATGTACGCTCCCATGACGCCGCCGATCGCGCCCGAAGCCCCGACCATGGGCACGGTTGACTGCGGATTGGCGCCGACCTGCAGCCCTGCTGCGGCAACGCCGCACAGGACGTAAAAGATCACGAAGCGCACCGACCCCATCGCATCTTCGACATTGTTACCGAAGATCCACAGAAACCACATGTTGCCGATGATGTGTAACCATCCGCCATGCATGAACATCGACGTGAGTATCGTCGGCCAGCGCGTAGTGCTGCCGAGCTCGCACCAGGTATCCGGGCCGAGCTGAACGTGCGTGCCCGCGGGTACCGTGCCGAGCAGCTCGCCCGGTATCAGCCCCAGCTGGCAGATGGACCCGGCCAGTTGCGAATGCGAACCCAGTCCCTGCACGAAGACCCAGACGAGGACGTTCATGGCGATGATGCCGAACGTGGCATAAGGAACGAGGATCTGTGGATTGTCGTCTCGGATCGGGAACACGTTCGATTTCCGGCGGCAGTGTGAACTACACTCTCGCTTCCATCGCGGAGCGGCCGTGCATATGGAAAACATCATACACATCGTCGGCTGTCATGCCGAAGGCGAAGTCGGCGACGTCATCGTAGACGGCGTCGAGCCACCGCCGGGCGATTCCGTCTGGGAACAATCGCGCTGGATTGCGAAAGATGACCGTCTGCGGCGACTCGTCCTCAACGAGCCGCGCGGCGGCGTGTTTCGTCACGTCAATCTCCTCGTCCCGCCGAAGCATCCGGACGCGGACGCCGCTTTCATCGTCATGGAACCCGAAGATACGCCGCCGATGTCCGGATCGAACGCGATCTGCGTGGCGACCGTAATCCTCGAGACCGGCATCCTGGCGATGGAGGAGCCGGATACACGGCTGTTACTCGAGGCTCCCGGCGGTCTGATTGACGTTACGGCGCATTGCGATGCCGGCAAGGTCCGGTCCGTCAGGATACGCAATGTGCCTTCATTCGCCTGCGCCCTCGACCAGCCGCTCGACGTGCCCGGACTGGGCCGGCTCCGGGTAGACACCGCCTACGGCGGGGACAGTTTCGTCGTGGTGAATGTCGAAGGCCTGGGATTCGAACTGGTACCCAGGGAGGCCAGAGAACTCGCCGAGCTGGGTGTGCGCATTACCGAGACCGCCACGGAGCAGCTCGGCTTCAGCCACCCGGAGAACCCGGACTGGAAGCACATCTCCTTCTGTCTCTTTGCCGCACCGCTGCGGAGAAAGGGCGACATTCTCGAAACGCGGCATGCGGTCGCCATCCGGCCCGGCAAGATCGACCGGTCTCCAACCGGCACGGGCGTCTCGGCGCGGCTCGCAGTGCTGCACGCCCGCCTGGCCATCGCCCCCGGGGAGTCGCTGGTCGCGCATTCGATCATCGACTCCCGCTTCACGGGGCGCATCGAGGGCGAGACATCCGTCGGCGACATGGCTGCAATCATTCCCAGCGTCGAGGGCCGTGCCTGGCGCACGGGCACGCGGCAGATCTTCGTCGATCCCTGCGATCCCTGGCCCGAGGGCTACAGAGTCTCCGATACCTGGCCCGGCGCCTAGATCGGCAGCACGGTCGAATGCTTGATCTCGGAGAGCGCGATGCTCGAGTTGATCTCCTGGATGCCGGGGAGCTGTGACAGTTTCTCGAAGAAGAACTGCTCGTAGGCCTTGATGTCCTCGGTGACGATGCGCAGCAGGAAATCGACATTGCCGAGCAGCACGTAACAATCGAGAACCTGCGGATAACTCCTTACCGTTTCCGCGAACGCCGCAAGATTGCTGCGTCCGTGCGAGGTCAGCTTGACGTGGGCGAACACCATCGTGTTCAGGCCGATCTTCTCGCGATCGATCTTGACGGGCTGTTCGCGAATGATGCCTTCCTCGCGCAGGCCCTGCATGCGGCGCCAGACCGCGGACTGCGACAGCCCGATCCGCTCGCCGACCGCCGCCGCATTGATGCCGGGCTCCGTCTGCAATAAATGGAGGATTCTTCGGTCGACGGAATCGATATGAACAGGCTGCATATTTCTTGCTCTTTCACAATTTATACCGCATTAATTATGCGCAATACAGTCGCTTAGGACAACAATTAGCGACAATAATTGGCGTTCAGAGGGATATATTAGCGAAGGCTTTCTGCATATCGGGAGTAAGCATCATGGGCGTTTTCAATCATCCCGAATTCGATCACCACGACTCGGTCCACTACTTCGAAGATCCCGCCTCGGGGCTGAAGGCGATCATCGCCATCCATTCCACCGCGCTCGGACCCGCCGCCGGAGGATGCCGGCGCTGGACGTACGCCAGTGACGATCTGGCGCTCACCGACGTGCTGCGCCTGTCGCGGGGCATGACGTTCAAGAACGCCATCGCCGAACTGCCGTTCGGAGGCGGCAAGGCGGTGATTCTCGCCTCTGAACACGCGCCGAAATCGACCGCGCTCTTCGAGGCGTTCGGCCGTGCCGTGGATTCCCTCGGCGGGCGCTACATCACGGCAGAGGATGTGGGGATCTCCGTCGACGACATGCGCACCGTGGGCAGCGAGACTCGGTTCGTGTCGGGACTGCCGCAACGTGGCACGGGTGCCGGCGGCGACCCCTCGCCGTGGACGGCGCTGGGCGTCTTCCGCGGTATCGAGGCTGCCGCGGCCGTACGGCTGGGTCTCGATACCCTGGAGGGCATCACGGTTGCGGTGCAGGGTGTAGGCCACGTCGGCGTGCACCTTTGCAGGCACCTGCACGAGGCCGGTGCGCGGCTGGTCGTCGCGGACGTCAACAAGGGCAACCTGAAGCGCCTCTGCGAGCAGGTTCCGGCCGACGTCGTCTCCCCCAGGGACATACTTTTCAGCAACGCCGACGTGCTTGCGCCGTGCGCGCTCGGCAACGTACTCAACTCTGAGACCATCCCGCGCATACGCGCCAGGATCGTCGCGGGTGCCGCAAACAATCAGCTTGCTTCGGTAGAGGACGGCGCGCGGCTCACCGATCGCGGCATACTGTATGCACCCGACTACGTGATCAACGCCGGTGGCGTCATCAGCGTTGCCTACGAATACCTGGGCAACAGCACGGAAGAGCGCGTCCGAAGCGAAGTCTGCCGGATTCCCGGTCGGCTGCGGCAGATCTTTGCCGATGCCGAGAGCAGCGCACGACCGACAAACGTGGTTGCCGACGAGCTTGCCCGGAACATCGTCGAGCAGGGTGGACAAAGCGGCGAGACAAACCGGTCAACAGCGGACCGCCGTATCGCGTAGAATACGGCGGCTGCCATCTGCCGAACAACAAGGACACACCATCGAATGGCAACCAAGAAGTCACGACTGCATATACCGCGGCCCACGGCGCGGCCGGGTGACACGCCCGACTTCAGCTACCTCGATCTGTCGACAGCCGGAAGCGTCGAAAAGCCGTCGATAAACGCACGCACTCGTGATATCGAATTCCTGAGCAGCGGGCTGGTCCGGGTTCTCGACGACGAACACCATGCTGTCGGTCCCTGGGACCCGGACCTGGATCCGGCAAAACTGCAGGTCGCCCTGCGCTGGATGGTCCTCAATCGTCACTTCGACAAGCGCATGTGGCAGATCCAGCGCCAGGGCCGCATCTCCTTTTACATGGAAGCCCGGGGAGAGGAAGCGGTCTCCATCGGCGCCGGGATGGCGCTGCGCCCCGGCGACATGTGTTTCCCGTCGTACCGCAACCAGGGCCTGTACATGTTCCGCGGCGTCAGGCTCGTCGACATGATGTGCCAGTGCCTGTCGAACACCCGCGACATGTGCAAGGGCCGGCAGCTGCCGATCATGTACCACTCGAAGAGCGGCAACGTGTTCTCGATCTCCGGGAATCTTGCCACCCAGTACCCGCAGGCGGTGGGCTGGGCCATGGCCTCGGCGATCAAGGGCGAAGACCACATAGCGGCCTCGTGGCTCGGCGACGGCAGCACGGCAGAAGCCGACTTTCACCACGCATTGACCTTCGCGGCCGTGTACCAGGCGCCGGTCATTCTCAATGTCGTCAATAACCAGTGGGCGATTTCGACCTTCCAGGGCACGGCCGGTGGCGAACGGCGTCCGTTCGCCGCACGCGGCCTCGGTCTCGGCATTCCGGGCATCCGCGTCGACGGCAACGACCTGCTCGCCGTTTACGCCGTGACGCTGTGGGCGGCGGATCGTGCCCGACGCGGCGGCGGGCCGACGCTGATCGAAAACGTGACCTACCGGGGAGGCGCTCATTCGACGAGCGACGATCCGTCCAAGTACCGGCCCAAGGACGAGTGGGCTGCGTTTCCTCTCGGCGACCCGATCGACCGGCTGAAGCAGCACCTGATCGTCGAGGGACACTGGTCGGAGAAGAAACACGAAGCACTGGAAGAAGAACTCGAGGCCGAGGTTCTCGCAGCCTGGAAGGAGGCGCAGCAGTACGGCACGATGACCGAAGGACCCTTCCTGGATCCGTCGACCATGTTCGACGACGTGTACGCCGAGACGCCGCATCATCTTGAGTCGCAACGGCGCCGCATGCTCGAGGTCGAGTCCGGCAACGGCGGGAGTACGTAATGGCCCAGATGAACATGATCGAGGCCATTCGCTCGGCCCTCGATATCGTCATGGACAAGGACCCGAACGTCGTCGTACTCGGCGAAGACGTCGGCTATTTCGGCGGTGTGTTCCGCTGCACGGACGGTCTGCAACGCAAATACGGTGACCACCGCGTCATCGATGCGCCGATTGCCGAAGGCGGCATCATCGGCGCCGCGATCGGCATGGGTCTGAACGGGCTTCGGCCTGTTGCGGAGATCCAGTTCGCCGACTACATCTATCCCGGATTCGACCAGGTAGTGAGCGAACTCGCGAGAATCCGTTATCGGTCCTGCGGCGAGTTTTTCTCGCCGGTCACGATCCGTACGCCCTGCGGCGGCGGTATCCGAGGCGGGCAGACGCACTCGCAAAGCCCCGAGGCCATCTTCGCGCACGTCAGCGGCATCAAGACGGTGATGCCCTCCAATCCTTACGATGCGAAAGGCCTGCTGATTGCTTCGATCGAGTCGGATGACCCTGTGCTTTTCTTCGAGCCCAAACGCATCTACAACGGCCCCTTCGACGGGGACCCCGACAAGCCGGCCGTGGGCTGGAGTTCGCACCCCAAAGGCGAGGTCCCGGAGGGTCATTACACCGTGCCGCTGGGCGAGGCCGAAGTGGTGCGCGAGGGCAGCGAACTCACCATCATCACCTACGGCACCCTGGTGCACGTCGCGGTTGCGGCCGCGGAAGCGACCGGCGTGGACGTCGAGGTTGTCGACGTTCGCTCGATTGCGCCGCTCGACGTTGACACGCTGTCCGACTCGGTCAAGAAGACGGGGCGGTGCATCGTCGCTCACGAGGCAACGAGATTCGGTGGCTACGGCGCGGAGTTGGCGGCACGCATCCAGAAGGAGTGCTTCTGGCACCTCGAAGCCCCGATCGGGCGCATCGCGGGCTGGGATACGCCCTACCCCCACGCGTTCGAGTGGCAATACTTTCCCGGTAAGAAACGCATGGCCGCCGGCATCCGCAGCATGATGGAGATCGAATGAGCGAGTACATCTTCAAGCTTCCGGACCTGGGTGAAGGCACGGTGGAGTCCGAGATAGCCGAGTGGTTCATTGCCGTCGGCGATCAGGTCAACGAAGAGGATTTGGTCGGGACGATGATGACCGACAAGGCGGCGGTCGAATTGTCGTCGCCGGTCTCCGGAAGGGTCGTCAAGCTCGCGGGCGAACCGGGAGACATCATCGCCGTCGGCGCGCCGCTGGTCGTTTTCGAGACCGACGCCGCGGCCGCCGCGGAATCCGCGCCCGTCGCACCGCCGGCTGTCGAAGAAGCGCAACCGGAAACGAAACCGGAGCCGACGCCGGCTGCTCCGGCGCCGCCGGAAGGGGCACTGGACCGGAGGCGCGTGATGACGTCTCCGGCGATACGCCGCCGCGCGAAGGACATGGGCGTGGACCTCATGCTCGTGCCGGGATCCGGGCCGGGGGGGCGGATAACGCGCACGGACTTCGATCGGTACATCAAGCGGCAGGCCGCGGCAGGTGTGCCCGCCGCCGCCCCTGTCGCCGCGGTACCGGCGCCCGGGACCACCGAAGTCAAGGTCATCGGGCTGCGACGCATCATCGCCGAGCGCATGTCCGAGGCGAAACGCGAGATCCCGCACTTCGCGTACGTCGAAGAGATCGATATCACCGAACTCGAAGCGCTGCGCAAGCATCTGAACAGCAAGAAGGCGGATCCGTCAGAGCGTTTGACGCTGCTGCCGTTTCTCGGGCTTGCGCTGATCCGCGCGCTGCGCGAGTTTCCGCAATGCAATACGACCCACGACAAGTCGCGCAATGTATTGCTCCGGCACGGCGCCGTGAACCTGGGTATCGCGACGCAGACGCCCGACGGCCTAAAAGTGCCGGTCGTGCACAACGCGCAAGCCTTGTCCATGGATGCGCTCGCCGCGGAAATCAGGCGCGTATCGCAGGCAGCCAAGGACAACAGCGCAAAGAAGGACGAACTGAGCGGGTCGACAATAACCATCACCAGCCTCGGCAGGCTCGGCGGCATCGTCTCGACACCCGTGATCAACCAGCCCGAAGTGGCAATCATCGGAGTCAATCGTGCCGTCGAACGGCCTGTGGTCGTGGACGGCCAGGTGGCGGTGCGCCTGATGATGAATCTCTCGTCGTCCTTTGATCACCGTTTCGTAGACGGCTATGATGCCGCAGCCATGATTCAGAGCATCAAGGAGATGCTGGAACACCCGGCGACGATATTCCTCCCCTAGCTAATCACGGGAAACGCACAATGAAGACAATGACTCCGGGCCACGTCCTGACCCTGCTGCTCTGCGCGGCGATCATGCCCGCCGCGGCGGCGCAGCACGAAGAACTCCAGCGGCCGTCTTTCCATGCGTCGCAGTCGATGACTGTCAGGGCGACGGTCGAAGCGATCGATCATCAAACGCGCGAAGTGACGCTGCGCATGCCCGAGGGCGACACCGTGTCGTTCGTCGCCAGCGAAGACGCCCGCAATCTCGGGCAGGTTGCCGTCGGCGATGTCGTGAACGCCGAATACGTGGAATCCCTGTCGATCGAGGTCGTGGCCAACGAGGGATTCGAGCCCGAGTCCGGCGAGATGCAGGCCATGGCACGTACCAAGGAAGGCGAAATGCCGGGCGTTGCCGCCATCGATACTCAGGTCGCGACGGCAACGGTTGAAGAGATCAATATCGAAGCGAACACCTTCAAGCTGCGCGGACCGGACGGCAGCGTACAGGAGTACGTCGCGCGCAATCCCGGGAACCTGAAGCGCGCAAAAGTCGGCGACCTCGTCATATTCACGGTGACGACATCCGTCTCCATCGTCGTCGAGCAGGGGCCCTCCCGCTAGGCAATCGAGGTGAGCCGATACCTGTTCGAGCCGGCGGCTCCGGTCTCGGTCGAGATCGCCGGCGTCGACGCGCGTTTTCCGGTAAACAGGGTCTTCTGCGTCGGCCGCAATTACGCCGCGCACGTGCGCGAGATGGGCTTCGACCCGGAGCGCGAGGAACCCTGCTACTTCACGAAGGCCGCCCTGTGCATCACGCCTTCCGGCAGTGAAATACCCTACCCGCCCGCCACGAGTAATTATCATCACGAAATCGAGCTGGTCGTCGCCATAGGGACGGAAGGCTTCGAGCTGTCGGTCGACGAAGCCTTGTCAGTCGTATACGGCTATGCCTGTGGTCTCGACATGACGCGGCGTGATCTGCAGGTTGCGTCGCGCCAGAGCAAGGGCCCGTGGGACATCGGCAAGGACTTCGAACACTCTGCCGTCATCAGCCCGATCCGAGCGGCAGAGGAGATCGGCCATCCCGTCGGGGGGCGCATCCGGCTGTCCGTCAACGGTGAGCTGCGCCAGGACTCCGACATCGCGAAACTGATCTGGTCCGTGCCAGAGATCATCGCCCACCTGTCGCGATTCTACAGGCTCGAGCCCGGCGACCTCATTTACACCGGTACCCCGGACGGTGTCGGCCCGGTCGGGCCCGGCGATTCGATAACGGGCAGCGTGGAGGGCGTTGGGGAGATCGCGCTTGCTATCCGCGACTAGTCGTTTGCGGCAAGGCAAACAGTTTCTGGCGCGAACTTAACCAGGGCACGGTGGACTAAGTAATGCGGATCACAATAAACGGGGAAGCCGTTGAGAAGAATCCTGCTTGCAAGCTTCTTGATACTCATCATCACTTCCTGCGGGGGTGACGGGGGAGGCGAAACGACGGCTCAGCCACCGGCACCGTCCGGGCCAAGCGCCTCGGAGCAGCTTGCCGAAGACCTGCAGGGACTTTCGCTCGACGAGTTCTATTTCGAATCCTTCAAAGCACTGATCAGCCGCAGTCCCGAGACCGTCACCTGGGAGGCGCTGGAGTCCGTGTTTCCGCTGGACCGCGTCGAACTCGACGATCTGACGGACGAGTTCCAGCGGGAGACGATTGCCATGCACCGTGTCGTGCTCGACATGCTGCGAAGCTATGATCGCAATACGCTTACCGCCGACCAGCAGCTCGATTACGACATCTACGACTACTACCTGCAGGATGCGGCAGACCGGCTGGACTTCATTTATCACGACTTCCGCGCCACATACATGAACTTCAGTGTGCAGCGCAGTACGCAGCGTTTCTTCACGGACATACATCCCCTCGACACGCGCCAGGATGCGGAGGACTACATTACGCGGCTGAATGCGGTTGACGAGAAATTCGACCAGCTCATCGGCCACCTGAACCGGCAGCGTGACGCCGGGATTGTCGAACCGGCACTGACGATGAATGTCGCCCTGAACCAGGTAGCGGCGATTGCAAACAGCAGTACCGAAAATAATCCCTATTACTCCGGTTTCGCCGAAAAGGTGCGACAGATTGCCGGCCTGGATGAAGCCGACCGCAACGACCTGCTCGAACGTGCCAGCGCGGGCACCGTGAACAGTGTCGCTCCAGCCTACGAGCGACTGCGGAACCAGCTGCAGAATCTTCTCAACAACGCACCACCCGTGATAGGCGTCGGTCAGTATGCGCGCGGCAATGAATGGTATGCGTACGCGCTACGCCACCACTCGACCACGGACCTGACACCAGCAGAGGTGCATCAGCTGGGGCTCGACGAACTGGCGCGCATCCATGCCGAAATGCGCCTGGTCTTTGACCAGCTGGGCTATCCGCAAAATGAAACGCTGGAGCAGCTCTATAGCCGCGTCGCACAAGACGGCGGCATCATCCCCGCAACCGACGTGAAACCAACATACGAGGCTATCATTGCCGAAGCCGAATTCCGCCTTCCGGAGGCCTTTGATATTTTCCCGGCGGCGGACGTCATTGTATTACCCGATCCGGGTGGCGGTTTTTACATCGCGCCCTCGTTCGACGGGACGCGTCCCGGCGCATTCTATGCAGGCACCGACAGCGACCAGGCGTATTTCTCCATGCGGTCGCTGACCTACCACGAGTCAGTCCCGGGACACCACACGCAAATTGCGATCGCCATGGAGCAGGATGTTCCGGCGTTCCGGAAGATTGTCGGCTTCACCGGCTTTGTGGAAGGATGGGCGCTCTATGCCGAGCGCCTGGCGAATGAGCTGGGCTGGTACGACGGAGATCCTTATGGCGAACTCGGGCGCCTCCAGTTCGAAGCGCTGCGAGCCGCCCGCCTTGTCATGGATACCGGTATCCATAGCCTGGGATGGTCGTTCGACGAGGCCGTGCGATTCAATCGGGAAAATGTCGGCGCGTCGCCGGGATCTTCGCAGGGTGCCGCGGGCCGCTATAGCGTCTGGCCCGGCCAGGCGACCGCGTACCTGATCGGAATGCTGGAGATTCTCGAACAACGTCAACGCGCAATGGACGCGCTCGGACCGCAGTTCGATTTGCGGGCCTTTCATCGCGCGGTCTTGTCGAACGGAGCCGTGCCGCTGGCGCTCCTCGACGATGTGGTTGACCGATACATCGAAGAGGCGCAGACCGCACCCTAGTCCGCCATGCGCTGTTCGAGTTCCTCGATCCTCGCCTGCTGCGCCTGGATGACCCTGGTCAGCACCGCGACGATATCCATGGGACTGAGGCTCGTACGATCCTTGTTTGCCACCAGTTCCGGGACGTCTTCGGCAATGAACCCGACGTACGTCTCGGCATCATCGTTTCGGTAATTGAACTGCACGGGCTCGAGTTGCGCGAGAGCCGCGAGCGCCTCTTCGATACTCAGCGACGCGATGTTCTCCTTGCGCTCACGGGACGAACTGTTCGTCCACACACCACCAGCGGAGACGTAGGCGCCGCTCACCATTTCGAGAGGATGCTCGGGCCGTTCCACGCCGTAGCCGACATTACCCAGCCTGTCGATCGTGATTCGGTCGATCGAACCGGCGCCGATGGTCAGGGTGCTGGCGCGGTTGTGCAGGATGTACCCTGTCTCACCCGATGACTGGGTGATCATGAGACCGGCTACGCTGCTGTTCTGCTCGTGAATCTGGATGCTGCCGTTCACTTCGAGCCGTTGCTTCGGCTCGGTAGTGCCGATGCCGACGAAGTTACCGTCGTCCCAGATCTGCGACGTTCCGCCAACCGTGGGCTTTTTGAACTTGACCAGGAAGTTTTCGTCGCCTTGCATCTCCACGCCGGCCGCGGCCTCGGTTACCCCGGCCAATCCTGCCGGCCCGGGCGGACCCGGCGGGCCCGGCGGTCCCTGTGGACCCGGCGGGCCCGGTGGTCCCGGAGGACCGGCAGCCCCAGATGCGAGGCTCTCTTCACCAGGACCGGAGACAAGCTGCTCGGGCTCCTGAGTGTCTTCGGCAACCGCATCCGGCACCGCCTCGACCGTTTCGGTCTCGGCCGGGGCGCTCGCCTCCTGCACACTCGGCTCTTCGGCTTCGTCTTCCGGCTCACCGGCCGGTTCCGCTCCCGCATCGGCGACGATGACCGACCAGTCCGAGCTGACGAAACCGCTCGAACCATCGTCGAGTACCACCTCGTGCCAGCCCGCGACCGTCGCGACGTGTCGCCGTGGCTTGCTCCTGTGCAGGCGCCCGACGATCTCGGCGCTGGCGTCAGGCGCCTCGCGGATCTTGACGTAGGACGTCACCTCGTCGACCGGAACGACGTGGTCGGCGGCAGCCAGCAACGGCAGCAGCGCGACCAACGCCCCCGAAAGTAATTGCCCAAGCGAAATCTTCACGACCGTCCCCCAGTGAGTGGGTCAGCCGTTATTTGTGCCACAGTTGGCAGCGTTTGAATGTGACGCAGGTCCGCCAGGCGCGCCAAGCCTTTGATTTCTGGTTTTTTTGCGCTCCAGTTTGCCGCGCCGGGAGTCTGACTTATTCTCCGACGGCCTGGAACTGGTACATCGCCTCGACGATCGGCGACAGGGGCTCACCGTAACGACCGAACCAGTTCTGGTAGATGCGCCGGATACGCGCCGTGCGATACAGCGACGCCAGCGCGCGATCGGCCGCCAGCCGGAACTCCGTATCGCCGCGGCTCAGCATGAATGCATAGGGTTCGAACGACAGGGCGCTACGGGTCATCGTGTAGTCATTGGCCACATTGGCATTGCGGAAGACCTGGCCGATAAGCATGGCCCGATCCGAGGCGTAGCCGTCGACCTTGCCCTTGTTGAGCAACTCCATGCCCTCGTCGTGGGTCTCGATCGGCGTCAGCTTGATGCGAAAGTCGTTGACCTCCGCCACACGTCGCACGACGTCTTCGGTGGTCGTACCCGCCACGACGGCGATGCGTTTCTTGTCGAGTTCGTCGATGGCGGAAATTGCCTTGTCCTTGCGTGACAGCACGGCCGATCCCGTAATGAAGGTCATCAGCGTGAAATCGACCCGCTCGCGACGCGAGAGCGTCACGGTTGTCGCACCGCATTCGATGTCGACATCATGATTTTCCACCGCACTTATGCGGTCCTCCATCGACACCAGCGACTTGAACTCGATGTCTATCTTCTCGAGGCCGAGATCGAAGCGGATCGCCGACGCGATATGCCGGCACAGGTCTATGGAGTAGCCCACGACATCGCCGTCCTCGTTCTCGAACGACAAGGGCGGCGCATCGGCCACGTAACCGATGCGGACCGTTCCGGTTTCCGCAATTCGCTTGAGCGTCGGGGATTCGGCAAGCGCATCGCCCGACAACGCGAACAGAACGAGAATGGCGGTCCAGAGACGAAGCATCGGCAAACTCCACGTCAGGGTTACGGCGGGCGAGTCTCGCAGCTCGTGTGCGACTTGTCCAGAACCGTTACCGCAGCTGAAAAAAAGAAAGCGGCCCGATGGGCCGCTTTCGGTGTAAGAGGACGCGTGGGTAGATCTGCTTTGTCGCGCACTCGACTCGTCATCCAGTCCGCCGACCTTGCGGCCCGCTTCCCGAATTCAGACCCGACTACGTTCTTGATATCGGGCTACCCGGCGTAACACTCCGGCTTCATTTCCGAGATCCACCTTCGCATTCCTTTCGTTCCTTCGGCAAGCTTTCACTATACCGCTCTCCCGACAGGTTCCGCCTTTTGCGTCCACCGCCCCCGACACTGGACGAGGCTCGGACCTCTTCAAGCAGGGCGGTCGTCAACAAGCGAACTTGCTGGCTAGAGGCTTTCGCCTCAGCATTTACTCTAGAACTTCTCTGGACCGCTGCAACTCTTTCTTTTGAAACCGTTTCTTCGATTTTTCGAGCTTTTTTCCGTACCTGCCGTTGGCGTATTAAGTTAAAGTGATTTCGCAAGTGTGTAGCGGAGCTTCTCCTGTTATTCTGCGCAAATGCAGCGCGAAACACAGAGCGGGAGCTGCGTGGGCGATGAGCCTGATCGAGTGGAAGGACGAGTTCAATCTCGGTATCGAGGACGTCGACAGCGAGCACAGAAACCTGGTTGCGTTGATCAACGCCCTGCACGATTCCATGCTGGCCGGAGCCGGCCGTGCGGACGTCGTCGAGGGAATCACTGAGATCTATACACTCGTGTCGGCCCACTTCGTGCGCGAAGAGGCCCTCATGCGAGAGATGCGCTACCTCGCGTTTGCCGAGCATAAGGAAGATCACGAGGTCTTGCTGGACGACTTGCGCGAGATCATCGAGCAGGTACGGTCCGGGGGCGGATACGCCGAGGCGAGACTGTCCGCCGACCTGCAGTTTTGGTTTTCAGACCACTTTCGCACGCACGATGCCCGTCTCCATCAACACGCGGACTCCGAGGAACGTCCGCTCTGGTAAGCCCGGGAAACGAAACGGCAGGCACTCAGGGTGAGCTGCGTGGCGTCGCCGAACGCCAACGCATGGAAATCGAACAGGGTACTTACGAGTCCCGCTTCTTCAACTCGGCAAGACAGAACTGTCCCGTGCGGTTGTAAGGGTCGCCGCCGGAATCCTCCTCGAGTTCGAGGGTCAGCAAGTCAATCTGCTGCTGCGGCATCGACGCTGTATCGCCGGGGCGCGACTGGAGTCTGCGCGGGCCACCCTGCAGGGACAGCTCTTCCGTGGTTTTCTGGATTGTCATAATCTCGTCCTTCCGACATTCCCCTGAAGTCCATGGTAGGACCACGGCCGCGCACTGTTAATGTCACTCGTCGGAAGATTACCGCCGTTCGTCGGAAGGTTGCGAGGATCGGCGTTGCTGCTCGCCGTCGCCGGGGCTTCAGTATTGCCAGGTACGCCGGTTGCGCCGGGAACTGAGCGAGATCGGGGTCGACTTGTACAGCGGCCGTCTCGTCGGCCGGCCGACGAAAAAACCCTGTGCGAGATCGACGCCAAGATTGCCGAGAAGTTCGAGCGACTGTGCATCCTGCACGTACTCAGCGACGGTCTGCATGTTGGCTTCACGACCGACTTCGGCAATGAGCTTGATCATCTTCTGGTCGACCGGGTTGTTCATGATATCGTGGACGAACGAACCGTCGATCTTGATGAAATCGAAATGGAGTTTCTGCAGGTAGCTGAAGGAGCTGTAGCCGGTACCGAAATCATCGAGCGCCAGCTTGCATCCCATCTCGCGCAAGGCGTCAATCTGCAGTTCGACGTGTCGCGGGCGTCTTACGGCCAGGCTCTCGGTGATCTCGAAGATTATGCGGTTCGCGGGGACACCATACTCTTCGAAGACTGTCGCCACGAATTCGGAAAGATTGTCGCTCTCGAAGGCGTTTGCAGACAGATTTATCGACAGCCTCAGCTGCGGAGTCTCCTCGACATACTCTGCGTACGCCTCGGCCGAATGGCGGATTGCCCACAAGTCGATCTCCGACATCAGGCCGAATCGGACGGCCGATGGCAGGAACGCATCGGGACTCATCAGCTTGCCGTCGTCGCCTCGCAGCCGCAGCAGCACTTCGTGATGCGTCGTGACGCCGGAGTCGATCCTGTTGATCGGCTGGAAGCGCAACTCGAAACTGTCCGCGTCGACAGCATTGCGCAATCTGTTCATCCATCCCACGTCGGAAGATGCCCTCTCGACGATATGGGAAGACCTTTCGAAGAACTGCATGCGGTTCCGCCCGGCTGACTTGGCTTCGCGGCAAGCGATATCGGCTTCGGCGATGATCTCATCAGGATTCGCTTTCGCCCGGTTGATCATCGTAATGCCGATGCTGCAATGAATATGGAACACGCGCTCGTCTTCCACGTGCGCCAGCCGCCGCATATTGGCCAGTATGCGCTCGGCTATCTCTCGTGCGGATGCCTCATCGGTACCGCAATGAAGGATAACGAACTCGTCGCCGCCGAAGCGCGCGACGATGTCTTCTTGCCTCACGCTGCGAATGAGTTCGTCCGAAACCTTGCGGATCAACCGGTCTCCCGCATGGTGCCCACAGGTATCGTTGACGTACTTGAACTGGTCGAGGTCGATGAAGAACAGGGCGCTGGTGTGCTCGTGAACCGCGATGTTCGCCAGCTCGACGTTGAGTTCCTCCATGAAACGACGCCGGTTGAAGAGTCCGGTCAGGTTGTCGTGATTTGCAAGCTGCATGAGCATGGCGTCGCGCTCGCTCAGTGCGGTAGCCGTCGTTTCCAGCGCCTCCACGATATCGGAGATTTCCCGGTGCTCCGCCGGCTCGAACTTGACCTTCAGATTGCCGCGCGCGAGTTCCTGGATGGGATCCTGCAGATCCGAGATGGATGACAGCGCCCGCCGCAGGGCCCGCCGACCGTACAGCGCAAACGCGATCAGCAGCGCGAGCAGGATCAGGACGGCGACCTTGATGTTGGCGAGCAAACGATCGTGGAAGATGATGAAGTCGAGGTGCATGCCGACAAAACCGATGAGTTCGGTCTTGCTCTCCGTCAACGCAAGCGCCGGATCGAATGCAAACAGGCCGTCGTCGGCCAGCGACTCGGTCCAGACCGGCGCCAGGATCTCGAATTGCCGCGGATTCACGAAGCTGCTTTGCAGCAGATACGGTTGGTCGCTGCCGACCAGTGCCCTTGCTGCCTCGAGCATCGACCTGGCGAGACGCGTCGGCGGATCGAGCTGCACGTCGCCATCAATGGAGAACAGCGGTGTTCCGTCCGGCCGGAAATAGGCGACACGCCCGATTTCCGGGTATTTCCTGACGAAGCTTTCCACGCGCAGCAGCGCCTCGCTGTCATTACTCAGGTACAGGGGAGAACCGAGTTCGTTCAGCTCCTGCGTCCACTGCAGCGCCCAGCGACTGTAATTGTCCTGAAGCACCCACTGCCCTCCCCAGTAGAGGGCGGCAATCGCGAACGCACCGACGATGCCGGCGCTCAAAATCTGTATCCAGAGTATCTCGTGGACCAGCACGCGCTTGCTGCTGGGCACGCGGAACCGTTGCAGGATTCTCGCGACGGGCGTCGTTATGATCGCCATCGCCTGCCTCATTGCTGGACGCCCTCTCCGGCGTCCGCCGCGACTTCAGGCTTCATCAGGACATCGTTGGTCACGACACGCACTTCGGAAAGCCGGGTGATCGGCGGCACGGCATCGATCTCGCCCGCACGTATGCGCTCGAGGACCTGCACGATGGTCGCGGCGATGTCCGAGGCGATTGTCGACACACTGATCGCCGCGCCGAGCTGCAACATCGCCTCATTCGATACGGCTACCGGTACATGCCGTCGGTTCGCCTGATTAAGGATCTCCGTCAGGACGCGCGGGCTGAGTATCCTGTTGTCGGGAAACAGCCAGAAACCGTCGATTTCATGAATCATGCGCTTGAAGTGGTATAGCGTCTCCTGGTCCGACCCCGCCTCCTGAATGAGGAGTTCAACGCCGTGATTCTGCGCCGCAATCTCGGCATCCGTCCGCAAGTCTTCGTGCCCCGAACCGATAATCATGCCGACACGCGCAAGCGTCGGATCGAGTTTCCGCCATGCCGCGAGGTGGGCATCGAGCGGCGGCAACGCCGAGACACCGCGGCTGGTCTCCGTAAGGAGGCCGTGATCCTGGTAGTTGAAAACCTGGCTGAAGATCACCGGCACCTTTGCCATCGCCACGGACGAACGCGCTGCCCTGAGGCCGATCGCAATGACCGCGTCGGTCCGGGAGTCGTTTATCTGGCGAAAGGCCACGACCGGGGGCTGGCTGCGGTCGCCCAGGTCGTAGATCGCGACGTTGTCCAGACGCTCGTTCAGTTCGTTCGCGACCGCCTCGTATGCCTCCTGCCGGCTGCTCAGGACGACGGCGACCTGGGGCGGGGGTGGCGCAGGCCGGGCCGGCGGTGGCTCGGGTTGGGGTTCGGGCTCGGGCACCTCGACCACCGGCTCCGGCACGACGACGATCTCGGGCACCGGCTCGACCACCTCCGGCTCCGCTTCGAGCAACGCACAACCGTGCAGCAGGAGCAGTCCCGCTGCTGCCGCGAGACGCACCGCGCTCATGGTTCTCGTACCGATCCCGTGCACCCGGATCCTCTCCAATTCATTAATTCCGGGCGAAACCAGCGGTTTTCCCGGCCTATTCGATCGCTTTTACTTGATTCGTCAAGGGAGTTCTGTGCGCGGCGTCGTGACTTTGCGAAATTCCCGCGCGAGTTGCCCGTCCTCCCACCTTATGTAAGATTGCCCGGACTTTCGGCATCTCGGAGGCGGGGCGACACCATGACGGACGAACTATTTCGAAAAGATTCCTACCTGAAGGAATGTGAGGCCGCGGTCGTGGCTGCCGAGGGCCAGGCGGTGACAGTCGACCGGACCGTCTTCTATCCGCTCGGCGGCGGGCAACCCGGCGACACGGGGTCGATGCGCTGGTCGGACGGCAACGCACGGATCGTGGACACCCGTTACGGCGACTCCGGCGAGATCCTGCATTTCCTCGAGGAAGGCAGTGCTTTGCCCCCGGTAGGCGGGACCATCCACCTGGTGCTCGACTGGGACCGGCGTTATCGCCACATGCGCATGCACACCGCGATGCACCTGCTGGGCGCGGTGCTCCGCTACGGTGTCACGGGGGGCAATATCTCGGCGGAGAAGAGCCGTCTCGACTTCGACATGGAGGACACGGTCGACAAGGAAGCCGTGACCGCGGCGCTACAGGCGCTGGTGGCGGCAGATCACCCGATCAGCTGTCGCTGGATAAGCGATGCCGAACTCGACGCGAACCCGGAACTCGTGCGCACGATGTCAGTGCAGCCGCCGCGTGGCAAGGGCGACGTCCGCCTGCTGGAGATAGAGGGTGTGGACCTGCAGCCCTGCGGGGGCACGCACCTGAAGTCGACCGCGGAAGTCGGCAAGGTTCGCATCGGAAAGGTCGAAAAGAAAGGTCGCCGCAACCGCCGCGTCAACATACATCTCGACGACTGAGGTCTTGCCTACGGCAGCGCCCCGTCCGTTATCCACTGGCTGATCGCGTCGATCTCGGTCTGCGGCAGCGGGCCTGTGGGCGGCATCTGCTGCGGGTCGGTGCCATCGATCTTGTCCATCAGATAGCTCATGTCCGGCATGCCGGGCTCCACGCGATCCTGAGTCAGCGGGTCGTTCTGGCTCGGAACGTCGACCAGCGACGCCAGGCTGGCGGTTTCATTGCTGAGATTCATGCTGCCGGGCAGATTGTTACCGACACCGTCGTGGCAGCTCGCGCATTTCGGCGCGAATACGATGGCCTGGATCTGCGCCAGGGTCGGGCCGATGACGACCGGCGTCGTCACGGTAAACTGTACGATGAAATCGCCGCCCGCGACGCCGTTGCCGGACGGCAGACTGCCCGGATACTCGCCATCGAGCGCATTACCGTCGAGATCCATGATGGCATTCGTCGCGCCGCCGAGCAGCTCGATGCGATAGGTGTCATCGGCCAGCGTGACGCCCGTGAGATCGAAAACGGCGCTCTGCGGATTCGCGGCAGGCACGCTGATTGCCGCCGCGTCTATCGGCACTTCGTTGCCGTCGGCGAAGGTGCCGTCACCGCCGCTGGCCGTGAGCAGGAACGTCGTGGCATCGACGGTTGCCTGGTTCAGTTCGCGACTGAACCCCGCGATGATGCTCACCGGCTGTGCCGTCAGCGCGGCATTCGGCATGGGCGACACCGACGTCACGGTTATCGGGTCGAGGACGACCGCCCGGTCATCCATCGCGCCGTCCTGGATCCATTGCCGGATCACGTCGATCTCGGACTGCGGCAGGGGCGCACCGGGCGCCATCTGTTGTCCCGACGAGGCCGTGCCTTCGAGTTTCTGCACCAGGTAGCTGTTATCGGGGTCGCCCGCTTCGACCCGTTGGAAGCCCGCATCCTGGCTGCTCTGGATGCCGACGAGCATTGCGTAGCTGTTCGCCGCCTCCAGGTTCAGACCTGCGGAGGGGTTGCCCCCGGCGTGGCAGCCAGAGGTCGCACAGTCCGGCGTGAAGACGCTCGCCTGGATCTCCGAAAAAATCGGCCCGAAGTCCGCAGCGGGAGGTGGGGGCGGTGGCGGTGGCGATGCCGGCGGGGGCGGCGGCGCCGGTGCGGGGCTATCGGGAATTCGGGAAACCGCATCTTCGTACGTTTCCACGTCGCAACCGGTCACGGCGGCCGCGGCAGCAGCGACCAGCATCAGCAGCCGCGCTGTATTCGACATCAGTCTGCGTGCCTTCACGAATTTCACGATCCCGGAAGCTCCCTTACGCGCCGTCCGATGGTATCGTTTCAGAGGCCGCAAAACGCGATGCCCGTCACAATCCTGTTGTCGCAAAATGCAGACGGAGCGTGGCGGATGACATAAACAGGGACTGCATAGCGGAGTTCGACGGACACGCGGAGGATCACTTGAAGGACAAATTCCAGATCACGGCCTACGAGGCCATCGAGGATCCTGTTTCGATCCGCACCGCGCAGCGAGCGCGCGGCTGGATCGAGGAATTGCCGGAGCGATTCGCCTATCGATGTCTGCCGCTCGCGATCGCCAACCAGGTGGGGTGGGAACTACTGAATCCCGTCAGTTTCACTGCAAGCTGGAACGGTAAGGATGGCCTCGACGCCATCAAGATCCGCTTCCACGGGGAACCTTCACCACTGATCGGGTCGCACTTCGGGCACGGGGTACTGACCTTCACGCCCGGCTACCTGTTTCGCACGACGAAGTCGCACAACCTGTACGTAAAGGGACCGGCGAACAGGCCGAAGGACGGCATCGCGCCGCTGGAAGGACTCATTGAAACCGACTGGGCGCCCTACTCGTTTACGATGAACTGGCAGTTCACGCGTAAACGCCACAAGGTAACGTTCGGAGAAGGTGAACCCTTCTGCACCATCCTGCCGTATCCCAGGCACTACGTGCGCAAGTTCGACGCCACGATCAGGAACCTCAACGAGAACCCGAAGCTCTATCAGCAGTATGTCGACTGGCGTGACGCGCGGCTGAAATTCAACGAGGAGCTCAAAGTCGCGGGTTCCGACGCCGCAAAGAAAGGCTGGCAACGCTCCTACATGAAGGGCGAGGATAGCGCCGGCAATACGTTCGCCGGCCACGAAACCAAGATCCAGATGAAGGAGTTCAGGCGCGGCTGAAACGGCGGTACGGACCCTGCGCGACCTGCCGTCGTCGAGCAACGATACCGCGGATCCTGACGCGGATCAGAGTTGGCTCGATTCGAAGCCCGCCGGGTCCGGGCTTCAAGGAAAGCGCCGCCCGTTGCGGGCCCGTCGTGATTCGTGGCTCAGTTGCGGCGCCAGACGTCGACGGCCTCGGCGTCGTCACCTTCGACGATAATGTCACCCACCTTGCACGGCGCCACGACGCCCTCTTCACCACACACCGGCAGGCGCGCCAGCCGTTCCTGGTGCGATGCCAGTTCGACGGCCGGTCCGGTGTCCTTGATTTCCGGTGCCTGCCAGTTCTCCGTGTCCCGATTCGCTTCCTCGATAGCGCCGAGACTGGCGAATACCTGTTGCTGGCGCGCCGTCGGGGCGCAACTGGCCCTGGCAGGGTCGATGATGACCGCCTCCGATTCCTGCTTGAGGGATACGAGTTGCTGCAGTGCATACTCACAGTCTGCCTGGGTCAGAAATTGCAGTTCGAAAGACTGCTCCTGGCAGACCGTCTTTCCGGCAGGTGCGACGCACTCGCTCAGGGTCAGCACGAAGACCTGTATCCATGCAATATCCATGGCTTCCTCCGCTCGCTTGTTATTGTATTTATGACCCCGAGAGTAGCAGAAAATTTCGCCGTCCATGGGCTATCCTAGACTCCTGCATGTCACCGCCCACATGCGGCGGAGAGACTGACCTATGGCCCGAGAATCAGCCGGCACGAAGCGGGAACGCTGGTCCGGCCGGGTAACGCGCGAAAGTCACGCACTGCGGCTCGAGGAGGGAGTCTTTACCTGGAAGGACCCCGCGAGGATCGCGCGCTCGCTGCGGGATTCCGCCGAGGCAAGCACGGAGCGCAAGGCGACACCGTTTCGCTCCGCCATGTCCATGCTGGTCTTTTACGTCAACCGCGCGGGCAGCAACCTGGACGAGGATCAGCGGAAAGTCCTGGAACGGGCGAAGACCGAACTGCGAAAGCTCTATGGTAGGTGATTCTCCGTAGTGTCTCGAGACGCGCCTCGGACGATACTGGTGTATCACACCGCCAGTGTGACGACTGATGTACAGAGTCTTCGAGGACAGGCGCTCGGCCGGCCGGGCTCTCGTGCCCGAACTGGAGCGGTGTAAGCTCGGCGACCCCATTATCCTGGGCCTGCCACGCGGCGGTATTCCACTCGCCTTTGAGATCGCAGTTGCGCTGCACGCGCCGCTGGATACCATCGTTGTCCGCAAACTCGGCGTCCCTTCGCAGCCGGAGCTCGCCTTCGGGGCCATCGCGTCGGGCGGTATTCGCGTCATTAACGACGACGTCGTCGAGTCGCTGTTCAGCCTTGATGACGACACTATCGAGCGTGTTGCCCAACGGGAAATGACGGAGCTTCGCCGGCGTGAGCAGGCCTATCGGCTGGACAGGCCGTACCCGGAGCTTGGCGGCAAGGACGTCGTGCTGGTAGACGACGGCCTGGCGACGGGTGCCACGATGCGTGCCGCGGCGGAAGCGGTGAACAGCAAGTCGCCGTCATCGCTGGTCGTCGCCGTGCCCGTCGGCTCGGCATCCGCGGTAGACAAGGTGGCAGCCATCGTCGACCGGGTGATCTGCCTGGAATCGCCCGCATCGTTCTACGCGGTCGGCCAGTTCTACGTCGATTTCGGGCAAACGACCGACAACGAGGTGCGGGAGCTTCTGCGCACGGCCTGGGAATTGACGGATCGGGGCGCTGCGGAGGAGCACGCGAATGAATAGCGAAGTACAGCGGGGAGTTCCGTTCCGCGGATTTCACCTGTTCACCCTGTTCGGCTTCGAGGTCAAACTGGACCTGAGCTGGTTATTGCTGGCGCTGCTCATCAGCTGGTCGCTGGGCGCAGGCTGGTTCCCCGCGCGTTATCCCGAGCTTTCCACCCATGTGTACGCCTGGATGGGCGTATCCGTCGCGGTCGGCGTGTTCTTCTCCATCGTATTCCACGAGTTTTCCCACTCGGTCGTCGCCAGGCACTACGGCATGCCGATTCGCGGCATCACGCTGTTCATCTTCGGCGGCGTGGCCGAGATGGAAAGCGAGCCGCCCGATCCGAAGGCCGAGTTCCTGATGGCGATCGCGGGCCCGATTTCGAGTTTTCTCCTCGCGGCGCTCCTGTGGGGCGGCACCGCGATCGCGCAGGGTGCCGCATGGCCGGATCCCGTGATCGGCGTACTGTCGACGCTTGCGGTCATCAACCTGACGGTCGCCGTATTCAACCTCGCCCCCGCGTTCCCGCTGGACGGCGGCCGGGTGCTCAGGGCCGCCCTCTGGCACTGGCGCCGCGATCTTCACGAGGCCACGTTCGTCTCCAGCCGGATCGGCCGGGGATTCGGCACGGCGCTGATGATTTTCGGCGTCGTCGCATTCGTCGGAGGCAACCTGATCGGCGGCATGTGGTGGTTCCTGATCGGTATATTCGTGCGCGGCGCGGCAAGCAGCTCGTACCAGCAGCTGATACTGAAAGACCTGGTGGAGGGACAGCCGGTACGCCGCTTCATGCGCAGCGAACCGGTCACTGTCGCGCCATCGGTCAGCATCGCGGAATGGGTGGAGGACTATGTCTACAGGCATCACTACAAGATGTACCCGGTCGTGGACGGCTCGAGGTTGCTCGGCTGTATCGCGGTCGACAGCCTGCAGGACGTACGGCGCGAAGACTGGTCATCGACGCAGGTCGCCGACCTGATGGAAAACCGTTCGGCGTCCAATACCGTCGATGCCGGCACGGACACGATGGCTCTGCTGACGAACATATTGAAGCCCGGGGGGCGATCGCGATTCATGGTCGTGGAGAACGATCGCCTGGTCGGAATCATTGCGCTCAAGGATCTGCTGGAACTCATATCGCTCAAGCTGCAGATCGAATCCCCCGGCGCGAGACCCCGGTGACGCGGATGCGCAGGCGCAGCTGGGAACATTTCGAGCACGACGCGGATATCGGGCTGCGCGCCACAGCGCCGTCTCGGGAGGGCTTGTTCGAGGCGATGGCGGAAGCGCTGACGGCCCTTGTTGCCGACCCGGAGGACGTCCGCCCTGTCGAGTCGGTATCCATCCGCTGCGAAGCACCCGACGACGCCCTGCTCCTGACTGACTGGCTGAACGCGCTGATCTACGAAATGGCGACACGCAGAATGCTTTTCGGCGACTGGCGCGTATCGATCGACGGCCACATCCTCGACGCAGTCGCGAGGGGCGAAGCGGTGGACCGGGCCCGTCACAGACCCGTTGTAGAGGTAAAGGGCGCGACGTACACGGCGCTGTCAGTCGACCGTGACAGTGCCGGAACGTGGCATGGACAATGCATAGTGGACGTATAGACGATGGATCTGAACAGACTCCGGCAGGACAGTGAATTCGCGTGGCGTATCCCGGTGCAGGCGCCAATGACCGTGCCCGGAGTGCTGTACGGCGACCGTGAGCAGGTCCTGCAGATGGACGACAAGGTCTACGAGCAACTGCGCAACGTCACGATGTTGCCGGGCCTCGTCGGGCCGGTTTACGCGATGCCGGACGCGCACTGGGGCTACGGCTTCCCCATCGGCGGCGTCGCGGCATTCGACGCGGACGCCGGCGGCGTCGTCTCCGCAGGCGGCGTCGGATTCGATATTTCCTGTGGCGTGCGCCTGCTGCATACGGGCCTGCAGGCCGCGGACATCAAGGAGGCCAAATCGGCTCTTGCCGATTCCCTGTACGCAAACATACCGGTCGGCGTGGGCAGCGAAGGCTCGATCAGCCTCGACCCGGCGACGATGCGTGACATGCTCGAAGGCGGCGCCCGATGGGCGGTCGACCAGGGCTACGGATCCGCCGACGATCTCGAGCGCACCGAGGAACGCGGCTGCATCTCCGGCGCGAATCCGGGCGCAGTCTCCGAGCGCGCGAGGAAACGGCAACGGCGCGAAATGGGAACGCTCGGTTCCGGCAACCACTACCTCGAGGTCCAGCGCGTCGCGGAGATCTTCGACGGGCCGATCGCATCCGATTACGGCCTCGAAACGGATAGTCTCGTCATCAGCATCCATTGCGGTTCGCGCGGTCTCGGACACCAGATCGGCACGGATTACCTGCGCGAGATGCTGCTCGCCGCCGGCGACTTCGGCCTGACGCTACCGGATCGGGAACTCGCCTGCGCCCCGATCCGCTCGGACCTCGGGCAGCGCTATCTCGGCGCGATGCGCGCCGGCATGAATTGCGCGCTCGCGAACCGACAGATCATCACCCACCTGACTCGGGCGGTGTTCCGCGAGTACTTTCCCCAGGCCGAACTCACCCTGCTGTACGACGTCTCGCACAACATCTGCAAGGTCGAAACGCATGTCGTCGACGGCGTTGCGCGTGAACTCTATGTGCACCGTAAGGGCGCGACGCGGGCGTTCGGGCCCGGAAACCCGGACCTCGACGAGTCGCTGCGCGACGCCGGGCAACCGGTGCTGATCGGCGGGTCGATGGGTACCGGATCATACGTGCTCGCGGGGACGACCGAGAGCGAGGATCGCGCTCTGAGTTCCGCGTGTCACGGCGCAGGACGCGCCATGAGCCGCCGCAAGGCACGTCGGGAATACGGCGGCAGGCAGGTTGTCGACGAACTCGCGCAGCGCGGCATCGTCATACGCAGCCCGTCCCTGCGTGGCGTTGCAGAGGAAGCGCCGCTGGCTTACAAGGACGTCAACCGCGTCGTCGACAATGCGGATCGTGCCGGGCTGGCGCGCAAGGTGGCACGCCTGGAGCCCGTGGTCTGCATCAAGGGATAGTTGCGCCCTTGTCAGACTCCTTGTGCTGGCGGCTCGTGTGTCTTGACCTTGCCGCGACGAATCTTGACGTAATCCTGTATCTGTCGACGCGCTGCATCAAACGCGTCGCGAATGGCCACGTAGACGTCTTCATGAGCCTGCTGATCGTCGGGAGCACGGCTAACGACGATTTCCTTGCCCGGGATACGTACGTCGACGACGACGTGGTAGAGCTTGCCTTTGTACTGATGCTTGTGGGGTGATTCGATGGCCACGCGACAGCTGATAATATCGCCATTGAAAAACTTCAGCTTGTCCACGTGCTTGCGGACGACGGCTTCAATGGCCGGAGAATAATCCAGGTTTCGGAATTGCAGCTGTAACGGTTGTTCCATAGTTATCTCCTTCCTCTTTCCCGGCTAAATATGTCCCGGATACAGGGACAATGGTTGCGCCAGACGCATTCCTGTATCGGGAATTCTACTTAGCTTCATTTCAATCGCACTCTCTCTCCACACCGCAACAATGTGATTCGTCGCGCCTGCGAATAACCTCCCCACGCATCGAACCCGGGCGAAAGACGGTGCATCCCTTTATTCCCTGTGCGTGCGCGCTTCGGAAGATGTCGTTTACCGTCTCCGCCGTCGCCCCGGGCGTCAGCGTGATGGTCTTCGAGATTGCGTTGTCGACATAAGGTTGCAAGCTGGCCTGCATCGCCATATGGGCGTCACCGCCAATAACGTCTGCCGTCACGAAACTCTCGGGTGGGGCGCTCTCCGCTCCGGACTGTCGACGCCAGCGTCGCAATGCAAGATCTTCCACCGCGATCTCCCGCATGTGCTGCGTGGAATCGCGAACGGAACGCACGGCCTCGAGCGCGTATATCGGCTCAATTCCGCTGGACAGGTTGCCGGCGAGCAGGCTGATCGTGCCCGCCGGAGCGATCGACAGCAGATGGCTGTTTCGAATCCCGTGTTTTGCCAGCGCCTCGCGCAGATCTCCCGGAAGGCGCTTTACGAACGGCGCCTCGCCGTAGCGCGCGGCATCGAATGCCGGAAACGGGCCCTTCTCGGCCGCCAGTTCGATGGAAGCGCGATACGCGGAATCGCGGATAGAACGCATGACGTCAGCTGCCAGCTTACGCGCAACTTCACTGTCGTATTGCAGGCCGAGCATTGCCAGGGCGTCTCCCAGACCCGTGATCCCGAGCCCGACACGTCGGGTCCGACGCGCCTGCGCAGCCTGCTGCTCGAGAGGAAAGCGCGACACGTCAATGACGTTGTCGAGAAACCGGACGGCGATTCCGGACAGCCTCTGCAGATACTCGTGGTCGATGGCGGCAGCATCGGTGAACGGCGAGGAGACGGCAGCCACAAGGTTGATCGAGCCAAGGTCGCACGCACCGTAGGGTGGCAACGGAACTTCGCCGCAGGGATTCGTGGCGCTGATCCTTTCGCAATACCGGAGATTGTTCTCGCGGTTGATGGTATCGACGAACAGCAGCCCGGGCTCCGCCGACGCGAACGCCGCTTCGACGATGTGCTGCCAGAGCTCTCTCGCCGGTATGCGTTTCTCGACGAGCGGATCGTCGCCAGGCGGGTAAACGAGCGACCATTCCCGGTCGTCGTCCACGGCGTTCAGGAATTCGTCGGTCACGAGGACCGACAGGTTGAAATTGTGCAGCGCCTCCGTATCGCGCTTCGCGTCGATGAATGCGTCGATGTCGGGATGATCGCAGCGTAACGTGCCCATCATCGCACCGCGGCGCCGGCCGGTGGCGAGCAAGGTCTCGCACATCGAGTCCCAGACGCGCATGAAGGACACCGGCCCCGACGCAGTTGCGCCCGTCCTGATCGCGGGCAATCCGCTCGGCCGCAGCGGTGAAAAATCGAGGCCGATACCCCCGCCGTGCTGCATGGTGATCGCCGTTTCCTTCAGCGACTCGAGAATTCCCTGCAGTGAATCGACGAGTTGTCCGGCAACGAAACAATTGAACAGCGTGACGTCCTTGTCGAGCCCGGCGCCTGCCAGGATCCGGCCGCCGGGCAGGAAGCGAAAATCGTCGAGGGCGGATTCGAAGCGCCGGGCCCACTCGCGCGGATCGCGCTCGGCCGCCGCGATGCAACGGGCGACCCTGGACCAGGTGTCCGCGATGCTGGAATCCGGCGCCCCGTCCCTGTCCGCACCCCGGTATCGCGAGGCCCAGATCAGGTCGGAGATATCTGCCGTCGTCATCTGTTCAGTGCGTGCTCTACCGCTTTCCTGATTTCGCCATCGCCGGCCGGCATGAAGTATCGGATGCGCATGTGTGGTTTACCGATATCGATGAGACGTGTCAGATCGATCGGCGTCGCTACCAGGACGAGGTCGCAGTCGACCGCATTCACCGTGGCTTCGAGGTCCCGGACCTGCCTGTCGCCATAGCCCATGGCCGGCAGCAGGGCGCCCGTTTCAGGGTACTGGCGAAACGTCTCGGCAATCTCCCCGACGGCCCAGGGTCGCGGGTCCACGATCTCCGCCGCTGCGTTTTCGCGGGCGGCCATCACGCCGGCGCCGAACGCCATGCCGCCGTGCGTCGTCGTGGGTCCGTCCTCGATGACCAACACGCGCTTGCCGCGAATCTGTTCCGGGTGCGGGACGTCCAGACGTGATTCCCGCCGGATGACCCGGGCACCGGGATTGACACGCCTGGCGTTGGCTTCGATCACCTCGATATCCTGTCGATCTGCCGAACCGGCCTTGTTGATTATGATCAGGTCGGCCCGGGCGAAATTCTCCGTACCCGGAAAATACGCCAGTTCGTGACCGGCCCGATGCGGGTCGGCGATCGCGATCCACAGGTCTGGCCTGTAGAACGGCGTGTCGTTGTTGCCGCCGTCCCACACGATGACATCCGCCTCTTTCTCGGCTTCGTCGAGAATGGCACCGTAGTCGATGCCCGCATAGACGATAACGCCATTTCTGAGGTGCGGCTCGTATTCCTCGCGCTCCTCGATCGTGCAGTCATGACGATCCAGGTCTTCGTAGTCTGCAAATCGCTGCACGGCCTGCCTGGCGAGGTCGCCGTAGGGCATCGGGTGGCGCACCGCGACGGTCTTCCTGCCGAGTTCCGCGAGAATGCGGGTGATGCGCCGCGAGGTCTGGCTCTTGCCGCAGCCGGTCCTGACCGCGGTCACGGCGATGACGGGTTTCGACGACGGCAGCATCGTCGCATCGATATCGAATGTCGAGAAAGCCAACCCGCGTGCCTCGACCCGCTTGCGGCGCTCATCGACATAGTCGTGGCTCACATCCGAGTAGGCAAACACCACCTCGTCGACGTCTCCGGCGTCGAGCAGTGCCTCCAGGTCCGTCTCCGGGTGTATGGGAATCCCGTCGGGATAAAGGTCGCCGGCGAGTTCCGCCGGATACAGCCGGTCCTGGATGTGCGGAATCTGGGTGGCCGTAAACGCGAGGACCTGGAATTCCGGATTATCCCTGTAGCAGCAATTGAAGACATGGAAATCGCGCCCCGCGGCTCCCATGATCAACAGCCTGCGAGTCATAGAATTCTCTGTTCAGCCCCGATACCCGGAGTATGCTACGTCAGTACGGCCAGGAGCATGGTGGCTCATACCTATGCCGCACTCATCGAGCCGACCTTTTGCCCGAAGGCGTCGACGGCATCCCAGTCGGTAAACTCGAAGACCCCGTTCGGATCCGTCGGCCCCTTGGTCATCCACATGATGAAACGGATCATGGTCTTGTCGACGAACCCGTATTTCGGGTAGTCGATCTTGCCGCCGAAGATGCCGATCACGGGCGGCGCCCAGCTGATCGACTTCAGGAACTTCCTGACGTAGGGGTTGGTGTCCGGGTCACGTTTCTCCGGCTTGCGGGCGACGGCATTGACGGAGAAGAAGGCGCTGGGTTTCGATCGCAGCATATCGACGTTCCGTTCGACGAATCCGGCCACTTCGGGTTTGTGTTTGCCGTAGCGAATACTGGCGCCGATGACGATCCGCTCGTACGGACCGAGGTCGATGTCGGAACCGGGTTTCAACTCGGTAAGCGCCACCTCGTGCCCCTGCCGTTCGATCACCTCGCGGAGCCGTTCGCAGATCTTGCGTGTGTGACCGTCCGTCGTCGAATAGACCATGATTACGCTTGCCATCGTTGTCAGTCCTCCGCGCGCGCCGCGCCTGGTTAGAATCAATAATCGCTGCCGTACCCGAATCCTATAGGCGTTTTCCGTAAGTGAAATCCGACATTTGCCGACCGTCCGGACCATCGTATCGTCACGCTTTCCGGCCGCGGCGTATGGAATCAGGGCCTTACGGGTCCCAATTCGGGCCGAACCCGGAGCCGCGCCGGGGAGCCGCCGAAAACGGCGCGGAAATTTCAGCGAACATTGCGTTAAGATTACAGAAAACAGAAAGAGAGAGGATCCGGCAGATGGGCTATACATCCACTGATATCCGCAACGTGTGCCTTGTAGGGCCGAGGAACGCTGGCAAGACCCAGCTCACCGAGGCGCTGCTGCATGCAGGCGGCAAGATTCCCGAGCAAGGTGCGGTCGAAAAGGGCACCACCGTTTCGGACTATACGCAGCGCGAGCGCGACCTGGGTCACTCGCAGTACGTATCGGTGTGTCATCTCGATCACGGCGGAATCCACGTCAACCTCATAGATACGCCCGGGTATCGGGACTTCTACGGCCGGGCCGTCTCGGTCCTTCCGGCGGTCGAGACCGCCGCCGTCGTGATCAACGCCGACGGCGGGGTCGAGATGATCGCGCAGCGCATGATGAATGCGGCAAAAAAACAGCGACTGTGCCGCATGATCATCATCAACAAGATCGATGCGGAGGGCGTGAACCTGGACAAGCTGCTGCAGGAAATTCGCAGTATTTTCGGTCCCGAATGCCTGCCGCTGAACCTCCCCTCGGCCGATGGCGAGGGCGTCGTGGATTGCTTCTTCCAGCCCGAAGGCGCCGAGACGGCCTTCAGCGACGTCGCCACGGCGCACACCCAGATCGTCGACCAGGTGGTCGAGGTCGACGACGCGCTGATGGAGCTTTATCTCGAACAGGGCGAAGAGTTGCAGCCCGAGCAGTTGCACGACCCCTTCGAGAAGGCGCTGCGATCCGGTCATCTCGTGCCGGTCTGTTTCACGTCGGCAAAGACGGGCGCCGGCGTGCGCCAACTGCTGAATATCTTCGAGCGGCTGATGCCGAATCCCATGGAGGGCAATCCGCCACGATTCCTCAAGGGTGAGGGAGAAGATGCGGAAGAGGTCGTCCTCAAGCCCGACGCGAACGCGCACGCCATTGGCCACGTATTCATGATCAATATCGATCCCTTCAAGGGCCGGCTGGGCACATTCCGCATTCACCAGGGCACGATCAGGCCCGGCAACCAGCTGTTTGTCGGCGATGCGCGCAAGCCGATCAAGGTCAACCAGCTCCTGAAGATCAACGGCGAATCGCACGGCAAGGCGGATGTCGGCTTCCCCGGTGACATTTGCGCCATCCCGCGCGTCGAGGAGGTCCATTTCGACGCCGTGCTGCACGACTCGCACGATGAGGACCATTTCCACCTGAAGTCCATCGACCTGCCGAATCCGATGTACGGCCTGGCCATCAAGGCGAAAAACGATGCCGACGCGCAGCGCACGTCGGATGCCCTGAACGCCATGGTTGCGGAGGATCCCTCACTTGTGCTCGAACACAACGCCGCTCTCAACGAGGTCGTCTTGCGCGGCATGGGCGAACTTCACCTGCGTACGGTGCTCGAGCAAATCCTCGATCGCTACAATCTCGAAGTAGTCACGGCGCTGCCTTCGATTGCTTATCGCGAAACCATCACCGCTGCGGCGGAAGGCCATCACCGGCACAAGAAGCAGACCGGCGGCGCCGGCCAGTTCGGTGAAGTGTATCTTCGCATCGCCCCGCTGCCGCCGGGCGCCGGGTTCGAATTCACCAGCGAGGTCGTTGGCGGCGCAATCCCGTCACAGTACATACCGGCTGTCGAAACCGGCGTGAAGCAAGCCATGGAGTCGGGTTCCGTTTTCGGCTACCCGATGCAGGACGTCAAGGTGACCGTCTATGACGGTAAGCACCATTCGGTCGATTCCAAGGAAATCGCATTCGTGCAGGCCGGCAAGAAGGCTTTCATGGATGCCGTGGCGAAGGCACGTCCCATCGTGATGGAGCCGATCGTCGACGTGACGTTTACGATACCCACGGATTGCGCCGGCGGTGTCACCGGTGACCTGTCGTCCATGCGCGGCATGGTAACCGGCACCGAGATTCTGCCGGACAGCCGCATGGTCGTGACCGGGCGGGCGCCGCTCAAGGAGATCCAGGGTTATCACTCGCGGCTGAAATCGCTGACCGGCGGCGACGGCAGCTTCACCATGGACTTCAGTCATTACGCGGAAGTGCCCAGGGAAGCCCTGGACCAGGTGGCGGCGCAGAACTAGCGCGCAGCTATGCCGCCGTGTCAGTAGCGGCCGTGTTGTTTGAAGATGTAGTTGCTGAGTTCGATGAACTCGTGATTCATCTGGTGCACGATGCGGTGCGCAGAACGCGTTACCGCTCGCATTACCTTGTAGACGAGGTGCGGATGCTGTTTGATGATGCCCTCGAAATCCTTGCGCCTCAGTGACAGCACGCGGCAATCGCACAGAGCGCGCAGCCCTACGGTATGCACGGCACCGTCAATAAAGCTCATCTCGCCCACCAGCGCGCCCGGCCGCAGTACCGCCAGGCTCGCCGTTTCCCCGGCGCCCGTGTGCTTCACGACCTCGAGCTTGCCCGACAGCAGCACGTGCAGGGTATCGTCCGTGGCGCCCTCGTCGATCAGGTACTCGCCGTCCACGACGTCACGATGGCTCATCAGGTCGGCGAGCACGCCCGCCTCTTCCTGCGAAAGCTCCGACCCCAGGGACGATCCGATCACAAGGTCTGTCGTTTTTTCCATGTCGCTGCCCTCGTCATTCCGGCCATAAAACGCACACGCATTGGATCCTAACGCGCATCGGCCGCCGCGGCTATAAGGGTTTTTATCGCGATCAGCGGGATCCGGGGAACAGCCTCATCTCTATCAGCGACTGGCGCAGAGCCGCAGGAAACGACTTGTCGTCGAGGCGGTGGTACTCGATCTTCATCGTCAACGCACTGCCGAACACGATGCTCGCCAGGGACAGCAGGGAACCGAGGGCCAGCGTGGACATGCCTGTTACGCCCTGCCCGATCGTACATCCGAGTGCGAGTACGCCGCCGAAACCCATCGCGACGCCTCCCACCAGGTGCCTGACCATATCGCCTCGATCATTGAACGTCTCGAACCGGAAGTTCCCGGTCAGGATGACGTAAAGAAAGGAGCCGAGTATGACCCCGAAAACCGCGGCGACGCCGAAACCGATGGTCGAGCCGGTAAACGTCAACAGGTACATGAGGCTCTCGCCCGTCGGCGCAACGAAGGTAAAGGACTCGAACCGCACCGGGTCGAAATCATCGAACCCCACAACGCCGGTCACGTACCAGCCGGCCGGTATGATCAGCCCGATCGTGACGCCGGCAACAATGTTGTTGACACTGCCGCGAAACGACTTTGCCATGAACGCATAGAAAACGAGACCGAGACCGAGGAGCACCGAAACGACGAGATTGACGGTTCCCGCATGCTCGAGCCCCGCCGCCGCTGCGATGAGGCTGCCGATACCCTGGTTGGCGATACCCGAATCCGAAAGATTGATATTCGTAACCTCGAAGGCATTTACACGAACCAGGGCGAGCAAGCCACGCATGGTCATATAGGCGGTCAGGCCGAGAATGATCATTACCACCAGGGACTTGAGGTTGCCGCCGCCCATGCGTACCAGCGTTCGCTGGCCGCAGCCCGAGGCGAGGGTCATGCCGATACCGAACAACGTTCCGCCGACGATGTGGCCGAGCCAGCCGAAGTTGGGCGTGAGGTACATGGCCTGACCGATATCGATAGTTCCCCGGGCGTGCATGAACTGCGTTGCAAGGATCGCGATTCCGATCGCGAGCAGCCACGCGCGAAATCGGTCCTTGCTGCCCATGTTGACCCAGTCACTGACGGCGCCCATGGTGCAGAAATTCGTCTTGTTGGCGACCGCACCGAACACGATCCCGATCACGAGGCCCAGCGCTGCGACGCGGTAGACCGGCTCCCATTCCATCATTCGCTTTCTCCCGCTGGCGTCACGAGTATTTCTTCACGATCCCCCTGGCCACGTTGCGCGGCGAAGGTTTCGTACTCGGTGTCGAAGTAGCGTTTGCTCTCGATGTATTCCCCCAGGGTCATGAATTCGTCCGGTGTTTTTACCACGCCGAGATGCCGGTAGATCTCGCGTCCCTCCAGGTCGAAAAAAGCTACCACGGGCGTCAGATAGATGCGGCGGTGATCGGCGAACACCTTGGACGGCAGCGTAATGCCATCGAAGTCTTTCAGTTCGACATCGCCGTGAATATCCACAGCGATGTTGACGAAGCGCTCTCGATACCAGTCCTGTACCCGCCTGTCGCTCAGCACCTTCCTCAGCATGTACCGGCAATACTGACAGTACTCGGACTCGAAGAAGAGCACCATGCCGAGCTTGCCTTTCTCACGAGCCAACTCCATCTCCTCCGGCAAATCACCGAAGGTCTGGGTAAAGAAGTACTCGCGCGGATCGCGCGTCTCCTCCTCTGCGGCACACGGGGCACAAGTAACCAGCAAAGCAGCCAGTACGACGAGGCGCATCACCGACTCAAAAACGTTACCCGGAGCGGGGGCTCCGGGTAACGTTCCCGGGAGGTCCCGAAACATCCGTAACTATTCGACCAGATGCCGGTGACCTGGATGCCGATGCGATCGTCGATGCCTTCGACATTGGCATTCGGCCCTGCCCCGGCCGGGAAGTTCGCTTCGGCCGAACGGATCTCGTAGTTGAGCGCAACACGCACGCGCGGGTTGAAGAAATACTGGACACCGAGCGTCGTACGGTCGAATTCGATCTCGAACTGGTTGCCGTCGAGTCGGTTATAGATGTCGTAACGCAGGTCAAGCTCCCATTTCGATTTCGGGAACCGGAAACCGCCTTCGACGTACCGGCCGACACCTTCTGCCAGTGCGCCGCTGCCGGGCGCCCCCGGAATGCTTGATCAGATTATTGGCAACATTGAGTACGCGAGTCTGTGATTCGGCATCGCCGTCCGCGACCTGCAGCACGATCCTTGCCTCGGCGAACGGCTTGCCCTCGTCGTCGGCCAGGGCTTGTGCGCCGGCAATGCCCAGGAGGATCAACAACACGGCAAACAGATAAAGGGATTTCAAGTGGCGGTACCTCAGCTGTGTCCGGGATAGTCGGCTATCCCCAGGTTGTTCTGCACACCCTTCAATACCGGCGTATTCAAACGCTCGATCTTCGCAATCTTGACGTCGCGCAGGTACTCGGCAACGACCTCCCAGACAGGCGGCCCTGGCGCCTGGCTGACGACCGTTGCCCAACCGGCAACGCGGTAGCTCTTCCCTGCCTCGATCGGGGTGCCGTCATCCAGCATCATCCCCGATATGCGCTCGCCGGCAGCAGCGGTCGGCTCGCACACGTAATTCATGCCACCCGTGCGAACCATGTCCCCGCCCTGCTGATAGAAGGGGTCCGGATTGAAGAGGTTGTCGCAGACGTCTTCCAGGATAAGCTTGATCTGTTCACCCGACATGTCGCGAACGTAGGTTTCCGGGTAGGTAATGCAGGTCTGGTCCATGACCCGCTCCATGGTGACCGTATCGCCCGGCAGGACCGTCGTTCCCCAGCGGAATCCGGGCGACAGCGCGATCTGGGCATCGCCGACCGCCCGTTGAGCATCGCAGATGACCTGGTCGAAGGTCCCGTTGAAGTTGCCGCGGCGGTACAGCAGCAGGTCGGCGGTCGCGAGCGGTTCCTCGAGCGTCCGCAGCCACGGCTCGCGGACCTCGGCGATGTAGGCGCTCATGTCCGCGTCGGCGGGCAGAAGATTCGAGAACACGGGCAACAGGCGGTAACGAAAATCGCTGATGCCACTGCTGCCGAATTGAAGGTCGAGTACGCCGAGAAACTTGCCGTTGGAGCCAGCGTTGGTGACGATCGTGCGACCGGCTGCATTATTGACGACCGCTGGCACAGGCACACCGTCGTGTGTATGTCCGCCGAGGATCACGTCGATACCCGAAACGACGCGAGCAAGCTTCAGGTCGACATCCATCCCGCTGTGCGACAGCAGAACCACTGCGTCGGGTCGTTCCTTCTCACGCACCGCGTCCACCAGGCTCTGCAATTCGCCGGCACGGATGCCGAACGTCCAGTCGGGAATGAAACGCGAGGGATTGGCAATCGGAGTGTATGGAAATGCCTGGCCGATCACGGCGATCGTCTTGCCGCCTGTATCGCGCAGGGTATAGGGCCGGAATACATGGCCCGTATCTTCGTCGAATGCCTCGGCGCCGGAAAACAGCGCGTCGTCCGTGAGGCGGACGTTCTGCGCCACGAATTCACCCGCGAACTCGTCGATATTGCGCAGCACCTCGGCATCCTCGTAAGTGAACTCCCAGTGACCGGTCATGACATCGACGCCGAGACGATTGCATGCGCCAACCATGTCGCGCCCCCGGGTCCAGTACGCGGTTCCGGAACCCTGCCAGGTGTCGCCACCATCGAGCAGCAGGCAGTTCTGCGGCCCGGCCTCGTCGCGCAGCTTTTCGATCAGCGTCTTCAGGTGTGCGAAGCCCCCGACCTTGCCGTAGCGTCTCGCCGCCTCCGCAAAATCGAGATGCGTGAGAGCATGCGCGAAACGGCTGCCCGGCTCGACGCCTACCTGCTCGAGCAGTGCCTCGCCGACAAGATGTGGCGGCTGGTTCTTTGCCTCGCCGAAGCCCAGATTGACGCCGGGCTCGCGAAAGTAGACCGGCAACAGTTGGGCATGACAGTCGGTAAAGTGCATCAGTCGCGCCTGCCCGAACGGCTCGGCCGCGTAAATTTCCGCTTCCGTCGACCGATTGCGCGCTGCACAAGCTGCCGGGCCGGATGCGATGCCGGCGATCGCCAGCAGTCTCAGGAATTCTCGCCTGTCCACGTTTACCCTGTTGCCGTCACTTGATGACCCGGTTCTGCCAGGCCGTGGATTCGTATTCGGCCTGCCGGACAGCGGCTTCAGACTGGAAACGCGCCTTGTCGACCAGTTCCCATGCGGCGTCCATGTCGCCCTCTGCGGCTTGGTCGCGGGCCTGGTCGAGCAATGCCTCCGTCTGCAGCCACTCGGCACCCGCGGCAGCGGCCTCGAGTCGCAGCTGTTCCGCTTCCGTCCATTGCCGCTCGAATGTCGTCGTGCATCCGGCTGCAGCGAATACGGCGGCCAGGATGATCACCGCGAGGCCGGATCTATTTGCGCGCACCGGGACCATTGAATTCGAGTCCGTTACCCATGTAGCTCAGAAAATATTCGAGATTCCGGAATTCCTTGCTCTGCAGTGCGAACGGCTTCGCCCTTACGTCTCGTACACAGCCGAAAAAGCGCTGGTGCAACGAGATCACTGCGCCCAACTTGGAACGGTATACCGGGAAGTGTGTGGTGTGGCCCAGGCTGGCGCTCAGCCTGTCCGCGCGCACGTGGAGCCCGACCGACGTCACGTGACAATCCGCACACGCGAAGTTCAGCTGCCCGCGTTTGCTGTAGTAGAAGCGCTTACCGTCCTCGTAGGCGGCGAGCGCTCCCGGCTCGTCTGCGGGAACCCGGGTCGCCACCGGCTTGCCGCGGGCGGCATAGGCGAGATAGGCCGTGATGCTGATGAGTTCGTCCGAGTCATAGGGCAGAGCCGGCAGCCGGTGCGCCTGCCTGCAATGGTTTATGGCCAGTGCGAGCGTCACGACCTCGCCCCTGCCCGCGTCGAATCGGGGATACGCTGGACGGATATCGGCTACGGGCTGAGCGAAACAATCGGCGAGTTTCGCCTCGTCCGGCATGGTCTCGTGCCACAGGGATTCGCCCTGCTCGATTGCGAATTCGTAGGGCGGAAACTCCTCGATGTCCTGCCACTGGCGACGCGCGTCTTCATCGATCGCGTAGATACCGTTGGCGAACTCCGCGAACGGCACGTCGGGAAAACGCGCCTGGTAGTACTCGACGAACGCCTCGCGGTCTTCCTCGGGACCCGCCAGCGACAGGAGTGGCGCAAGGCCCAGCAACAGCAACGCGGCATAATTCTTCATCGTCTTGTAGGCTCGCCGCGACCCGTTATTTCAGTACGGTCTCGAGTTCGTCGGTAGCGCCCTTGTTGTCAACCCAGCTGACCTTGAGCGTGTCACCTGCCTTCGCACCACTGAAGCTGAAACCGAAATACGGGTTCTTCGATACGGCCGTGCTTAAATTGGCAACCATCACCGTCTTGTCGTTGTTCGTGACAGTCAACTGGGTGATGTGGTGCGCGGGCACCAGCTCGCCGGTGTCAGCGTCCTTTCGCGAGCCGGTTTCCATGGGATGAAGCATCAGGCTCTTGATTTCCGCTACGTCCCCCGACAGTTTCGCTTTGACCTTTATCTTGCTCGCCATCACTCGTCTCCTTTCGCGGCGCTAGCCACCACAGCCACCGATCGTGACCTTGACCTGCTTCGTTGCGCTGTAAATACCGCCTTGCGTCTTGACGACAGCAACCACATCGGACGTCTCACCCATCTTGATTCGGCTGGAGACATTGGGCAGCGTGCCTGCCGGGATCTCGAAACTGGCAGCCAGCGGACGCGGATTGTTTTCGACCACAATACTGATCGATTCCACGTTCTCGAGCGTCGTGCTGATCGTGACCGGCACGACGGCGCCGTTTTCAGCGATCTCCGGGACTTTCAGCGTAATCTGGTCCGACGGCGCGGCCTCGGTCGCACCGAACAGCGCCGACATCGCGGCATCCGCCTCGGTCGCCGCGAACGCCTTCTCCGGCCACACCGCGGCCAGCACCGCTCTCGGCAAGGCCGCCAGCACCGCAAGCGCGGCACCACCTCTGAGCAATAATCTTCTGCCTACATCCATACTCCGTTCTCCATTGGGCTACCCGACGCTACAGCGTGTACAGGTAATCGACAATCTGTTCGACTTCATCTTCCGTCAAAATTCCGTGCCTGCAAAAAGGCGGCATCCGCGAATCCGGGTTTCGAATCGTCGCATCGCAGATCTGTTGCTTCAGCGCCGCGCGTTCCGGGTATCGCAGCTTCATCGCGACCAGCGGGGGGCCGATCGTGCCGGGCAGTTTCCCATCCTCGATCCTGTGACACGCGAGGCAGTTTCCCTTGCTGCGTTCCATCGCCAGGGACTTGCCAGAAGCGATGCCGCCGGCCGTGCTCGCCTGCGCGGCAGCTATGGCGAGGACCGCAACCGCGGCGGCCGCGGCCGCCAGCCGACGAACCTGGCACAACAACACGAAAAAAATCAGGTTTTTATGGTGCATCTACTGATATAGGACGCCTGATTCGGGGCGATTATTCCATTTTCGTTCCGGGACCGGTATTCATCCGGCGGGAGAGAATTATCCGTGCGGCGCGCTCCGCCCACTCGGAGTAGATCGGGGCTCCCGGGTGAAACCCGTCGGATGCCATCATGCTGGCGTCGGCAACAAAGCGCAGGTTGACGAGCCCGACATCGCGATCTTCCCGCACGGTTTCGCCCAGCGCCTCATTGAATTCCGTCGCACGACTGCCCAGGTGCCAGCGCAGGGGCTGTGGCAGCGCCGGAAAACTGTGCACGGGCGGCAGTCCCGAGATCACGAGCAGGCGCACGCCGAACTTCTCCCTGAGCAGCTGGTGGAGCCTTTTCTGGCGCGCAAGCCAGGTGCCGAGGCTCATCAGCGCCAGCACATCGTTGACGCCGAGCGACGTCAGCGCGACATCGTAGTCGCGCGCCTCGACGTCGTCGAGATACCGCAGGATATCGGCCGTCGTGTACCCGGTCTTCGCGTGCAGGCCGAATTCGACGCGATGGCGGCGCGAGAGCCGCGACACCACCTGTCCGAGCAAAGCCTCGTCCTGGTGCGAAACGCCGACTCCGGCGGCGGCGGAGTCGCCGATCACCAGGAGCCTCAGCGGCGGCCCGTCCCCGGCGCAACCCTCCCGTACACCGGGCGGCTCGGGCAAGGTCGGGACCCGCAGGTTCGTCCATATGCCCTGCGGCACGATAACGGGGGCAAGGCCGATTGTCCGGAACAGGTAGTTCATGCGAGCCGCGCATCATGCGCGACACGGCCAGCCGAGTCCAGCGTGTGGCCCGATCAGGCGTCGGGACGGTAGGGATTGGGCGCGAGCCCGGCTTCGTAGATTTCGATCAGTCGCTGGGAATCCCTGACCCAGGTGCAAGGCTCACACGTACACGTGGTCTCGTCGTGCCGCAGTTCAGTGTGCAGGGACTCGACGAGCTGCACGCCGTATCGCAGCGACGCGTTGAGCGTGTGGGTCGGTTTTCTGCTCAGGTCTTCGAAATCGTTCAGGCAGCTCGTCCAGTGGCACTCCTGCCCGATCGGGCACTGCTGGCAGCGCTCACTCGTGGCCTCGAACAGGCTGTCGTGCGGGCAGTCCCGTGATTCGATGATCTTCAGTATGAGCAGTCTCGGGTAGGTCAGCGCCTCGATCAGTTCTCTCCGCATGGTCACCTCCTGCAGCGTACCCGGGGCAATATGACCTCCCCGTGAATTTTAGGCGGCACGACGTCTGGCGTCCATCGGGGTTTCCACCTAGATTCGCTTGGATAGCGCGTATAGCCGCAGGTTCCAATATAGCCCAGTCTCCGCAGGTACAAGGGGAATCCGGCGGCGGCAGGCACACAGGTAAGTCATTGATTTGATTGATCTTAACATTGTTCCAAGGGGAGATGACAGGAAACACGGTCGGGGAACAGCACTAGCCGACGCCCAGGTTCGGTGGGACTGTCAGGTCCACAACCCCTGTTAAATCACGCGCAAACAAAGGTACAGCTCCGCGAATGGGGCTACGGCGAGGAGTAAGGTATGTCAGATTCACATGTCCAGGGCGATACCAGGTACTTGTTCAGACGAGACAAAACCTGGTGGGTGAAGGTCGCCGTACCGCGGACACTGCGGGACGAACTCGGTTACGACCTGCGCCGTTCGCTGCACACCCATGATCTCGATGCTGCGCGTGAAATCCGCTGGGAGGTCATAGAGGAATTCCGGAACGAGATTGAAAAGATGAGAGCCCTCAAAGACGGCGAAAAAGACGACGGGAGCCAGCGCCCGGGTACCGGCAGAAGCGGCAACGGCAAGTCGCAGGCCGGACCGCTCTCGGTGGATCAGCACATCGTCGAGGTCGTCAGCGACTCCGGTGAGGGCGCACAGAAATGCGGCCAGCTCCTCGGCCTCGTCAGCGGCAAGATGGGTAACGGTGTCTGGACCGTGGAGATCATCCCGGCTGAAATCCAGCCGCCGGCGCGCTCGCAACAGGGTGCCAGCGGCATCCGCGTGCGCATGGGCTCGAAGTACATGACCAACATGGGCAACGAAGCGGACATGGTCGTGGCCTTCAACGAGCAGGTCCTCTACTCCCGCATCCAGAACGGCGCCTACAGGTCAGGCACGGTCGTACTTCTCGAGAACATGTGGGCCGAAGACCCCGACGAGAGAGTTCGCCGGCAATACGCGGAAGCACTCGCCGACTTCGAGGACCGCGGGCTGATCGTGCACGAGCTGCCAATCCAGCAGGAATGCCTCAAGCTCGTCGCAGATCCGCGCAAGGGCAAGAACATGTTCGTGCTCGGCATGCTCTGCCGGATTTACGACCGCGACGCGGACATGGGCAAGGAAGAAATCGCCAGGATCTTCCGTAAGAAGAGCGACAAGGTCATCAAGATCAATCATGAGCTGTTTGACGCCGGCTACGCGTTCGCCCGCGACAACATCGACTACCAGTACAGCATAACGACGGCGCCGGAGGACCGGCTGAAATCCGCGCTGGTCATGAACGGTAATACGGCGGCGGGACTCGGCGTTATGGCGGCAGGCATGGATCTCGTATCGATGTACCCGATTACGCCAGCAACGTCGGCTTCCCACTACCTCGCGGAAGATTTCCACCTGACGGGCGGCTTCGTCCACCAGGCGGAGGATGAAATCGCCGCGATCGGCTTTGCGATAGGCTCGTCCTATGCCGGCAAGACCGCCTGCACGATCACTTCCGGTCCCGGAATAGCGCTGAAAACGGAGATGATCGGGCTCGCCGTCATGGCCGAGATCCCGCTGGTCATCATCGACGTGCAGCGCGGCGGCCCGGCGACGGGCCTGCCGACCAAGATCGAGCAGGGCGACCTGCTCGCAAGCCTCTTCGGCGCACCGGGCGATGCACCCAAAGTGGTGCTCGCCGCTTCGACGATCTCGGAGTGTTTCCACTTCGTGATCCTGGCGCGCAAGCTTGCCGAATCGTTCCGCACGCCGGTACTGATTCTCACCGACGCCAATCTGGCAACCGGCGTGCAGGCCATCGAACGGCCGCAGGCAACAGAGGAATGGTTTGCACCGCCCATCGACCAGTCGCCCTGGGACGAGAACGTGCCGCCGTATGACTGGGATGCGAAGACCGGCCTGTCGGAACGCCCGATCCCCGGCATGCGCGGTGGCGAATACATTCTTACCGGTCTTGCTCACAACCGTAACAGCAAGATTGCCTACGACACCAAATCCAACCAGGAAGGCATGGACATGCGCAGCCGCAAGCTGGCCGC
>JAACFE010000054.1 GCA_009937525.1 Gammaproteobacteria bacterium
ACGCCCGATGTGCTCTGGCCTGCGAACCACAAGTACGTCGACGTGTCCGCAACGGTCGTAGTGAGCGATAACTTCGACCCGAGCCCGACCGTGACCCTCGTATCGGTAACGTCGAACGAGCCGGACAACGGCGAGGATGACGGCAACACGGTGGACGACATCGTGATCGTCGGCGATTACGAGTTCGAGTTGCGCGCCGAACGATCGGGTGTCGGCACCGGCCGCACCTACACGATCACGTACGAGGCTACCGACAGCTGCGACAACTCGACGACGGGCTCGGCCATCGTCTCGGTGCCCTTGAGCCGGGGTAAGTAGACGACGGAAGAGAGTGGCGCCGGAATCGGATAATCACGTTCCGGCGCCATTCCCTGATCGTCGTTGACCGACGTCCAGGGCCGCGTCCTGCGGGTGGGCCGCTAGTCCGCGATGCCGAATGCTTCAACGCGTGTCGCTCAAGATCGCCGCGACGCGCTCCCTGTAGGCGGAATGGCAGTCGAAACATGCTCTGACCATGCTCTGGTAAGCGGCGACGGCCGCGTCACGGTCTCGCTCCGTGGCCGCTTTGTACATCTCGAGCGATAGCTCGTGCACCTGCACGTCGAAGTTCTTGAATACGGCCATCTCCGGCCCGAGTTCCTCCGATATGCGCTCGACCTGTTCCGCCGGGATTCGGGGATGCTCTGCGATTGCGAGCGCACCCTCCGCAATCTTGTCGAAATCGTCCAGCAGAAAGCCATCCGAGACGTCGACAAAGTTCTGGCGCAGCTCCTGCATGATCGCCTTGAGCGTCAGTTCACCGGTCGAAGCCGTCAACGGCAGCACGATGATTGCGAGGCTTGCGAGCAGCGCCACTCGTTTCTTAAGCATGTCGTTGTTACCTCAGCTGGCTGTCTTTGCTGCCGCGGCGGTTGTAACCGCCGATAAATTCCTGATGAGACAATTGTAGGCGAGATCAGGGCCTGCGTGCTCCCCAATCGGTAGATGCCCTGATTTCGTGGGGCATTGTCGGTGTGCTAGCGTCATGAAATGGACACCGCCACGCACCAGGACATCGTTCGCTTGTTCCCCGGGATACAGGATCACACCGTGGTCGAAATCCTGGACGCCAAGCCGACGCTCGGCGATATCGAGGCGGCGGCGTCGTTGTTGCAGGATGCCGATGAGGGCCTGATCGGCGTCAAGCAGCGCCACGGCGACCGCATCAACCGCGTGCTCGATATCCTCGCCGCGTCGGACTTTCGTCCGGAGGACGTCGAGGACCACTAGTCCGGGCTCGCTCGACCACCCTGTCCAGCCGCCTGAGGTGCGAGCCTCGCCAGTAGGTGCGCCCGCAGCACTTGCAGCGTTTGAATTCGCGGTAGACAAGAAAGACCTGCAGCGGCACCGAACGTGCCGCGTCCATACGGCTGACCGGCTGGAGTAAGCCGTTGCACTCCATGCAGCGCGTATAGGCATCGATGCTGCCGGCCAGGTCCAGGGCTGCAATGACTTCTTCGAGCTGCTTCGAGGGGTCGGTTGCTCGCAGCCAGTAACCGTGCGTCACGCGGCCGTTCTTCAGGATGCCCATGTCGCGTGTCAGGATGATGCGCCGGTCCCGAACCGCGATATCGATGATCGCCTCATCGGGCAGATCCCGTTCCCATACCGTATCGAATCCCAGCAGGCGCAGGTTCCGGGCCAGGGTGCCGAGGTGCACATCCGCCACGAAGCGGGTGACCCGTAATGGCGCCGGCCTGAGCCGCGTTACGGGGGACACGTCGTAACGCTCGAACACCGGGTATACGGCTATGCGTTCGCCACCCGCCAGCCGGTGCGAGAAATCGACGGACTCTCCGTCCACCAGGATGACGTCCACTTCCGTGTGCGGCACGCCGATCGCTTCGATCGTGTCCTTGACCGACGGCGTGCCGTAGAAGTGATAGCTGAGATCGCGCTGCCGCCGGGGTTCCGGCAGGAAGTCGTTTAGCTCCGCGTAGAAGCGAAACAGCGCTTCGCGCGGCACGCGGGCGTGTGGGTCAGTCGTCGGCATGGTGAACGGCTATCTGTCCACCACGATAGTATCACCGGAATTCCGGCCTCAGTTATGCCAGCAGGTTGCGGCCGTAGCGCCTGCCGAACAACTCGGCCGCCCACGCCTGGCCGCGAAGTGTATGCCTCGCCTGCAGGCCGTGGATATCGACGGCTTCGAGTCGCTGCTCTGTTTGCAGAGTGTTCATCGGCGACTCTGCCGCCGAACACAGCGCAATCATCACAACGGCCAGGAAAACGGCCGCCACGGCCGCAATACTTGAAGTTCCCATTGCCAACCCTCGTTGTTCTTATTTATTTGAGAGCACCTCGACCATACCGTCACGACGCGGCGTCGGCAACGGCTGACAGGTTTCGGCCACAATTTTCGGTGCGGCCGGTTCCACGATGCCGATGCGCGGAAGATTCTGTTAACAACGCCGCGCGTCGGCGAATCGGTCAGCCAGCGGCAGCGCCGGCCTGGCATCAACATTATTTTTCAATCACTTATGGGCTGATGCCGATAAACATTTTACATAAGCAAAGAAAGCAAATAGACTGCTCAAGTTCGATAAACAATTAATAAGAGCCTTTAAGCCCTTGTTTGAAAAGGCCTAGCATATGAAATCCATCGTAGAGCAACACAACTTTCGCCAGCGCCGCAAGGTGACGGTCAAGGACGCGCGCCTCGTGCCCGTCATCGGTCGTCATTGCCGCTCATCGCTACAGCAGCTCGAGCGCTGTTATAGTGATCACCTGCCGGCTGCGATGCTCGTGAGCCACAGCCGGTTTGCGCCGGGCTACGTCGTCGACAATTTCCTCGCCGAGATCTACAAGGAGGCGACGGTAATCGCTATCGCCCAGGCCCCTGACGAGCCTGTCGCCTTCATGGACGAAGTCGTGCGCAGTATCGGTTTCGAGTCCGCGGAACTCAGTCTCGAGGATCTCGACCACGTGCTGGGGCTGTTTCTCAAATACCAGAAGACGCATCGGCGTCGAACGGTTCTCGTCGTCCGGGATATCGATGCTTGCGGTCAGCAGGTGCGGGCCCGGATCTGCGAGCTGATCGAGCGCGAAGCAGCCAATGAATTCGGGTTGATGGTCGTCCTGACGGGGCCGGCGAGCGACTCCCCCGAGCCGATGGATCCTGCGCTCGACACCATTCTCGAGCAAAAGGGCGTGCGGATCGTCCTGACCCCGTTCGCACTGTCGGAGACCCGGGAATTCGTGCGCGACCGCTACCTGGGGCCCGCAGCGAACGGGAACGGCGCCTCGGACCCGAGGCCGAAATTCGAATTCTACGCGGTCGGTCTGATCCACGAGCTGAGTTCGGGCCTGCCCGAGACGGTCGACCTCCTGTGCCAGAAGTCCACCGAGATCGCCGCAAGAGACGGTGAGGGTACCGTTTCGACGACCACGGTCAAGGCCGCTGCGGGTCTGCTCGGACTCATGCCTTCAACGCCGGTTGCGGAGCCCGAGCCGCCGGTTCTGACCCCGGAAGCATCCGACGTGGCGGACAGCCGTCTGATTATCAGAATGGACGGCCAGCCCGAGAAGTCGGTCTGCCTGAACGGCAGCAATCTGCTTGTCGGCCGCGATCGGCTTTGTGATATCTGCGTCGAGGACGTGCAGGTCAGCCGCCTTCACGGACTGTTCGTAAGGGCGGCCGATGGATTGCATTACGTCGATCTCGGCAGCACGAACGGTTCTGCGGTCAATGGCGAAACCACCCGCCGGATCGTGCTGCAGAACAAGGATGTCCTCGCGGTTGGCGATGTCCGGATCATCTACTCGGAAATGTGTAGCCGTGGGGCGGCTGGCGTGGATCTCGACACGACGGACACGTTCAGAATCGCTGATGAAGAAGAGGATTCGTCGATCAACTACGTTGGGAAGGGCGTCCTGCATCGCGACGATCCCTGAGCCGGTCAGGCCTTGCCGTCAGACGATTTCGCGCGCGCTCTTGATCAGGTCGTAGGCGGCGTTGATCTCGCGCGATCGTTCCTCGGCCACCGCGCGCATGCTTTCCGGCAGGCCTCTCGCAGCGAGCTTGTCGGGATGATTCTTGCTGATGAGCTTCCTGTAAGCGCGTTTTATCTCGGCCGGGCTGGCATCGGGTGACACGCCGAGTGCCGCGTAGGCATCGGCGAGTCGGTCCCGGGGTGGCGGTGCGCCGCGTGCCGACGGGCCTGCCGCGCCTGCACGCAGCAATGCCTCGAGTTGCGCGACGTCGTGTTCACTGAGACCCAGCCGCCGGGCAATGCGGACCAGCATCTGGTGCTCGGCGGGATCGATCTTGCCATCAGCGGCCACGGCCATGACCTGCAGCTGCAGGAAGAGCTGTATGAGCGGTGCGCGCCGGCGGCTGATGCGTGCGAAGCCGTCGACTGCCGCGTCGAGGTCGAAATCCGGCTGCTTGCCGCGGCTGAAGGCCGCCTTGGCCTGGCGGCGCTGTTCGTCGTGCAGCCTCAGCATGTTGAAGACCTGTTCGACTGCGTTGATCTCGTCACGCGTAACAACGCGGTCTGCCTTGCAAAGGGCACCCATGACGGCGAACGTCGACTCGATCATTTGCGACTGCACGATCTGCAGCCCACCGACAACCGTTTGTCGCAGTGTGGCGCCTGCCCCATAGCCGAGCGCCGCGCCGATGAGGAATCCGGGAAGACCGCCGAAAAGTGCGCCGAGGAGGGCACCGATCACCACGAGAAACATGCGCGTAGTCTAACAGCGGAACGCACGGGAATTTCTGCGCATCAGTTGGCTGGGCGAGTACATCCGGAAAAACCTCGAAGGCCATGGCCTGCGGAGCCGCAATGCGTGGAGATTTCTTGTTTGCACTGTATCGCGGCCGCCGCAGGCGTGCCGGCACTTTTGCGCCGTAACCTGGTCGGAGTCGTAGTATGAATGGCCTGAAATCGGTCTTCGTGACGCTTTACATGCTGGCAGCGGTGAGTATCACCGTGTTCGCGGTACAAAGGCTCGTCGCAACTCAGGACGTCCTGACCTGGGGCGGCGTCCTGCTCGTTTTTGCGCCGTTCGCGCTCGTCGTCTCCTGGCTGATGGTTTTCCGGAACATGCCGCGGACGAGCGCCAGGTTCCCCGGCTTGATCGTGATGGGGCTGATCGGGGTCATTGCTGCCCTGCGGGGCCATTCCCTGGGGGGCAGCGTGGCTGCGCCGGTCCTTTCGGTGCTCGGGTTTCTGGGGTTTCTTGCGTATGACTACTGGTATTCGAGTTTTCGCGGTCGTCATAGCGAAGTGATCGAAGCCGGACAGGAGTTGCCGGAGTTCGAACTCGTCGACATGCGTGGCAACGCCGTCACGCCTGCTTCTTTGACCGATAAGCCGACAGTCTGGGTCTTCTATCGTGGCAACTGGTGCCCGCTATGCATGGCACAGATCCGGGAGATTGCCGATGAATACAGGCAGCTCGAGGAGCTTGGCGTACGCGTTGCTTTGATCTCACCGCAGCCGCACCGCTACACCAAAAGCCTTGCGAGGAAATTCGACGTGTCCTTCGATTTCCTGACCGACGAAGGCAGTCGCGCCGCGAAACAGCTGGGGATCGCTCATCGCAACGGGCTTCCCGCCGGCATGCAGGCACTGGGGTACGCCAGCGACACGGTTCTGCCGACCGTGATCATTACCGCCAGGGGCGGCAAGATCCTGTGGGTGCACGAGACGGACAACTACCGCGTTCGTCCGGAACCCGAGACCTATCTCGAGATCCTGCGCCGGAACGAAGCAGCGGTCTGAAGCAACACCTGGCGGATCAGCCTCGGTGTAGTTCAAATTGTCGCTACATGCCGGTCGGCTGTGGTTCGGCAATACGAGCTTACAGTCTAATTACGAGAGCTCCAGGCGAGAGCGTCTTCCATGGTCGCGTTGTTCATTCCTGCCCAGGCATCGAGAATAATGGTTTCGGCCTCGCCATAGACGACACTCAATTCAGTCTCCATCGCGGTTACATTGTCGAGGTAGCGAACCGAGTTGTACACGGCGAGTTCGAGTTGCTCATGGGAGAGATTCTGCGGCCGCATCAGATCCGTAAGGCCGTCGCGGGTCTTCTGCTGATAGCGGCTCTGCAGCCCGTATGTGAGCGACAGAGCTGATACCAGGTTGTACTCCATGATCGTGACGGAGCCGGTCGCCAGTGCCGTTTCCCAGGCGGTCGACTGCAGCACGATCGGGTTATAGCTTTCGACGATGTCGATGAATTCGGTGGTCGACGTAATGTCGCCATCCCGATATCGCTGTGCAAGTACATCTCGCAAACCGCGGTTGAATGGCGCGGCGTCGTCGACGCGTGCCTTGTTCTGGCGCAATTCCATGATGAAATTGGACAATGCAATTTCAACAGTCTCCTGATCCTGGTGATCTTCGCGCCATTCATCGAGACCGAGCGCGAGCAGGATACTCACCGTGATCAGCGCGGATTCGAACAAGACTCTGGGTAACCAGACAGATGTGGCATTCGAGGGCATGGATCAACCGGTACGGCGTTACAAACTGTGCGCGAGTATAGCAAGCGAAGGACGAATGCTTGGACCTATCGAGAAAAAGTAGCTACTATCTTTACAACGTCGCATGCGATGAGACGACGGGCTTAATAAGAAATCGTGCGCTCCAGGTACACTCCATTGGCGCTTTTTTTGTGCGTCGCGGCATGCGGCTGTCGTGTCGTTTTCGCTGATGCTGGCAGCATGGCTTCGTCAGCGCTGCACTCGCAGCCGCAATTCAATGTCATCGGGTTTGCGGACATCAACTACATTTCTGCGGATAGCAATGATGCGGACGGTTTCGCTATCGGGCAGGCAGTTGCACACCTTAGTGCATCGCTCGACGATTCATTAAGCTTTTTCGGCGAATTCACCGCGACTGCCAAAGACTCGGAGTATGCCGTCGAAGTCGAACGCCTGATTGTCAAGTACGATTTTTCCGACCGTTTCAAACTCTCCGCCGGGCGCTATCATACGCCCGTCGGTTACTGGAATTCAGCGTTTCACCACGGTGCCTGGCTGCAGACCACGGCGTCGAGGCCCGAGATGGTGAAGTTCGGTTCCAAGTTGCTACCGATCCATTTCGTTGGTGTCTTGCTCGAGGGTTCCTTGCCTTCGGGCGATCTCGGGCTCGAGTACAAGGCGGGTTTCGGTAACGGCAGGCACTCGAATATCGCAAGGGCAGGGGATGCCGGCGACCTGAACGGCGACAAGGCGTGGATCTTGCAGGTGTTGTCCAAGCCCAGATGGTCGCGTGGGCTGAATCTCGGTATCGGATTCTACAATGACGAGATCGAGGTCCCGGAAAGCCCGAGCGTCAAGGAAAGTACGTTATCGGCGCACGCGGCCTGGAGCAATGACTCACCCGAGATAATCTTTGAGTACCTGCATTCAAAGCATGAGTTGACTACCGACAGCAGCACATCCGGCGATGTCGATGCCTGGTACGCACAGTTCGCGTACCGGCTCCCGGGCAAAAACAGAGCGTGGAAACCCTACGCACGGTTCGAGCGGACAAGAGTAGACGACACGGATCCGTTGCTCGGTGCCGAAGCACTTGATTACGACGGCGGCATACTCGGGATGCGCTGGGACTTCAATCCCTATGCAACGCTCAAAGCAGAGTATCGCAATGAGGAATTCGACAATGGGGGGCGCGAGAACAATTTTCGCGTTCAACTCGCAATAGTGCTGACCAGCTTGTGATGATCCATCTTCCTTTCAAAATTCGAGCACGTCGGCTCTGCCAGATCGCGATCTGCCTGATCCCAATCGTCGCCACTGCGAAAGCAGACGCGCAAGAGGATACAGCCGCGAACCCGCTTGCCATCGTCGTTCACAAGGACACGGCTGTCGACGATCTCTCGATGAACGATCTTCGCAGTATCTTTCTGGCCGACCAGCAATTCTGGCCTGATCGGACGCGAATCATTTTGCTGGTACGCGCGCCACAGTCCGATGAACGGGACTTCGTGCTCAATCGAATCTACCAGATGTCCGAAGCACAGTTCCGGCAGTACTGGATCGCCAAGATGTTTCGGGCGGAGGTGCCGCGCGGACCGAAGATCGTATTCAGCACGGACATGACGCTTGATCTCGTGATCGCTATTCCAGGATCGATTTCATTTATTCGCGCCGATGACGTGACGGATGAAGTGAAAGTGGTTCGTGTGGACGGCGCGCTGCCGGCCGACGCGGACTATCCGCTGAAATAGGTGACGGTCACGCGGCGTCGGAGCTCTCGTCAGTCGACTGTTCCTCGCTTTCTCCCTGGCGTTTCTCGAAATATATATCGAGAAACTCGCGTACCGTGAGCATTCCTGCTATCAGGATGAACATGGTTACCACGATGCCCCAGTATAAGAGCGACTGATCGCGCACGGATCAGGGCTTCCGGCTAAGAAGCTTGAAGTAGATACCGAAAGCGAGTACGGCAGGAACCCACATCGCCGTAAACATACCTTGTTCGCGATGACCGGTGAAAAAAAGATAGACTCCCAGGACAAAGGCGATGGCAACGGCGATCAGGATAAAAATATCAGCTTTGCTTATCACGGGCCCGGTCCTCCAATCTGAATACCCAGTATTGGCGATTGCCGCAGAGAAGTCGAGCGTGTACGGTAATTTCCCGGCCAGGCAGCGATTTCTTCATTCTGGCCTATTATTGTCTTTCCCAAGAATTGCGGGTGCACTATGAACTACCGCCACCTCGGCAAGGCCGGTATCCAGGTCAGCGAGCTTTCATTCGGGTCCTGGGTGACCTTTCATACCCAGGTTGGCGTAAAAGACACGGTCGAAATGATGGCGGCAGCGTACGATGCCGGAGTCAACTTTTTCGACAATGCCGAGGCCTATGCGAACGGCAAGTCCGAGGAGATCATGGGCGAGGCCCTGAAGCGGCTCGGCTGGCGCCGCGGCAGCTACCTCGTGTCCACCAAGCTTTTCTGGGGGCTGCACGACAACCCGAATGAGACCAACACGCTGAACCGCAAGTACCTGCTCGAGGCTATCGACGGATCGCTGCAACGCCTGGACCTCGAATACGTTGACCTCCTTTTCTGTCACCGGGCCGACCCGACGACGCCGATCGAGGAAACGGTTTGGGCGATGCACAACATCATCGAGCGCGGCAAGGCGCTGTACTGGGGTACCTCTGAATGGGAGGCGGCGGACATTCAGTATGCGATCGACGTCGCAGAGCGGTACAACCTGCACAAACCGGTCGTCGAACAGCCCGTCTACAATCTCTTCGAGCGGCACCGCTTCGATGAGACGTACAGGCACATCTACGAGGATCACGGCTACGGCTCCACGACCTGGAGCCCGCTCGCCTCGGGCACGCTTACCGGGAAATACCAGACCGGGGTGCCCGAGGGCAGCCGTGGGTCGCTCGAGAGCCTGGCGTGGCTGCGCGGTCAGATCACGGACGCGGATCGGCTCGCTAAGGTTGCTGCGCTCGAGCCAATTGCGAAGCAGATTGGCGCGACGCTGGCGCAATTTTCGCTCGCGTGGTGCCTGCAGAATCCCTGGGTGAGCACGGTAATCACGGGTGCGAGCCGGGTCGAGCAGGTTCACGAAAACATGAAAGCGATCGATTTCATTGATCGTTTCTCGCCCGACGTGGTCGACGCCGTCGATGCAGTTTTTGCATGACGGCATTACCAGTCGCTGACCAGGGAAACGCGGCGCTACGACGAATCAGTCGATCCGGATTGATGCAGCCCCGGGAGCGCTAGCGCCCGCGAAGTACTGCTTCGATCTCCGCGACCTGGCCTTCAGTTACCGGGTAGAACTGCCCCAGCGTGCAGGTCATGCCGGTGCTCCAGGCGCCCCAGTGCCACGGCCAGCGCGAGTACCACGGCCATACGAACCAGTCGTCGACGGCGAAACGGTCCGTGTCGCAAATACGTGAATAGCTGAAGGAACGTACGCGCAGCACGGAGCCGTGCCGGAGGTCGTAGCAACGGGTCCGCAGCGCGTTGACCCACCGCTTGCCGCCCATTCCTGTGAACAGGATGTGCTTCTCGTCGAGTGCCCTGAAGCCCGTGTACTGGGTGTCCGAGAGGCAGCGCAATGGCCTGCCGTCCTTACCAGTCGACAGGCTCAGGATCTCCTGGACATTCGCCTCGATTGCCTGGCGCCGACCTTCGTCGTCCGGCGCGCTCGCGCATGCGGCGATCATCGACAGGGTGGCCGCCACGCAGACGGCCGATCTTACTGCGATCACGACGTGCTCCTGTTGTGATCAACAGGAACACGCTAGCACGCCCTGACTTTGGTGAAAATACGGGATCTGTGCAGTGTTTATTTCGCTTCCATCAGCACCGTCATGCTGTCGGCAACAACGCCGTCCTCCGCGGCGGCCGCGCGGCCTTCGTCCGATGACAGCATGTTCTGAAATGCTTCCATGTCCTTCACGGCAATGACGAGGCCTGTAAGGTTCGGGTTGTCGCCACTCTGGAATGTGTGGACGTGGGCGGCGCCGTTCGCGCGGAACATGTCGTGGCGGCTGTCCTCACCGCGCCACGCGGCAAGCCAGCGCTCGGAATCCTCGACTTCGTGCAGGATCATGACGTGCGGGTGGCCCATGCCGTCACCCTGCCGGTGGTGCATGCCGTGCATCGGCTGTTTCGGCGGTGCCGGAGGATTGTCGCTGTTCCAGATGTCGTTCGAGATGCGCCACTTGCCGTCGTCACCCGTCCGCCAGGTTTCGATGAACTTGCCGGTGTCCACGACGGTCTCCCCGTCCATGATCTCGTACCTGCCGACCTTGTGCGCGAGGCCGCTGGACATCGCGATTTCGACGATTGTCGTCTTCCCCGTGAGCCCGGCATCCATCATTGCGCCGAAGGTCGCGCGAACACCGTCTGCACCGAGCAGAATCTTGCCGTTCGGCGGCATGATTCGCGCATTGCTCTCGTAGATCATCGTCAGCGTCTCGAGATCCTTCGTGTTCAGAGCCTCGTCCCACGCGATCGACATCTGCTCCAGGATCTTCGGGTTTCCGGGTGGCGGCGCCTGGTTGCAGGAAGCGATAATCAGGGCGAGTCCCAGGGGGATGATAGCGAGCAGTCTTTTCATGGCGTTGTTCTCTCGTGTCGCCGCAAAAGGCGCGAATGGTAGCAGGGGGCTGGTAGTCAGGGCTTTCTGAAGAGCAGGCTGAAGCGATCGGTGTTACCGGTGACCGTGCGCCGACCGACCTCGAAGCGCAATTCATCGTCGGGGCGGTAGTGAAGGTCACTGTAAGCAACGAATTCATAACCGATGTCGAGCATCTCCCTGATGACGAGCACCGGATCGATCCGCCGGCGGTTCTCCGGATTCTCGGGTTCCATGTGGCGCTTCGTGTGGTCGACGACGCCGTACAGGCCACCGGGCCTCAGCACCTCGAATACGGCGCGATTCAGCCGGTCGCGGGATTCTGCATCGAAGTTGTGCATGTTCCTGAACGTGAGCACCATGTCCACGCCGGATTTGCCGAACTCGAAGTCGTCGAGCACGTAATAACGGCTTCCCTCCGGCCGGCGGACGTTGGCATCGGTCTCAATGACCTGAACCTTCTGGAAGCCGGGTTCGGTGAGTACGCTCTTGGAGAGGGTATCGGTGCCAAGAGCTACATAGAGCTTGCCATTCTCGGCGAGAACCGGTGCGAGAACCCGCGTGTACCAGCCGCGCCCGGGAAGTAATTCGAGCACCGTCATATCGTCCTCGAGGCCGAAGAATTTCAACGTTTCGAGCGGCCTGCGGTTGCGGTCGCGTTCGACGTCGGCTTGCGGGCGGGATTCGGCTGCAAGCGCCGCTTCGACCTTGGCGTCGATTTCACCGGCCTGGGCGATACCAACCAGGATAAGAAGGACAAACGGGATCGAAAGTCTCACGGGCATGCTCCTTGAAACAAGCTGACGAGAATTGCGGCGCGACAGATCGCCGCGCCATAGAACTGGGCAAGACTACCAGCTTGTGCGGGCTCCTGCCTACACCGGCACCCGCGCTACTGCACTATCTTCCAGCTGCCATCCGCCTGCAGGCAGGCCGTGCCGTTGACCTTCTGGTCGGGTTCGCCGCCTACCGTCGCATCGAGTTCGAATTCCCGGCAGGGACCGCCGGGTTCCTCGAACGTCCTCGTCGGCGTTACCGTGTATTCCTCGCCGGTGTCCGGATTGGTCCAGGTCGTCGACTGACCGGTACGGTTGTTATTGAGTGCCTCGGCCGTCTTCATGCGATCGACGTCATCCATGGTCTGTCCGATATGCCGGCCGATCATCGAACCTGCCATCGTGCCGATGATGATCGCGGCCGTCTGGCCGCTGCCTTCCCCGACCTGGGACCCGAGCACGCCGCCGATCACACCGCCGACGACTTCGCCCTGTTGCGCGTGCGTGGTCGTTTCGCAGCCGGTCATTCCCGGCAGAGTGAACAGCGAGGCGGCGAACGCCATGAGTATCGCCCAGCCCCTGATTCTTGAGTTGCTTTGTTTCATCGCTCATACACCTCCTTAAAGTTAGACGAAATTCGCGTCCTTGTGGTTCCATCATCGGCGACAATTACTCGAGGTCCGGCCCTGTGGGTCGCGATGATGCAAGCTCGCCGCTTGCCTCGAGTTCCCTCACGCGCTCCGCCTGCTGCTCCAGGTCCGCTTTTACGAGTGCGTTGATTTCGGCAAATTCCGGAGTGCCGCGGATCGACTCCAGGTTGGGGTCCAGATCCAGGTGATACCAGGTGTGCAGGCGCCAACCGGCATCGACAGCCGTGCGCAATGCGTCCAGGGCTTTTTCGGAATTCCCCTGTACCGCATAGGCCCGGGCGTCATTGATCCAGTAGCCGGCGATGCCGAGGCGGGGGCGTGTCTTCATAACCTTCAGTGCGCCTTCCAGCATGTCAGTGGCGCGCTCGGTTTCCCCGAGCTGAAGCAATACGGGCGCAAGGTCGATCGCCGCAAAATAGTTCCATCCATTGACAACAGGTATATCGGGCCCTGTCAGCTCGCGGTGCGCCCGGGCATACCGTGATCGGGCAACCTCATGACGGCCTGCTGCAATATCGGCGTCGCGCAGTATGCGCAATGCGCCCCAGTTCCGCGGATAGTGCTGCAGCAATGTGCGTGCATCCTCTTGCGCGGCAGCTTCGTCACCGACGTAGAGGTTGAGCAGCGCGCTACTCCAGACAGCCCAGAATGTTTCGGGGCCGAGTTCCAGTGCTTTATCGACCCAGGGTCTCGCACTGTCCGGGTCGTCGATTTCGAGGTAGGCGATTGCCTGTCCCGCCTGCAGGCTCGGGCTCCTTGCATCGTTCTCGGCAGCCTTGAAGTACCAGATCAACGATTCGTCCACGCGGCCGTAAGCAAGATAGTGGATAGCCGCGATGTAGACATACGCGAACGCGTGTTTCGGCTCGATTTCCACGACTCGCAGGAAGTGTTCCATGGCTTCCTCGAAGCGGCCTGACCCCTCGTACAGCCGCGCTACCTCGAAGTTGATCGGTACTGAGTAGGGATCCAGGGCGTACGCCTTCTCCAGAAACTGGATCGCCTCATCATTTCGGCCCTGGTTGTAGCGCAGCTTACCGTACCGGCGAAAAACGCGCGCGTAGTTCGGACGCATGGCAATCGCTTTGTCAAAGGCTCGCTCCGCAGCTTCGATGTCACCCTGCAGCGCCCTGAGCAACCCCAGGCTTGCCTGCGCCTCAACGAGATCCGTGTCCAGTTCCAGCGCTCTCATGAGCGGCGGCTCGGCCAGCGCGATACTCTCGTCGATCGGCAGCCCTCCCACAAAGTAGGCGCCGAGCCCGAGGTAGGCATCCGCGAGTCCGACATAGGCGAGAGCGAAATCCGGGTCGAGTTCGGCCGCCGCTTCGAAATGTTCGATCGCCGCGTGCATGGACTCGACGGATTCGATGTCGGTTTGCTTCATGCCGCGCAGGTACTCGGTATATGCGGCGAGATTCTGCGTTGGCATGCCGTCTGCTTTACTGCTTGCGTCGGGAACCAGGTTCGCATCCAGTTGCCGCGCTATCGTGCCGACGATCTCGGACTGCAGCATGAAGATATTCGATGCCGAAAGTACCCGGTCATAGGTCTCGGCCCATACATGCTCATCCGTCATGGCGTCGATCAGCTGCACGTTGACGCGTATCTGGTCACCGGCTCTCTGCACCGCGCCCTCCAGGATCATTCTTACGCCGAGTTCGGCGGCGATGCGGGGCACACTGTCGGACGTATTACGGTAGCGCTCGACCGACGTTCGCGAAATGACCTTGAGCGTGTCGCTCTTCGACAGGCGCGTAAGCAGGCCGTCCTGGATCCCCGTGGCAAGAAAACCGACGCTCTCATTATCAGGACTCTGGTTTTCGAACGGCAGAACCGCGATCGACCGCGCAGACGGGCCGGCGGGCCACCACCGGTCATGCGTAAAGACGACAAGGGCCGCACACAACACGGCTATGACGATGAAATCGATCCGCCGCCCCGTGATGTGGGTAATGGAAGCGCCGGGCTCCACGTGCTTCTCGAGGCTGATGCCCTCCGGCGTGATTTCGTAGAACCAGGACAGGAGCATCGCGATCGGGAATCCGATGGCGAGTATGCCGAGGACCGTCGGCCCGATCCAGGCCGGCAGGTTGCCGAGGCCGACGAGTACCTCTGCGACCTGCATGACGAGCCACGCCGTGACGACATAAAGTACCGCCATGCGGAACACGTTTCGCCGTTTCAGCTCCGATACCAGTCTCATACCGCTACATATAGACGCGCCGGCCGATCACGGCAATACAAAGAAACCCTATTCCGCCGGGAAAGAGCAAAAAAAAGCCCCGCACGAGGCGGGGCTCTCTCAAGGCCTGGCACTATTGGTCACTGACCCCAGTAGAAACGTCCAAGGAGCGTATAGGACGTTACGTCGTCGCCCCATTCACCGAACAGGCCAACGGCAAAGGCCGGTGTAAAGTTGTACAGACCGCCCAGGACCAGCGCCGTCTCGTCACCGCTGTCGTTGAGGTCGATGTACTTGATGGCACCTTCCAGTTCGAGCTGTTCGGTGGCCGCAAAACGCATGCCGACCGCGAATCCGAAGCCGTTGTCGTCGTCGCTGCCGAAACCGGGAATGTCGACTTCGACATACTCGTACGACAGGCGAGCGTAGGCGTCGAGGACATTCGACAATTCCGTGTTGTAGCCGACGCCGATGTCGAAGGTCGTCGCGTCCACGCCGAAGTCGAGGTCAGCCGCGGCATACGATGCGAACGCGTGGAAATCTTCGTGAAAGGCGAACGATCCGTCGATGCCCAGGGCGTCGCCGTCCACGTTGATATCGTCGAATTCGATCATGCCGTAGCCGAAGCCCAGCCAGTTGTAGTCGAATCCCTGCGCGCTGGCCGAGGCCGAGAACGCGAGGAGCATAATGAGTAGTGATGAACGCAACATGACGTTCTCCTTCGCTTTGCCCAAGAAACCCGAATGCTAACCGGCTCTGACTACCGCATTGTGCTTCGGTTCACAGATTTGACGAAATGATCGATACGGTCAATTAAGCGTTTCCAGGCGTGGCTGAGACCCGCTTCGCACTGTCTCTTGTTGTAGATAAACAACGGCATTTTCATCGTGTAGACTGCGGCAATGCCCTCCCGCCGACCGTATCTCTCCAAATCGCGCCTGATTGCGGCGTGGCAGTGCCTGAAGCGAGTGCACCTGGAGCAGAACCATCCGGAGCTCGGCGAGATCTCCGCGCACACCAGATCACTCTGGGCTACGGGCCATCGCATCGGCGAAATTGCGCAGCGACTTTACGGGACCGAAGACTCGGTCGAGATCGCGTTCGACAAGCGCACAGGGCTGATGCTCAACAAGACCCGGGAACTGATCGCGAGCGGCGCCAGTTTCCCGATCTTCGAGGCCACGTTCCGGTACGAGGACGTACTGGTGAGAGTGGACGTGCTGATGCCCGACGGGGATGGCTGGCGCGTCATCGAGATAAAGGCGTCGACGTCCGTCAAGGAATACCACGTGCTTGACTGCGCGATCCAGAACTGGGTACTGCGTAACTCCGGCGTTAACGTTACCGGCTTCTCGCTGGCCCATGTGAATAATCGCTTCGTCTATCCGGGCAATGGCGATTACGACGGCTTGCTGATTGAACACGATCTGACGGACGAAGTGCGTACGCTCGAGCCTACGGTCATCGATCTGGTCGGTCGCGCCCGCGACGCCGTGACCGGCCCGAGGCCGGGCATCGATGTCGGTGCACACTGCAGCAGCCCGTATGAATGCCAGTTCATCAACTTCTGCTGGCCCACGGATTCCGAGTACCCGGTCTCGGGGCTCGGCGGCAGCAAGGCGAAGCTTGGCGAATACGTATCGCTCGGTTACCGCGATATATGCGATGTGCCCGCAGACGCCGTGACTGCAGAGACGCAGAAGCGCATACACCGCGTGACCTGCAGCGCAAAGCCGGAACTGCTGGATGGTGCACGCCGTGCGTTCGAGGCGCTGCCATTCCCACGGTATTACCTCGACTTTGAGACGATCGCACCGGCGGTTCCTTTCTGGGTCGGGACGCGTCCTTACAACGCGCTCGCGATTCAATGGTCCTGCCACATCGAGGAGACACCGGGGCGGTTTCTCCACAAGGAGTTTCTCGATCTCTCGGGCGATCCGCCGATGCGGGCGCTGACGCTGGAACTCATCGATTGCCTGGGCGCGGAGGGCCCGGTACTCATGTGGACGCGTTACGAGGAGGGCGTCCTGAATAACCTGATCGAACTCTTTCCGGACCTCAGGGCGCCACTCTCCAGGATCATCGACCGCCTGTACGACCTGCACCCGGTCGTAAAGGAAAATTACTACCACCCGAAGATGCTAGGTTCCTGGTCGATCAAGGCGGTGATGCCGACGATCGATCCGGACATGGACTACGCGAAGCTCGAAGGGATCAGGGAGGGGACCGCTGCGTCGGATGGCTTCATCGAGGCAATCCAGCCGGGAGTTAGTCCGGAGCGGAAGGCGGAACTCGATGCGCAGCTGAGGCGTTATTGCCGCTTCGACACCGAAGCGATGGTGGAGATCGTCCGATTCTTCACGCATTGAATTTTATCAATCAATCGCTATTTCAGGTATCGTGCTCGCAATTTGAATTCGATGGACAGCCTGTGGCCAAGAAGCGCAAGAAGACCAGTAATACAGCTAGCGAAAAAGTAACTGCAACACCAGTGAGCAAGCCGACCGGCCCCAAGTACGTGCTCGTCGATTTCGAGAACGTGCAGCCAAGGAACCTCGAATTGCTAAAGGAGCATCCGTTTCGCGTACTCGTTTTCATAGGCGCCAACCAGACGAAGTTCCCGCGGCACTTCGTCGTCGCGATGCAGGCGCTGGGCGAGCAGGCGGACTACGTCGAAATCGCGGGAAGCGGGCCGAATGCGCTGGACTTTCACATTGCGTATTACATCGGCGAACTTTCTGCGAGGGAGCCGGACGCGCATTTCCACATCATCAGCAAGGACCGGGGCTTCGACCCGTTGATCCAGCATCTGCGGGGCAGGAAGATCCGCGTACGGCGGGAAAGCGACCTGGCCGAGATCCCCGAGCTCAGGATCCCCGACACAACGAGCCGCGACGAGCAGATCGACGCGATCGTCAAGAACCTCCGCCAGCGCGGCCATTCCCGGCCGCGGAAAGTGAGGACGCTGCAGAACACGATCAACACGCTGTTCACGAAGAAGCTCGAGCAAGAAGAGCTCGACGCGATTATCGAAGAACTCAGGAAGCGCAAGCTCATCATCGTCAAGCAGAATAACGTGAGCTATCGCCTGAAGCGCTAGCTTTCGCGACCGATTCGCCGGCCGCCCCGCGGACGGTAGAATGGCGGCTTCAAACCTGTATCCCGGAGCCCCGCCATGCCCTGTCGTCTGCCACTCATCGCAGTCCTTGCTGTTCTGTCGGCGCCCGTGCACGCCGGTGAGCCGTTACTGGGCCCGGCCATAGAGGGTTACGGACCAACGTACCCGATAGACGACAGAGACGTGCCGCTCGAAGACGGCTTCGTGTACCGCGCCGTTTTCGATATCGCAAGCTACGGCGACGAGATAGACGCGTTGAATCCGCGGTTCGTCAGCGTGGCGCGCTATCTCAACATGCATGCGCGCAACGGCGTTCCCGTCGACAACATGCAGCTTGCGGTCGTCGTGCACGGTGCGTCGGTCAGGAATATCCTGAATAACGAGGCGTACCGGTCACGGTACCGGGTCGACAATCCCAACCTGGAACTCGTAACCAGGCTGCACTCGGCGGGCGTCCGCATTTACGTCTGCGGACAGTCGCTTGCGTTTGGCAACGTGGCGAAGGGCGAGCTCGCGAGCCCCGTCGAGGTGGCGCTGTCCGCGATGACGATGCTTACCGTACTGCAGACGGAGGGCTATGCAGTGTTGCCGTAGCCGCGGCGCCTACAGGGCGTCGATCCATTCGGCCAGCGCTCTCGACTGATAGGAATAGAACGGGTTGTGGCGCATACGCAGGAAGAAGTCCGAGGTGAGCATCAGGACGCCCGATTCGCCACGCGGTGCCAGTGCGCCGAGCGTCATGTCGGTGCCGTCGCCGCGATTGACCGTGCCATTCCCGTACACCACGTCGTCCGGGCGAAACGGAATCGCGATGTGAGAAAGTGAGTAGATGCCGGACGGCCAGGCGAGCCGTGTCGTTTCGTCCACGGATCGGGATTCGCCGGCGCTCAACGTGTAAGCGTCGAGTTCGTTCGTTGTCCGATCGCGGTTGCGTAGCACCGTTACCGCAAACCTGTGCGGCCCCGTTGATTCGAAATACTCAACGATGTCGCGCGGCTGTGTATTCATCAGGTGCAGGGCCGTGCTGTTGCGGTTGATGTCGTAGACCACGAGCCTGCTCTTGCCAGCGGGGAGCCGATCGTATAACGACGTGACGAGCGCCCGCGCCGTAACGGTATTGTCGGCCGCCGACTGGAACGTAAGTATCGGCGGTAATTTTGCCGCTTCGTTCGCGTCTGCCAGCTGCTCGTGGGTGCGCCGCGAGACGCGGTAGATCTCCCAGGCGGCCCGCTTCGGAAATGACGTGAACTTGAACGGGTCGATCTCCGGCAGGATCGAAAGCCACTCGAACTGCTCGAAATACGGTAGCCAGGAGAGTGCGGGGTGCAGGTTGGTGACGATGGCAGCCGAGGAAACGGCGATCGCCGGCGACATCAGTACGATACCGTCGGGGCAGGGCGTATCGTCGCGTTCATCACAGGCGAGTGCATAGTCGATCG
>JAACFE010000055.1 GCA_009937525.1 Gammaproteobacteria bacterium
CTTCCATGTCGAGGTAGATGTCCGACGCCAATACCGCAAGCGACTGGTCGCTCTGGCTGCCGGACGTAGCGACCAGCTGATAATACTGTTTGAAACGCTCCGACAAGCGCATCCCGGAGCGGCCGCGGAGGGTGGGGGAGGACTGCGCCGGCGTGCTTGCCGCGGTCTTGCCGATCAGTGTCTCCTGCAGCTGCCACGGCGTCATCTTCTTGCCGAGTTCGTTGCGCAGTCCGCGCTCCAGGCTGATGCGCGTGTTGTTGACGGTGTGTTCCATGTCGGGCAGACGCTCCTCCATGATCGTCAGCATCTCGAGGTAGGTGGCGCCGATCTGGCGCGCAAGGCGCTGGCAGCCGGAATCGTTCTCGGCGCCGTCGCATTTGCTTTCCACGTACAGTTGCTGCTGCTGGTCGAGGCGGCCGATGACTTCCTGCAGGCCCGTTTCCATGTCCCGGGCCACGTTGCCTGTCTGTTTCAGGTCCTCGACGACCGTGGTCGGGAATAGCCGAATAGTGGGTGTGTTCGCCATTACGGACTGTGCGAATATCAGCAGCGTGGCTGCCAGCAACAGTCCCAGCGTCGCCTGACGTCTCGCGGGATCAGCAGCGATAGCGAGCGGGCGCTTGTTATTCATGTGTCGGTCCTCTTAGCCAGGTATGCTTCTCGGTGCCGCCGGGAATTCGCGGCGACCTGATGCACACGCTAACCGGCGGTCGATGAATACAAGCTGAACCGGCTATTCGTAATAATCCCTATTGCTTATCGTAATGCGAATCATTATCATTTTGACCATAGTCAGCAAACCACTAATAAAATCCGTTGCTTACATAATTCTTTGACGGATTTTCGGTGGCGCTGAGAGACCCGGGACACGTATCCAATGAAGCGCAACGGCAGCACGCTTGCATCACTCAGGAAAGGCCAGAAAGGCATCATCGCGTCCGTAAACGCCGCAGACCCACAGGTTCAACGCCTTATGACGCTCGGACTGGTGGAAGGCGCCATCGTCGAACTGGCGAGTTCTGCGCTCGGCGGCGACCCCATGGAATTCCGGTTATTCGGTCGCGGTATCTCGCTTCGCCAGGAGCAGGCCAGGCAGTTCGCCGTGTCTCCGATAGCGGCGGGTGGTGACTAAAAGCACAGAAATCCGCGTCCCTGCCAACCAGATACCCCTAAGCCGGCGCGCAGACGCCAGCGTAGCGGTTGTCGGCAACCCCAATTCCGGCAAGAGCACACTGTTCAATCGCCTGACCGGGCTGAGGCAGCGTATCGGTAATTACCCCGGTGTCACGGTCGAGCGCCACATCGGCACGCTCAAGATGAACGACCGGTCGCTCGAACTCGTCGACCTGCCCGGCACCCACGCACTCAGCGCCCATTCGCTCGAGGAGCAGATCGCCGTTGACGTGATTCTCGGGCACATGGACGGCACCGCGACGCCCGACGGGATACTCGCCGTCCTCGACGGCACCAACCTCTACCAGGGCCTGTATCTGCTGCAGCAGCTGCTCGAACTCGAGCGGCCCGTGGTCGTCGCCCTGACGATGGCGGATGCCGCGGAGCTCGAGGGTCTGCGCATCGACGTCGCCGGGCTGACCGCGAAGCTCGGCGGCGTGCCGGTTTGCCCGGTGGTCGCGACGAGCGGGCAGGGCGTCGACAAGCTTCGCGATGCGTTGTCGCGGATCACCGAGCTCGAGCCGCCCGAGCCCGGCAAGACCTGGCCTGAACTTACCGCCGCTGCCCGCGAACTCGCCGTGCACGCACCGGCCAACACGCGCATCGCCGAGGTCGAGAGGCTCCTGATTGACGGACCGAGCGAAGCAAAGCAGGAGTTCCTGGCGCGCTTCGACGACGGCGCCCCTGCGGCGCTGCAGGAACTCCGCAACCGGTTGTTCGGTAATGAGCCCCCGCTCGCCACGGAAGCACGCGTGCGTTACCGCTGGGTCCGCGAAGTGCTCGATGAGGTGGTAGAGCGGGCACCGCCTTTCTACGGCTGGCAGGCCCGCATCACGGCCTGGCTCAATCAGCCCGTTCCTGGGACGATCGGATTGTTTCTCGTCATGGCCATCGTCTTCCAGGCCGTCTTCGCGTGGGCGACACCGATCATGGACCTCATCGATTCGGCCACGTCGAGTCTCGGGGGGAGCGTGCACGAGGTGCTCGGAGACGGCGCGCTGGCCAGCCTGGTCGCCGATGGCGTCATCGCAGGCGTCGGCAGCGTAATCATCTTCCTGCCGCAGATCATGATCCTGTTCCTGTTTATCATCCTGCTCGAGGACTCGGGCTACCTCGCACGAGCCGCTTACCTGATGGATCGTGCGATGCGATCCGTGGGGCTGTCGGGACAGTCGATCATCCCGATGATCTCGAGCTTTGCCTGCGCGGTGCCGGGCATCATGGCCACGCGCGTGATACCGAATCGCCGCGACCGCATCGCCACCATACTGGCGGCGCCCTTCATGACCTGCTCCGCACGTCTCCCGGTGTACGCTCTGTTGATTGCCGCGTTCGTGCCGGCGACATCCGTGGGTTTCCTGAACCTGCAGGGGCTGGTGCTCTTCGGCCTTTACATGTTCGGAATAGTAATGGGCATCCTGACGGCGCTCCTGATCCGCAAGACCGCGTTGCGCGGTCCGAAGCCGCCATTCGCACTGATGCTGCCGGAGTTTCGCCGCCCGAACCTGCGTACCGTGTTGATGCAGCTGCTCGGGCGCGCCAAGGTATTCCTGCGGCGCGCCGGCACCGTCATATTCTCGGTCGCCGTCGTGATCTGGGCGCTGGCCTATTATCCTCGGTCCGACGACGTCGCGCCCTTCGTCGAACAGCAGCAACAAGCGGCCGCCGCAGAGCTGTCCGGTGAAGATCTAGACGCTGCGCTCGCGCGCATCGACAACGAGGCGGCCGCGATGCAGCTCGAGCAGAGCTGGCTTGGACGGGCGGGTCATTTCGTGGAACCCGTCTTCCGGCCGCTGGGCTGGGACTGGCGCGTGTCGTCTGCCGTGATTGCAGGCTTTCCCGCGCGAGAAGTGGTGGTTGCCGTGCTCGGAACGGTCTACGCCGTCGGTGACGAAGCCGACGAGGCGACCCTGTCCGGACGCCTGAAGGCCGCCCGATGGCCCGACGGGAGCCCGGTTTTCACCTTGCCGATGGTCCTCGGTCTGCTGATCTTCTATGCCTGCTGCCTGCAGTGCGTGGCCACGCTCGCGGTGATCCGCCGCGAGACCAATACATGGCGCTGGCCGGCGTTTGCCTGGCTGTACATGACGGCTATCGGTTACGTCGGCGCGCTCCTCGTTTATCAGCTGGGAGCTTGATACCGAGCGGCTGACCCTTGAGTCCGGTGCCGGGGGCGACTAGGCTTGAGAACGATGGGCCCGTCGCGTCGACGACGCGCGACGGTGCTGACCCACCGGCCACAATAAGAGGGGAATCGCACATGAAACAACGACAAAAACGGGCGCTGCGGAGCGTTGCGGCCGCCGCTCTGGTCTGCCTGCCCGCGCTGGCGGGTGCCGACAGTCACGCACTGAAAGCGACAGCCGAGATCAAGGGCTGCACTGATCCAAACATTTCCGGAAACGCGAAGCTCGTTGAAAAGACGAGCGCCGAAGGGATCAAGGAGGTCACTGTCAAGATGACGGTGGAGGGGCTCAGCGACGGCAAACATGCAGTCCACATCCACGAGGTTGGCGCCTGTGAGCCGTGCGGTGCGGCCAAGGGGCACCACGATCCGGGTCCATTCGGCCAGTCGCGCCCCGACAGCGCCGGCGATGATGTGCCTGCTGCCGACATCAACCACCCGTATCACATGGGGGACCTGATCAACATCGAGGTCAAGAACGGCAAAGGCGAGATGATGCACACGACCAACCGCGTCACCCTGTCACCCGGGCGTCTAAGCATCCTGGATGAAGACGGCAGCGCCTTCATCATCCACACCAATCCGGACACCTATTGCGACGAAGAGGCAGACCTCAAGAAAGGCTGCGCCGGCGGTTCGCGCGATGCCTGCGGCATCATTCGCGCGGCGGTTAAGTAACGCTAATCAGTGAATTGAGCGGCCCCGCGTTGCGGGGCCGAGCTCTTCCGGTTCACAAACGACACAACTTTTCGCACGCTGCTTCGAGCGTGGAGTCGTCCTTCGCAAAACAGAAACGCAGGCGGGTCCCGGTGAACGGCTGCTCGCAGAAAACCGATAGTGGAATCGAGGCGACGCCGATCTCTTCTGTCCAGCGCTTCGCGAGGGCGACATCGTCTTCGTCACTGATGTCACCATAGTCGACAATCTGGAAAAACGTGCTGCGTGCGGGGTGGCAGCGAAAACGCGAATCTTCGAGCAGGCGGCAAAAGAGATCGCGCTTCTCCTGGTAAAATGCCGGCAACCTTTCGTGGAACGCCGGACTGCCATGCAGGAAGTCCGCCAGCGCATGCTGCACCGGCGTGTTCACGGCAAACGTTGTGAACTGGTGCACCTTGCGAAATTCTGCAGTGAGTTCAGGCGGTGCCATACAATAGCCGACCTTCCATCCGGTCGCGTGGTAAGTCTTGCCGAATGACGACACGACGAAACTCCTTTCCCAGAGTTCATCGATGGACAGGGCGCTGACGTGGGGTTCACCGTCGAACACGATGTGCTCGTAGACTTCGTCCGACAACAGGTACGCCGACGTAGTGCGTAATAGCGCCGCGAGCTGCTGAAGGTCGTCGTTAGAGAGGATCGCGCCCGTCGGGTTGTGCGGGAAGTTTATGACGACGAGCCGGGTCTTGTCGTTCAGCGCGTCTTCGAGGCGCTGCCAGTCGATGGAAAAGTCGAATCCGTCGTTACTGATATGCAGCGGAACATGCCGAGTTCGCCCGCCGGCAAGCGTCACCGCCGGCTCGTAGGAGTCGTACGCGGGATCGAACACGACGACCTCGTCACCGGGGCGCACGATCGCCTGAATCGTGCTGAACAGCCCTTCGGTCGCGCCTGTGCACACCGTGATCTCGGTGTCCGGGTCGAGGGCACGGCCCTGGACGTGCGCCGTCTTGTCCGCGATGGCGCGCCTGAGCGTCGGCACGCCGGGCATCGGCGCGTACTGGTTGGCGCCGCTCCTTAGATAGTGGTCGATTCGATCGATGAGCTCGGCTGGTGGCTCGAAGCTGGGGAATCCCTGCGACAGGTTTATCGCTTTGCAGTCTTCTGCAAGCTGGCTCATGATCGTAAAGATCGTGGTGCCAACGTCGGGCAGCTTGCTCGTGATCGGGGCCTTCATACCGCAGCGACAATGACACCCTACTGAACGGCTTGTCAAACAGCGCCGTATGCTTGAATCAGCGGAATTCCGCGCGGATTTGAGCTAGTCTTCCTCTACAACAAGAAAGGGGGGTAATCATGGACAGACGACGTTTTCTGCAATCTTCACTGGCGGCGAGCATTGCTGCAGCACTTCCTGCGTCCCAGGCCATGGCGGCATTGCAGGCGCTCACGCAGGTAAGTGGCGACGTTCGCGCGGTGACCGGCAATGGTGCAGAGATATCGCTCGAGAAAGCCGCGGTACAGGAACTCGCGGACAGCCTGCGCGGCAACCTGCTGCTGCCCGGAAATGAAGGCTACGATGTTGCGCGGCGCGTGCTGAATGCGTCGATAGACAAGCATCCGGCGTTGATCGTCCAGCCGACGGGCGTCGCTGATATTCAAAATGCTGTGAGGTTCGCCGGAGAGCGCCAGCTACTGCTGGCCGTCAAATGCGGCGGGCACAGTTTCGCCGGCAAGTCGACCTGCGAAGGCGGAATGCAGATAGACCTGTCGCTGTTCCGGCATGCACGCGTCGACCCCGATTCGCGCACCGCGTTCGTTGCCGGTGGCAGCCTGCTGGCCGCGCTCGATCATGAAGCGATGGCGCACGGGCTCGTGGCGCCCGCCGGCACCGTTTCGCATACGGGCGTCGGAGGACTGAGTACTGCCGGTGGATTCGGGCGGATATCACGCCGTTTCGGCCTGACGCTGGACAACATCAAGGGCGTGGACATCGTCACGGCGGACGGCAGGCTCCTGCACGCCAGCGCCGATGAGAATCCCGATCTGTTCTGGGGCGTGCGCGGGGGCGGCGGCAACTTCGGCGTCGTGTCGTCGTTCCAGTATGCGCTGCACCCGATGCAACGCCAGGTGATTGGCGGCGAAGTGGTGTTCCCACTCGATCGCGCAAGCGACCTGATTCGCTTCTACGCGGATTTTTCTGTCCAGGCGCCTGACGATCTGTACATTGATTTCTACATCAACGCGACGGCGACCGGCGAGGGCAGCGGCGCAGGTTTTCACATCTGCTACTCCGGTCCCGAGAAAGACGCGGAGAAAGTCCTCGAGCCCGTCAGGAAGCTCGGCGAACCGGCGTTCACCAACCTTGGTCCGATCGACTATGTCGCCATCCAGCGCAGCTGGGATTACTCCGACTTCCGCAATATCGGCGAATACCTGAAGAGTGGCTTCGTCAATGAGTACCCCGGGAGCATGGTGGATGCTGCGGTTGCCGGATTCGAAGCGGATCCGGGCCGTTCTACGATGCTGTACTTCCAGCAGTCCGGCGGCGCGATCAGCAGGGTACCCGTCGACGCAACCGCGTTTCCTCACCGCAAAGCGCTGTCGGCAATGATGGTGCTGACCAGCTGGCCGCTTGGTACGGACGGATCTCCGCATATGGATTATCTTCGCGACTACTGGAGTACGATCGAGCCGCGAACCGACGGCTACTACACCGTCGATTCCGGCAACGAGTCCCGGGAGGTTCGTCACGGTAACTACCAGGGCAATTTCCCACGGCTTCTCGAGGTAAAGAAGAAATACGATCCGGGCAACCTGTTCCGGCTGAACGCGAATATCGCGCCGGCTTGAGGCAGGTTACTGGGCGGACCAGCCGCCGTCGACGGGCAATATGGCGCCCGTTATGGATGCGGCAGCGTCGCTGCACAGGAAGACAACCAGTTCAGCGATCTCGTCGATCTGGATGAACTTCTTCGTCGGCTGCGCGGCGAGCATGACGTCGCGCACGACCTCTTCCTCGGTGATACCGCGCGCTCGCGCCGTGTCCGCAATCTGCCCGGTGACGAGCGGCGTTTCCACGTAACCCGGCGCGATCGAGTTCACGGTGATGTTTTGCTGCGCGAGTTCGAGCGCAACCACCTTGGTGAGCCCGGCGACGCCATGCTTGGCGGCGACATAGGCGGCCTTGTACGGTGATGCTACCAGCGCATGCAGTGACGAGATGTTGACTATCCGGCCCCAGCCGGCCTCGAGCATGTGCGGCGTCACGGCGCGGATCGTGTGGAACGAGGATGACAGGTTCGTGGCGATGATGTCGTCCCATTTCTCCGGTGGGAAGTCCTGGATCGGTGAGACGAACTGTATGCCCGCGTTATTGACGAGTATGTCGACGGTGCCGAAGCTGTCGACGGCCTGCTCGACCATCGCACTGATTTCAACGGGCTGGATCATGTTCGCCGGCGAGAAGACGACCTCACCGGACCCGCCATCGGCGACGGAACTCACAGCCGCATCGATCTGTGCCTCGTCACCGAGGCCGTTGACCATGACATTGGCGCCGCTGGCGGCGAGCCTTCGTGCAATACCGAGACCGACACCGCTCGTGGAACCCGTAACGATTGCCGATTTGCCGTTGAGAGTGTCGATCTTATTCTTCCCAGTCTTTCTCGAGGTGCTTCGCGCTCGCGAGGAAAAGGATAGCAGCAATGAGGTAGAAGCCGGTACCGGCGAGAATCGCGTAGCGCAGCGAGTCGTCACCGAAGCGCGCTTCGAGATTGTCGGAGATAACGCCGAGTGCAACGGTTCCGGCACCGAGGCCGATCAGGTTGTTGATGAACAGGAAGATGGCGGACGCCGTGGCGCGCATTGTTGGGGGCACGACATGCTGGATAGCAGAGAGCACCGGCCCGAGCCAGGCAAGCCCGAGGCCCGTCGGGATCAGCAGGGCTAAAAATGTCGTGGTCAGGTTGGGCGACAGGATCGCGATCATGTAGAACGGAATCGTGGCGAGGAACGCGACAGCGGGAATGATGGCGTAGTTGCCGCGTTTGTCACTCCCGAAACGGTCGGCCATGTAACCCCCCACCCAGGTTCCGGCGATACCGCCGATCAATATTATTGCGCCGTAGATCACCGACGCGTCGAGCAGTTCCAGGCCGAAACTCCGAACGAAGAACGAAGGCAGCCAGAAGAACAGGCCGTAGCCGATCATCGACGACGATGCGGCGCCCAGGGAGATGATCCAGAAACTCGGTTTGTCGACGAGTCGCCGTACGATCTGCGCAAGTGACGGTGACGGAGCGTCCGGGCCCTTGACGTCGTACTGGCCGCGGGGGGGGTCCGCAACAGTCAGTTTGAATATCGGCGCGACCAGGATGCCGGCGATGCCGACCGCGAAGAACGCGAAGCGCCAGTCGATTTGCGACGCGATGTAGCCACCCAGAAGTATGCCGAGTGCGCTGCCGATCGGGATGCCGAAGGAATACACACTAAGAGCCCGCGCGCGCTGGTGCGATGGGAAATAGTCCGAGATCAGCGAGTACGCCGGCGCGACGCCGCCGGCTTCGCCGACACCCACGCCGAGCCGGGCGAGAAACAGCTGCCCGAAATTGTTGGCGAGGCCGCATGCGGCGGTCATACCGCTCCATATCGTTAATGCTGCCGTCATGATCCAGGTGCGCTTCCAGCGATCGGCAAGTATCGCGACCGGGATACCGAGGCCGGTGTAGAAGAGCGCGAACGCCAGGCCGCCCATCAAACCGAGTTGCGTGTCTGTCAGGTCAAGGTCTGCCTTGATGGGGATGGCGAGGATGCCGACGATCTGGCGGTCGATGAAATTGAACGTATAGACGACTACGAGAATGAACATGACGTAGGCGCGGTACGCCGGCGATTTGGTATCCATTCCCATCACTTTGCCTTATACGGGACCGAAAATTACGGCGGGCCGGAAGCGGGGAGGCTTCCGACCCGACCCGGGACGGTCAGAATACGTATTCGACCGTCGCGGTTACAGTCCTCTGCGTGCTACCGTGATCGGCCAACTGCTGCTATTATGCTGCAACGCAACAAGAAAGCCTGGGCGGTCATGGCGATGTCAAAACCACGAATAATTCGCAAATATGCCAACCGGCGCCTTTACGATACCGAGGCGAGCCGTCACATCAACAAGGAAGATGTGCGCAAGCTGATAGCGTCCGGCGAAGACGTACGCGTTGTCGACGAAGGTAGTGGCGACGACATCACGCGAAGTCTGCTATTGCAGCTCGTGGCGGAACAGGAGCTGGGTGGGCAGCCCGTGCTGTCCGACCAGATGCTGACGCAGATCATTCGATTCTATGATCATCCCATGCAGGGCCTGCTCGGCAGCTACCTCCAGCAAAGTTTCGAGTCCTTCCTGCAGCAACAGTCGACGCTCCAGGAGCAGATGCAGGAGATGATCAGAAGCGGCCCCTTTGCCGTGATGAAGGATGTTGCGAAGCAGAACATGGAAGCCTGGCAGGCGATGCAGAAGGCATTTCTGGAAACCAAAACGAAGAAAGACGATGACTGACGAAGACGAGAAGAAACGACTGTTGCCGCCTGAAAAGGCGCGCGAAATCGATCATCAGTTGCGCGGCCAGCTGGCCGTTGCCACCCGCGGCGTTTCTCCCGTCGACGTTGCCGCAGCGGTTGTTGACTGGGCGGGGCACCTCGCCCTGTCGCCGGGCAAGCTGCTGTCGCTGGCTGAAAGCCTGGCGCGCAACGGGGTGGAGCTGGCGAAGATCACCAGCAAGGCGATGAAGCCCAATGGCGAAGACCTTCCGCAGATAGTCGACCGCCGTATGCTTTCCGAGGACTGGCAGAAATGGCCGTTCAATGTCTTTGCCCACGGCCACCGGCTTGCCAAGGCGCTGGCCGTAGAGGCGACGACCGGTGTCGACGGGGTCAGCGAGGACCACGAGCAGCTGGTCAGCTTCCTTGCGAACCAGCTGGTCGAGATGGCATCTCCCGCGAACGTGCCGTTCACGAATCCCGAGTTTATCCTGACGACCCGCGAAGAGCGCGGCGCGAATCTGAGGCGCGGCGTCCACAATCTCGCGGAGGATCTGCGGCGCAAGCGCAGCGGCGAACTGCCGCAGGGCCTCGAGGAATTCGTCGTAGGCAAGGATATCGGTATTACGCCCGGCAAGGTGGTCTACCAGAACCGTCTCTTCGAACTGATCCAGTACAAGCCGCAGACTGAAGAGGTTGTCTCCGAGCCGGTCCTGATCGTGCCGGCGTGGATCATGAAGTACTACATCCTCGACCTGTCGCCACGGAACTCGCTCGTCCGCTACCTCGTCAGCCAGGGCAAAACGGTATTCATCATGTCCTGGAAGAATCCGGACGAGACCGACCGGGACCTCGGCATGCATGAGTACCTGCACGACGGCGTAATGACCGCGATCGACGCGGTCAGCACGATAGTGCCCAAGCGCAAGATCCACTCGGTCGGCTACTGCCTCGGGGGCACGCTGCTGTCGATCGCAGCCGCCTACATGGCCCGCGAGGGCGACGACCGGCTCAAGACCATGTCGCTGTTCGCCGCACAGATCGATTTTCGCGAGGCGGGCGAGATTACGACGATGCTCGGGGAGGGTACGTTCACGTTTCTCGAGGCGCTGATGCGCAAGCAGGGCTATCTCACAATGGAAAACATGACCGGAGCCTTCGCCGCGCTGCGTGTCTCGGACCTGGTCTACGATCCTGCGTTCCAGCGCTACATGCTCGGCAAGGACCGCAGCCTCAACGACCTGATGGCCTGGAACGAGGACGGCACGCGTATGCCATACAAGATGCACACCGAATACCTGCGCAACTGCTACATGGAGAACAACCTTGCGGAAGCGCGTTACGAGGTTGACGGCAAGCCGGTCTGCGTAGGCGATATCAAGGTACCCACGTTCGTGCTGGGCACCGTGACGGACCATGTCGCGCCGTGGAAGTCGGTCTACAAGCCCATGCGGCTGATGAACAACGAGATGACCTTCACGCTGACGACCGGCGGCCACAATGCGGGCATCGCCTGCGGCCCGGATCACCCCCGGCGCAAGCACAGGATCGCGACGCGTCAGCCGGGCGATCTCTATACCGATCCGGACCAGTGGGTGGCGCAGAACGAACTCGTGGACGGTTCCTGGTGGCCGGCGTGGAACGCCTGGCTGGACGAACGCAGCGGCGGCCGCGTAAAGCCGCCGTCGACGGGCAAGGCGAAGGCAGGCTACAAGCCCTTGCGCGACGCGCCCGGGCTGTACGTTTTCGGCTGAGTTTTGCGGCGCATACAGGAAATCCTGCGCAATTTTTTCCATCGGACGCTCAATAGCTCAAATATGGTAGCTATAAGTACCTGTTTTCAAAGATCTAAAGGCGGAAACTCGAAAATCCAAAAGAATTGTTGCATTGCAGCATGCATGTCGTTATACTGCATCGCAACAAAACCCCCAACAGGAGTTATCCGCCATGATCGATATCCAGAAGCAGTTCAGCGAACAGCTCGACCAGTTCACGCAGTACCAGAAGGATGCCGTCGAGAAGCTGCAGGCCAAGAGCACCGCAGGCGTCAACAGCTGGGAGAAGTTTGCGCGTTACAATCTTGCCGTGATGAACGACGTCGTCGACTTTACGGTAGAGCAGGCACGTCTGGCCACGAAGGCCGCAGAGCCGGAGGAGTTCTTCAACAAGCAGATCGACAACGCGTCGGCCTTTGCGAAGGTCGTCGAGGGTCGCACCAAGGAATACATCGACCTGCTGTCGGCAGCCGCATCGACGGCAACGGAAGAGTTGCAGGAAGCCACCAAGGAAAACGTCGTAAAGGCTGTCAAGAAGTCTGCCTGATTTCCCCCCTATCAGATGCCGTAATTGGATCTGTGTCACTGCGGGCGACGGATGATTCCGTCGCCCGTTTTTTTGTGTCCGCATAAAGTCCCGGCTCGGCGATGAATGACAGAAGCGACAGGCTTTACGAGGAACGCTTCGTGGAAGCGGACGACGGCGTGCGTCTCTATTGCCGCGACTATCCGAACCCGTCGACGCGCGCGCCGGTGCTCTGCCTGCCCGGTCTGACGCGCAACAGCCGCGACTTCTCCTCGCTGGCGGCACTGGTCAGTGAGAAACGGCGTGTCATCTGCCCCGATCTTCGCGGCCGCGGCCGGTCCGGCCACGATCCGGACTGGCGCAACTACCATCCCGGACAGTATGCGTCGGACCTGTGGCAACTGCTCGATTCGCTGGACATCGGAGAGGCCGTCGTGGTCGGTACGTCGCTGGGCGGATGGATGGCCATGTTGCTGAACCACCAGCGGCCCGGCCGCATCGCTGCGGCCGTGATGAACGACATCGGTCCGGAAGCCGATCCGGATGGAATCGCTCGCATTATCGCGATGGCAGGTCGTCTCGACATCGTCAGTTCCCTGGCGGATGCGATCGAGCAGGCAAAGTCGGTGTATTCGATCGCCTTTCCCGACTGGGACGACCGGCAATGGCAGATCTATACCGAAACAACCTACCGGCAGCTGGATGACGGCAGGTTCGATCTGAATTTCGATCGCAGCATCGGCCATGCGGCGCGCGAGGGCGTGTCCGGCCTGGATGTCGACCCTTGGGCATTATTCGATGACCTCGCCAGCGTGCCAACCATGCTCATTCACGGCGTGCTGTCCGACATCCTGACCGAGCCCATCATCGCCAGGATGCGCGAGCACAAGCCCGACCTGCAGATTGTGCCCGTCAGCAATCGCGGGCACGCGCCGCTACTCGACGAACCGGAGGCGGTCGATGCCATCACGACATTTCTGGAAACGGTCTGAGCCCGGTGCGATTCTGGTACTGACGGCACTGGCTGTCCTCGCAGCGTGTGGCAGTGGCTCCCAGGATTCGCCACCACCGGCCGCCAAATTCGACGCGGACCTGAAAGCCCGAATTACCGTATCGGGCGTGTCCGCCGGCGGCTTCATGGCGGTGCAGTCTCACGTTGCTCTCGCGGACAGGATACGAGGAGCAGGGATCGTGGCAGGGGGGCCGTATCATTGTGCGCAGGGCGACGTCCAGGTCGCGCTGTCGCAATGTATGACGGGCGAGGGCCTTACCGTCGAGCCGCTGGTCGGCTTCACCAGCGCAGCAGCTGCAGCGGGTGATATCGCGCCGGTTGCGGAGCTCGATTCGGCACGTGTGTGGATATTTCATTCCCCGGCGGACTCGGTGGTGGCGCCTGCGGCCGGCAGCGCATTGCGGGATTTCTACCACGCATTCGTAGCGCCTGATGGCGTGACATTCGTCGATGACGTCGAGACCGCACACGGCTGGCCGACGCTCGATGCCGGCGCCGATTGCCTGCAAAGGGGGGGCGACTACATCAACGACTGCGACTACGACACGGCTGGAGCGATCCTGGAGCACCTCTATGGCGAACTGAGCGCGCGCGAGCCGCTGGCAACACCGGAGAATCTCGTCGAGACCGATATGTCGGAGTATTTCGGATCCGGCAGTCACGTCGCGGCATCGGGCTACCTGTACGTCCCCGATTCGTGCCGCGACAATGCGGATGACTGCGGATTGCACATCGCCTTTCACGCTTGCATGCAGGGCGCTGAGTTCATCGAGGACAGGTTCGCGATGCAAGCCGGGTTCAACGAGTGGGCCGAGTCCAACGACCTGATTGTGGCCTATCCGCAGGTCGAGAAGAGCCTCTTCAACCCCAAGGGCTGCTGGGACTGGTGGGGCTACACGGGTGAGCGTTACGACCAGAGGTCCGGCAAGCAGGTCGCAGGCGTTTCGGCGCTCATCGATTCATTTGCTTCGGGTACACTATTGCCTTAACAAGTTTCGCGGTAATCGTACTCACGATGATCAAGTTTCTCCGCACTCTATGGAAACACATCGCCGGGAGTATTCGGGATCTTGCGCCTATCGTTATAGTTATCGGCTTCTTCCAGTACTTCATTCTGCAGCAGCCGCTCGACAACGCGCTGGCACTGGCAGGCGGCGCGATACTGGTGCTCCTGGGACTGACCCTGTTTGTTTACGGGCTCGAGCTCGCGCTTTTTCCAATCGGCGAGTCGCTCGCCTACGCGCTGGCCCGCAAGGGCAGCGTGTTCTGGTTGCTGACGTTTTCCTTCCTGCTCGGCTTCGGCACAACGGTCGCGGAGCCGGCACTGACCGCGGTGGCCAATGAGGCGGCGAAGGTTGCAGCGAGCGCAGGCGCAATCGAGAATTCGGATGCGGCCAGGGCACGATACGTTCTCGGACTTCGTATCACGGTCGCACTGTCGGTCGGTACGGCGCTCCTGATCGGCGTATTGCGCATCCTGATGGGATGGTCGTTGCCTCTATTGATCATCTCCGGATACATTATGGTCATTGCGATGACGGCCGTGGCGCCGCCGGAGATCGTTGGAATTGCCTACGACTCGGGCGGCGTAACCACATCGACGATTACGGTGCCGCTGGTCGCGGCGCTCGGCGTGGGGATAGCGTCTTCGCTTCGCGATCGCAACCCGATGACGGACGGTTTCGGCCTGATCGCGTTTGCCTCTCTGACGCCCATGGTGTTCGTCATGGCCTACGGGAGCATCGTCACGTGGATCTGACGGGCCCCGCGCTGAAGACCATCATGTCGACGGCATTCGATGTGCTGCCGATAGTGCTGTTCATCTTCCTGTTCCAGGTATTCGTAATCCGGCAACCCGTGCGCGACGTGAGGCGCCTCGTTGTGGGCCTCGCATTCACGATTCTCGGTCTCGGGCTGTTCCTCGTCGGGCTGGAGCAGGCTCTCTTCCCTCTCGGGCGACTCATGGCGGAGCAGTTGACGCATCCGGACTTCCTGATGCGGGGAGCGGGAATGCTCGATTCCCACTGGAGCAACTACTCCTGGGTATACGTGTTCGCCTTCACCATCGGCTTCGCGACCACGATCGCCGAGCCGGCGTTGCTTGCGGTCGCGATGAAAGCCAACGAGACGTCCGGTGGCGCGATTCATGTCTGGGGCCTGCGGGTCGCAGTGGCGATCGGTGCTGCCACCGGCGTTAGCCTGGGGTGCTTCCGTATAATTGCCGGCCTGCCGCTGCAGGCCTTTATTCTCGTCGGCTATATCGTCGTCGTGATTCAGACGATATGGGCGCCGCGGCTCATTATCCCGCTCGCTTACGACTCCGGCGGCGTCACGACCTCGACGGTTACCGTGCCTCTGGTCACGGCTCTCGGCCTCGGCCTCGCGGAGACCGTGCCTGGCCGCAGTCCATTACTCGATGGATTCGGCCTCGTCGCGTTCACATGCCTGTTTCCCATCATTTCCGTCCTGGCGTATGCACAGTTGTCCGTGCTCCGTGAGCGGTTTGCAGGCCGCCGCAAAATGGAGCGACAAAATCGGGCAGAATCGACTTCCAAGGAGGTAATCTGATGCAGTTCAAATTACTAATCGTCTTCGTTGAGGACTCGAAAACTACGGCCATCATCGAGGCGGCCCGCGAGGCGGGCGCGACCGGCTGCACGGTGATCAATCATGCTCGCGGCGAAGGCTTCGAAGGGCACAAGAGTTTCTTCGGCCTGTCGCTCGTCAGTCAGACGGACGTCGTCCTTCTGCTGGTGGAGCGGCACCTGTCGCGCGACATTCTCGAGAAAATCGGTTCCGTCGGAGAATTCGACGAAAAGCCGGGTACAGGACTCGCCATGCAGCTGGACGTCGAAGACGCTATCGGCGTGATGCGCCAGGCCGAGGAACTGGCCGAATTAGTGGAGGAACAGTTATGAGCCAGCCAACCTGGGTGCCCGTGCGCGACGTCATGCGCAAGGAAGTGACGTTCATCACCGGCCGCACCGACGTCCTGGAAGCGATGCGCATCATGAAACGCGTCAGGGCGACGGTCCTCATGGTCGAGAAGCGCGACGAACAGGACGAATACGGGATGTTGTTGTTCTCGGACATTGCGAAACAGGTCATCGCGAAGGACCGCGCGCCCGAGCGAGTCAATGTCTACGAGATCATGGCCAAGCCGGTGATCTCGGTGAGGCCGGACATGAATATCCGCTATTGCGCCCGCTTATTCGACAATTTCGGGATCAGCCACGCGCCGGTCATCGAAAACGAGGAGGTGCTCGGTATCGTCAGCTACTACCTCATCGCGCTGTACGGCCTGCCCGACCTGGACTGATCAGCTGACTAGGTGTGCTGCTCCTCGCGCAGGCCCTTGAACAGCCCGAGGCACATGAGCAGCAAGACGACGCCGAACGGCAGGCCGACCGAAATCGTCAGTGCCTGCAGCGATGCCATGCCGCCGCCGAGCATCAGTGCAATGGCGACCATGCCGGCCAGGAGGCACCAGAACACACGCTGCTGAACCGGCGCATCCAGTTTGCCGCCGGCGGTGATAATGTCCATGACGAGCGAGCCCGAGTCCGCGGAAGTAACGAAGAAGATGGCGATCAGAAACACGCTGATCGTCGATACGATACCTGTGAAGGGCAGCTGTTCGAGCATCTTGAAAAGTGCGAGTTCCGGAACCGATTCGGCGACGCCCATGTAGCCGGTCGTGAATAGCTGGTCCAGTGCCGTGCCACCGAATGTCGACATCCACAGGATGCCGATGAGGGTCGGGATAATGAGTACCCAGGTGATGAACTCCCGCACGGTTCTGCCATAACTGACGCGGGCTATGAACATGCCCACGAACGGTGACCAGGCGATCCACCACGCCCAGTAGAATGTCGTCCAGCCGTGGAAGAAAGCGTCGTCAGTGCGCCCGACCCAGTTGCTCAGGCCGGGCAAATGATAGAGGTAATCCACGACTGCCTTACCCATGGTCGTCATTATTGCGAGCGTCGGTCCGGCAACGATGACGAACAGCATGAGCGCACCGGCGAGCCCCATGTTGAGTTCGCTGAGCCGCTTGACGCCCCTGTCCAGTCCCGCAACCACCGACGCCAGCGCAATGCTGATAATAATGATAATGAGTATGATTTTTACGACGGTGTTTGCGGGCACATCGAACAGATAGTGGAGTCCGCCCGCGATCTGCTCTGCACCAAAACCCAGTGACACCGCCAGGCCAAACAGAGTGGCGAGCACGGCGACCGTGTCGACGAAGTGACCGAATGGCCCCCATATGCGCGTTCCGAGCAGCGGAAAGAAAGCGGAGCGCAAGGTTAGCGGCATCTGCCGGTTGAAGCAGAAGAATGCAAGAGACAAGCCGACGATGGCGTAAATTCCCCAGGCGTGCAGGCCCCAATGGTAGATCGCCGCCGACATGCCGGCTGCCCGTGCGGCTTCCGTGTCGGCGGGATCAATGCCGAGCGGTGGATTCAAAGTATGCGTAACGGGTTCCAAAACGCCGAAGAACATGAGGCCGATGCCGACGCCCGCCGCGAACAGCATCGCCAGCCACCCTGGATAGCCGTAGCGTGGCTTTGCGTCGGGGCCGCCGAGGCGCACGCGACCGAGCTTCGAGACTGCGAGACCCAGCCCAAAAACCACGAAAATATTCGCGGCGATCATGAAGAACCAGTCGAAGGTGGAGGTTATCCAGACCCTCATGTCGCCGAAAATGACGGCAGCACGTTCCTGGAAGAGCATAGTCAAGACGACCAGAGCAACAGAGAGCAGGGCCGAGATGACAAAGACCGGGTTGTGAATATCGAGGCCGAGGACCTCGATGTTGTGCTCGCCGATCTCGTGACCAATCTCTTCGGGATCGTGTTGTGTAAGGTGATCGTCTTCCAAGATCAGCTCCTCGCGCCTTCCGTCGCTGCAGGAATCGGATACCGATCGAGAACAGGCCCCAGCGCCGATTTGAGCGGCTCGAGCCAGGCCTCGTAATTACGCCATTGTTCGAGCCCGCTCGTGTAGATGGGTTGCCGCACCTGCTCGGAACTCGGAGTCCGAACGGAACGCTTCGTCTCGTGGAAATTCACGCAGGCATCCTCGTAGGGCAGGCCGCAGTAATCGAGAATGCGGCGCACCTCGTGCACCGTATCATTGACCACATCCTCGTACTGCACGCGCAGGACTTTGCCCGGCAGTACCGTATCCCAGTGGTCCATCAGATCGACGTAGTCGCGGTAGTAGAGGCCGACGTCCTCGAGGTCATAGGTGAACTCCTGCCCTTCGGCGAACAGTTGCTTGTAGCCGCTGAAGCAACAGGCCATCGGATGCCGGCGCGCGTCGATAATCTTTGCATTCGGCAGGATCAGGTGGACAAGCCCGATGTGGCGGAAGTTGTTCGGCATCTTGTCGATGAAAAACGGCGCATCCTGGCGGTGAATCCGGGTGTCGTCGATGTACTCCTTTCCGAACGCCTCGAGTTCCTCGTCAGACAGTTCGTCCAGGATGCCCGGGTATTGCGTTGTGCCTTCCTGTCGCGCCCTGCGCCGCAGCCGTTGCGACAGCGACAGAATATTCGGCAGCTCCAGCGTCCCGTCGACCTGTGAATGTGACGACAGGATCTGCTCGAGCAAGGTCGATCCGGCGCGCGGCAGGCCGACGATGAAGATCGGGTCCGGTGCCTCATAACCGCAGCCCGATCGCCGTTCGAAAAGCTCAGCCGTGCAGACGTCCCGCTGGGCTTTCAAATCCTCTGTCATCTGCTCCGCTCTGTAGGTGGTCTGCAGTTTCTTTAGCCGGTTACCCTGTTCGTAGTAACGAAAAGATGTCGCGAAGTCGCCCCTGTCTTCATAGGCCTTACCGAGCGCAAAATTGAGATGAACGCGGTCCATGTGCGACAGGTTGCTGTTGGACTCCTGCGCATGCATCTCTTCGATTTCGGCATCGCTGAACGAGTAGACCTTGAGGTTGGCCAGCGAGTAGTACGCTTCGCCATGATGCGGGGTGCTCCTGATCACAGCCTGATAGGCTTCCACGGCATCCTCGTAATCACCGCAGGTCTTGAGCGCATGTCCCTTGGAGGTCAACGTGACGGGATCGGCCGGAAGCTGCGCGAGTATCTCGTCGAATGTCGATAATGCCGTTTCGTAATCGCCGGTCTGCATGCTTTCGATCGCGAACAGCGATTTGAATTGCGGGTTGTCGGGGGCGGTAGCCAGCAGCAGCCGGGCCTGTTCCAGCGCGGCGGCAAACTTTTGCCGCTTGCGCAGCGCCTGGATGTAATCGATCCGGACGCGCTTGTTGTCGGGCTCGAACTTCAGCGCACTTTCGAGCAGGAACTCGGCGTCTTCGAGTACGCCAAGGCGCACACCGATGTCGGCGAGCAGCCGCATCCCCTCGACGTGGTGAGGCACCT
>JAACFE010000002.1 GCA_009937525.1 Gammaproteobacteria bacterium
CAGGCCTCGGGTAAGGATGCCGCCAACCGGGCCCGCGAACTCTCGGGCGCGCTCAAGGAGGCGTTCGAACGTCGGGATCAGCTGCAGCGCGAGCTGAAGGAAATTCGCTCCAGCCTCGAGCGGGCCGTGCAGCAACGTGAACAACTGAAGTCGGAGGTCAGGTCGACCGAGGAGCGCGGCGATTCGGCACGGGCCGCGCTGGAGCAAAAGGAGGAAACGATCGACCGCCTGAGCCGGGAACTCGGGAACTGGCAGAATCGGCTCCCCCCACTCATCGATCGCTTCAGGGAACGCGACGATCAGGCAAGGCAGCTCGAAGAAGAACTCGCATCGGCACGCACGCGGATCGAGGAACTGGAACGCATGGCCGATGCGGGGCAAACGCGCATCGAGCCCGTCGACCAGGATGCGCTCGGCGATAAGCTGGACGCATCCAACGACCCGACGAGCGCGACGCAGACCGGCATCGAGGAAGCGATCGACGAGCCGGACGCTGTATCGCTCAGCGAAACGCACGACGAGCCCGACGACGAGGAGCCGGAGGAAGTATCGCTCCGCGAAACCCACGACGAGCCCGACGACGAGGAGCCGGAGGAAGTATCGCTCCGCGAAACCCACGACGAGCCCGACGACGAACCGGAAACGCTGGGCACGACCGCGGACGTCACGGAATTACGCGATCGGGAACCTGGCCGCCTGCGCGACAACCTGCGCCTGATCAAGGGTATCGGGCCCGCGATCGAGAAGACGCTCAACGAGCTCGGCATCTTCCGTTATCACCAGATAGCGGAGATGACCGAATACGATATCGACCGTGTCGCGCAGCGGCTCAAGGGATTCAGCTCGCGGATCTACCGGGAAGACTGGATCGGTCAGGCCCGCGAGCTGCAGCTCAAGAAGTCCGGTACCTGATACCGGTTACTGGTCGTTCGGTGCCTGCAGCCCCAGGAGTTCCACTTCGAACAGCAGCGTTGCGCCGGGCGGTATGGCGGAACCCGCGCCACGGTTGCCGTAGCCGAGTTCGGGCGCAATCCTGAGTTCGCGCTTCTCCCCGATGAGCATACCGATGACGCCCAGATCCCAACCCCTGATCACCCGGCCCGCGCCGAGCGGAAACTGGAACGGCTGGCCGCGATCGACGGAGCTGTCAAATTTATTGCCCCGGCCGTCGGGTGCATTTTCGTCATAGAGCCACCCGGTGTAGTGCACCGACGCAAAATCGCCGGCGACCGCCGCCCGGCCGTAGCCGTTCTCGAGTTTTTTCATCGTCAGTCCCGGCGTGATCTCGATTTCCTCTGCTGCGTTCGTCGCGGACGGCGTGTCGGCCGTCGCCTCGCTCTGGCCAGGGTCGCCGGAAGCACCGTCAGACGAACAGCCCGATGCGGTAACCGCTGCCAGCAGCACGATGAAAAGTATGCGTAATGTCACGTTGAATCGCCTTTATCATTGGAAGGGTCGGGAACACCGGGCGAGCCGGCGGCGAAATCGAGCGATGCCGAATTGATGCAGTAGCGCAGTCCCGTCGGTTTCGGGCCGTCCTCGAACACGTGCCCGAGGTGTGCCCCGCAGCGGCTGCACACGACCTCCTGCCGGACCATGCCGTGACTCGAGTCCCGATTCGTCCGCACCGCGTCGCCGGCCAGCGGCAACCAGAAGCTCGGCCAGCCGGAGCCGGAATCGTACTTGTGCACCGAGCTGAAGAGTTCCGCGTCACAGCATGCGCACCGATACGTGCCGTCGGCCTTGTGGTCGACATAGGCACCCGTAAACGCGCGCTCGGTTCCTTTCTGCTGGGTCACCCGGTATTGCTCGTCGCTGAGCCTGGCCCGCAGTTCCTCGTCGCTTGGCAGTTCGCTGCTCATCGGGGTCCCTTTTACTTGGCGCCCGAGGCGGAATCAAGCTCGAGCAGCAAGCGGTTCATACGCGCGACGTAGTCGGCAGGATTGTCGATCTGACTGCCTTCCGCGAGCAGTGCGTGATCGAGCAGGACGTTCGACAGGGCGCTGAATCGCTCATCGTCGGATTCCGCGGAAAGGCGTTCGAGGAGCGGATGTTCGACGTTGACCTCGAGTATCGGCCGGGTCTCCGGCAGACTTTGCCCGCTCGCCTCGAGCATGCGTTTCAGCGTCGGATTCAGGTCGCCCTCACCTGCGACGACGCAGGCGGGCGAATCGACCAGGCGGCGGCTGACGTTCACCGCTTCGACGCGATCCTTGAGCACCTGCCTGATCTTCTTGAGGAGCGGTTTGTACTGCTCGTTGGCGACATCCTGCGTGATGGCGCCGTCACCCTCGGGAAGGCTCAGGCCCTCCCTTGCCACGTCCGCGAGTTCCTTGCCGTCATACTCCCGCAGGGCATCGACGAGCCACGGATCGATGCGGTCCGTCAGCAGCAGCACCTCGATGTCCTTCTTGCGCAGCCGCTCGAGGTGCGGGCTGGAAATCGCCGTGGAATGACTGTCGGCCAGCAGGTAGTAGATCCGGTCCTGGCCTTCCTGCATTCTCCCGACATAGTCGTCGAGCGACTGGTCCTGATCGGACCCCGAGCTGTGCGTGGTCGCAAAACGCAACAGCCGCGACAGCTTGTCCTTATTGCCCGGATCCTCGACCAAACCTTCCTTCATTACGGGTCCGAACTGCCGCCAGAACCCGGCATAGTCGCCGTCATCGTCGGCCGTCATCTTCTCGAGCATGTCGAGTACGCGCCGCGTCAGTGCCCCGCGCATCGCCTGCAGGTCGGGATTCTGCTGCAGCAGCTCGCGCGACACGTTGAGCGGCAGGTCGGACGAGTCGACGACTCCCTTGACGAAGCGCAGATAGAGCGGCAGGAATTGCTCGGCATCGTCCATGATGAAGACGCGCTGCACGTACAGCTTCAGTCCTCGCGGTGCCTCGCGATTCCAGAGATCGAACGGCGCATTCGCCGGTATGTACAGCAGGCTGGTGTATTCCCGCTTGCCCTCGACCTGGTTGTGGCTCCAGCGCAGCGGGTCCGCAAAATCGTGCGACAGGTGTTTGTAGAACTCGCTGTATTCCTCGTCCGAAATCTCCGTTCGGGGCCGCGTCCAGAGCGCCGTCGCGGAATTGACGACCTTCTCCTCGGCGTCGTCGCCGGCACCCTTCAGGGTCACGGGAAATGCGATGTGATCCGAATATTTGTGGATCAGGTTCTCGAGGCGCACGGGCTCGGCGAATTCCGACTCACCCTCTTTGAGGTGCAGTGTGGCGCGCGTACCGCGGCGTTCGATGTCGGCCGCCTCGACCGTGAACTCGCCCTGCCCGTCAGATTCCCAGCGCACGCCCTCGGCCGCATCCACGCCCGCGCGGCGACTCTCCACCACGACCCGGTCCGCCACGATAAACGCCGAATAGAAGCCGACGCCGAACTGGCCGATCAGCCGGGCGTCCTCCTTTTCATCACCGGTCATGCGGCTGAGGAATTCCGCAGTGCCGGAACGCGCAATGGTGCCGAGATTCCCGACCAGTTCGTCGCGCGACATGCCGATGCCGTTATCCGATACGCTGACCGTACCCGCGTCCTTGTCGTACTCGACCCGAATCTTCAGATCGGCATCGTCGCCGAGAAGATCAGGTGCGGCGAGCGCTTCGAAGCGCAGCTTGTCTGCAGCATCCGACGCGTTCGAGATCAATTCGCGAAGGAATATTTCCTTGTTGCTGTACAAGGAATGGACCATCAGCTTCAGAAGCTGACGAACCTCGGCCTGGAAGCCGAGTGTCTCCCGGTTGTTGTTGCTCAATCTTGCCTCCCCGACAAATAACGCTGACCGGCCGCCCGGGCGGCGGGCCCCAGGTTCAGACGATTGGGGTTTACAGCCTCATTTCAAGGCTGCGCAGACGCGTGTTCAGGCGGCGGCACGACGGCCGCGAGCCGCGAATCCTGGCTGGGTGACGCTGCGATAAAGCAGGAAGACGAATAACAGGATGGCGACAGCCAGGCCCAGTGGTGGCTCCCTCAGGGCCGCAACCACGCCGCTGGCACCGACGGACAGCAGCATCGACATTCTTGCGATGGTCCAGGCCAGGCGCCGCATGCGCTCGGAGAGAAGACGCGCGGCACCGTAGAGGTCGTCGAGATCATCAAGCCATTGCAGAAATCGTTCCAATGAAATAGTCCCGCGCGTCGTCATCGCACGAGTGTCAGCAGAGGTATGGCGCTGTTACCCTCGTCGGCTCCCTGGTCGGCTTCGACGATCGCGGCATGATTGGTGTCTTTTGCGTGGGCGATGGCCCTGTGGAACATCTCCCAGCGTTGTCGCGACGACTCGTTCTTGAGCGCAACGAGCGGCTCTTCGTTTTCTTTATTCTTCCTTGACATACTGTCTTCGCAAATCCGTTGGCAACGAACAGTGTTGGCATGACTATAGGGCTGTGAACGGGCTGCCTCCGTGAGGCAGATCACAGCTTTTTTTGAAAGTTTCCCGTGCCGACATGCAATGCTCGAAAACAAGACACAGTACCGTTTTCGCCGGTGTTCGACGTCACAGTAGCGGCGTCCGAACGGAACCGGTTACGCCAACAAAAACGCCGACATGGTGTCGGCGTTTCCTTAATCAATATCCTGGTGATCGAGGAATCAGGCTTCGTCCTCGTCGTCGGTCCAGTTGCGCTTTACCTGCTCGCTCCAGCTTCGATAACCCTTCCAGGTATAGAGCGACGGATCGATCCCGACCCGGCGGCCACGCGGTGCGGGCGCCTTGGTGATCCAGCGCCGATACTGTTGCCAGCCGTCGGCATCGTTAGCCGCCGGCTCCGACGGGTCTACCGCTGTTTCTGCTTCGTCGGCTTTCGGCTTCGCATCCGTTGCGTAGTCGTCCACCCATCTCATGTTTTTGCTGTCAGGCATCGGCTTGCTCGGGCAGTCCTTTAGATGAATCCTATGTTCAATGAGCGCCGATTCACAGGAACTGCATCACAATGCAGAATTGTATTTTTCACATAATTTTCAGATGCTTGCGCCCGTTTTTTACTTAATCATCGGGCGCTGCGTGCATTGATCAGCTCAGGACGCGATAGCAGGGTTTGTAGCTGCCGGCGGCAATCTTCATGCGCTGCTGATCTACGAAGGACGTCAGCAGATCGTCCAGCAGGGCCATGATTCTCGCGGAACCGTTGATCTCGAAAGGCCCGCGCTTCTCGATTGCGGCAGCCGTGTCGTCCCGCACGTTACCCGAGACGATGCCCGAGAACGCTCGTCGCAGATTCGCCGCGAGTTCGTGCGTCTCCAGGTCCTCGCTGATGTCGAGAGCGGTCATGGATTCGTGGGTTGCTGTAAACGGCTCCTGGAAATTCCGGTCGATCGTGAGCCTCCAGTTGAAGTAGTAGGCGTCGCCGTGTCGCTTGCGGAACTCGTGCACGGCCTCGAGCCCCCTGTCCATCTCCCTCGCGACTCCGGCCGGATCGTCGACCAGAATGGTATATCGCTTACGGGCTTCTTCGCCGAGGGTCTGGCCGACGAACTCGTCGATCTGACGGAAATACGGTGCTGCGGAAGCGGGGCCGGTCATCACCACGGGCAGGGGTTGGGACACATTGTCCGGGTGTAACAGGACGCCCAGCAGGTAAAGGATTTCCTCCGCCGTCCCGACGCCGCCGGGGAACACGACGATGCCGTGACCCACGCGCACGAACGCTTCCAGCCGCTTTTCCATGTCCGGCATGATGACCAGCGAATTGACGATCGGGTTCGGCGCCTCGGCGGCGATGATGCCGGGCTCCGTGATACCGATATAACGGCCGTCGCGAATTCGCTGTTTCGCATGACCGATGGTCGCCCCCTTCATCGGGCCTTTCATCGCGCCCGGCCCGCAACCCGTGCAGACATTCATTCCGCGCAGGCCGAGTTCGTAGCCCACGAGCTTGGTGTAATCATATTCCTCGCGGCTGATCGCGTGCCCGCCCCAGCACACGACGATGTTGACCGACGCGGGCGTCAGCAACAGCCGGGCGTTTCGAACGATATGGAATACCGCGTTGGTCGTACCGCCGGTGGTGGCAAGATCGAATCGCCCGTCTTCGACGATCTCGTTGCGGGTGAACACGATGTCTCGAAGCACGGCGAACAGGAGCTCGCGAATACCTCGAATCATCTTGCCGTCGACAAACGCGTCGGGCGGTGCGCCGGTCAGCGATACCTTCACGCCCCGGTCCTGCTGGATGAAACCGACCTCGAACTCCTTGTAGCGCTCGAGAACTGCGCGAGTGTCGTCCATCTGGCTGCCGGAATTGAGGACTGCGAGCATGCAGCGGCGCAAAAGCGGATAGAGGCCGCCCTCACCGCTGCCACGCAGCTGGTCGACTTCGAACTGCGACAGAACTTCGAGGCTGCCTTCCGGCCATACCTCGGCGTCAACCGTTCGGGTTTGCGTCATGCGATTTCCGTTTTCCCCGGGGTCAGGGGCGTATTTCGATCGGCGTATTTTCGGCCGTCATCAGCCAGATATCGATCATGTCGGAGTTGGACACGGCGATACAGCCGTTGGTCCAGTCCTGCGTCGTATAATAAGCCTCTGATCGGGTCGGATCGTTCGGCTGGCCGTGAATCATGATCGCGCCCCCGGGATCCACGCCTTTCCTGCGAGCCTCGGCCCGGTCCTGGGTGTTCGGATAGGACACGTGGATGGCAAGGAAATACTCGCTGTCCGGATTCCTCGCATCCAGCAGGTAGTTGCCTTCGGGCGTCTTGAAGTCGCCCTCCCGCTCCTTGTCGCCGACCGGCCGGATGCCGAGTGCGATGTCGAAACTGCGGATCGCGACGCCGCCCTTCAGCAGGTGCAACTTGCGACTCGCCTTCTCGACCACGACCTTGTCGGCGATGGGGAAATCGGTCGCCCGGGCGCTGCCCTGGAGGCCGGGCACGGCGTTCACCAGCAGCAACAAACCGCTCAATGCGCACAGTATTCGCAGCCGTCCCGGCATACGTGAGTCTCCGACCAGTCAGGTAATGAAGATTAGCAAAACTGTTCCTGCCGAAAAAAGAGCCGCGTCACATCAGACGTTCCTGCCCACGATCCAGCCTATGCTGAAACCGATGCCGCCCGCTACCAGCGTATAGGCCGGCAGGAAGCGGAACACGCGGGTCGGTTGCTCCGCGTCGTCGAACATGCCGTTCAGGTTGACCGAATACGCGTAATGCAGGTACATGGACAGGCCCAGCGCCGGAATCGCGAAACCGACCAGCCCCAGCGGCCAGCGCCAGCCCCTGCCCGTCCAGTTGCCGTCCCCACGCCACACGGTAAGCGTCGCGAAGAACAGCAATACGACCGGCGGCAACAGGTTGCGGAGCACGTAGGGCCCGCCCTGCTGCACCTCATTGAACCAAGCACCCGCGGCAATCGTAAGCAGCAGCAGGGGCAGGACCCTTATCGCGGTCAATCGCGCGCGATGGCTCATCAGCGCAGCTCGGTGGCTGCGAGGATCGGGAACCGCACCGTGACGCCGGGCGTAATCCTGTGCAGGTCCAGCTCGGGGTTGTACTGCCGGAACAGCCAGATCGGCACATCGTACTCGCGCAGCGACAATATCCATACCGACTCACCGCGGCGGATCGTATGCTCCCGGACGCCCGTAATGATGTGTTTCCGGAAGAAGCTGTCCTGCTGGTTGCGATGATAGGCGACCCGCAGGTTCTCGAACGCCTTCGCATCGACGCCCCTGAATTCGAGCTTTATCCGCTGCCCGACTTCCACCGGTGTACGGAATGCAAATCCGTTGATATCGCGCAGGCGCTGCGTCTTGAGGCCCAGCCAGTCCGCGTAATGCCCGAGCGTCTCCAGCGGCTGCACTTCGATCGTATTGTCGTCGGCAACGGTGTAATCGCTGGGATCGGACAACAGTGCCGTCTGCACGGTGCTTGCCACGGCAGCGACCATGTCCCCGGCAAGCGCCGCAGGTTCCTGCTCCTCGACCTGCGGCACTTCCTCGACGACCACTTCAGGCTCAACCAGCTCCGGCTCGGGTTGTTGCGGCACCGTACTGGCCATTGCGATCACTTCCGGCGCCGGGCCCGCGGCAGGCAACCGCAGCTTCTGCCCGGCCCGAATCCGGTGGCGGCTGCCGAGGCCGTTCAAGGCCACGAGTGTCGACACCCGAGTGTCGTAACGCTCGGCGATCTCGGACAGGGTGTCGCCGCGCGAGACGGTATGGAACAGGTCCGGAAGCTGCTCGGCCTGCCACGTGTCTCGCGGCACCGCGGCGAGGAGTGTGTCCGGCGATTCCGCCAGCATGCCCTCGGGCAAGCGCAGCTCATAGCCTCGCGGCAGGTGCTTGCTGCCTTCCCACACCGTGGGCTGCACGGCAGGATTGTGCTTCGCGATTTGCCGCACCGAAACGCCCAGCGCACTGGCGAGGTCCGCGACGGGCACATAGTCCGGTAGCTTCAGTTGGGCGTAGGCCGTCGGCGAATCGCGGACTACGCCGGGAAAATAGCGCTCCGGATTCTGGTCGACCTCCATCGCCGCGAGAAACGCGAGGTAGAAATTGCGCGAGGCGAAGCCGAAGGTACGGCCGTTGTAATTGCGAAAGATGTCGACGTATTCGGTATCCCCGTGGATGCGCATTGCGCGCCGCACCCCGGCGAGGCCATGGTTGTAAGCGGTTATCGCCATCGGCCAGTTGCCGGTAATGGAGTAGTTGTACGCCAGGAGCCGGCCGGCTCCGCGCGTCGCTGCAAACGGATCATTGCGCTCGTCGATCACGTGATCCACCCGCATGAAGCGCCGGCCCGTGCTTCGCGTGAATTGCCAGATGCCCGACGCGCCCACGTGCGAGCGCGCGTCGGGATTGTACGAGGATTCCACGTGCGGCAGCGCGGCCAGCTCGAGCGGCACGCCGAGTGCGGCAAATTCGCTTTCAATGAAATCGCGCCACTGCCCTGACCGTTGCAGGCCGTCACGGAAGCGATCGGCAAGGCCCAGCTGGAACCGTATGCGTGTCGTCGCAGCTCGCAGCGTTTCGTTACTGACGTCCGCCGGCCACAGCGCCAGCACTCGCGCCGCTTCTGCGCTCAGGTTGTCGCGCTTGCCGTCGGCGAGGCTTAGCAATACACCGACCAGGGCATTCCGGCGTTTCTTCACCCGCCGGTTGCGCTCCTTGCGGCTGATGCCGGCCGGCATGTCGATGCGCTCGTACACGACCGCGAGGTTGCGATTGTCGTGCAGTACCCCCTCGTCGGTGCCGTAACGCGTGAATATGGATACCCAGAAATCGACGTCTGGTTGCAATTCTTCGGGTAACGGGAAGGTCTCCTCTGCATGGGCGGACAGACCTGCGAGGCCCAGATACAGCAGTAATTGGAGCAAAATTCGACTTTTTCTTGCCATTTAGTTCAGTTCAAGTTTCAATCGCAAATTCTTGATTAGTTCACAGAAAAAACAAGGAAATCAGCGTAATTTTGGTGATGCTAATAAGCTTTGCCGCCGGCGGCAAATAGTCACGCCGCGGCGGCCCGAGTGCCCGTTCCCGATGATGACCATTCACCCTCTCAAGAAGACCCTGATTTCGCTCGCCGCCGGCGTCTGGCTGGCGGGCGCCGGCGGCTGGTCCGTGGCGGGCGAAGTAGCCATCGACCCGGCGGACAACGGCACCGACATCCGTGACGATACGACAGAAGATGCGGACTCGCGTTCCAGCGAAGTTACAGCCGCGGTCGAGGAATTCGTCGAAGCCGTGCCGAGTCATTCACACGACGTGCCGCTCGCTGAAGCCGTCACGTCGGCCGGGGGTATCGCGGAACCGCTCGCGCTACTCGGCGCCGAGATCCCGCCGGGTACGTCCATGCGCCTGTCGTGGTCGGCGACCGAACTCTTCGAGGGCGTCCCGGTGTCGACACCTGTCCTGGCCATCAACGGCGCGCTGCCGGGGCCGAACCTGTGTCTTACCGCCGCCGTGCACGGTGACGAGCTCAACGGGGTCGAGATGGTGCGACGGGTACTGCATGACATCAATGCGGACAAATTGTCGGGCGCGATCATCGGGGTACCCATCGTCAACGTGCAGGGTTTCCGGCGCGGCTCGCGCTACCTGCCGGATCGCCGCGATCTGAATCGCTATTTCCCGGGCAACCCGACCGGCAGCGCCGCGGCACGCATCGCGCATTCGTTTTTCACCAACGTCGTCGCGCATTGCGACGCGCTCATCGATTTGCATACGGGTTCGTTCGAGCGGGCCAACCTGCCGCAGATCCGCGCGGACCTCCGCAATCCGGACGTCGTTACGCTGACACAGGGCCTCGGCGGCATGGTGATCCTGCACAGCACGCCCGCAATCGGCACCTTGCGGTATGCGGCGACGCAGGCCGGGATACCGGCCGTTACGCTCGAGGCGGGCGGACCGTCGGTGCTCGAGCTCAACGAGGTCAAGCATGGTGTGAAAGGCATCGAGACCCTGATCAGCGCCATCGGCATGCAGCGAAAGCTGCGCCTCTGGAGCGACCCGGAACCGGTCTATTACCGGTCTTCGTGGGTGCGTGCGGACAGCGGCGGCATACTCCTGGCGGACGTCAGCCTCGGCAGCACCGTGGGGGAAGGCGACCTGCTGGGCACCATCACCGACCCCATGAGCAATGCGCGCAGTGAAGTACGGTCGCCGTACTCCGGGCGCATCATCGGCATGGCCCGCAACCAGGTGGTGATGCCGGGCTTTGCCGCGTTTCACGTCGGCATTGCAACCGTGGAAGCGCCCGTCGGCGAAACCGAGCCGTCCGTGGCACAGAAGAAAGACGGCGACAGCGAAGACTACGTCGACGGCATGTCGGAATAAACAGTAGGGCCGGATCGCCGTTTTCGCTTAAGCTCGTCCCCTGAATGAGCGACGATCGTAAGGCACTTCATCGTTTCTGGACACCGCGCTACTGGCCGACCTGGCTAGGCATGGCCGCCCTGCGCCTGGCGTGCCTGCTGCCGCACCGGGTGGCGCTCGCGATCGGCCGGGGACTCGGCAGGATCGCAGAGCGACTTGCAGGCAGCCGGCGCGCCATCGTCCGGCGCAACATCGAACTCTGTTTTCCCGATCTGACGCCGTCGGAGCGGGATGCACTGGCGACGCGGCATTTCGAGGCGCTCGGAATGTCGCTGATCGAGATGGGCCTCGGCCGCTGGGCCAGCGACCGGACGCATTCGAAAATAGCGCGCCTCGACGGCGTGGAGCATTTGCACGAGGCCCTGGAACGCGGCAAGGGCGTCATATTGCTGAGCGCGCATTTCACGACGCTCGAGATATCCGGTCGGCTACTCGCGATGAACTGCCCGCCGTTCGATGCCGTTTATCGGAAGAACCGCAGCGAATTCATCACCGAGCTGCAGCGCACGGGACGGGAACGCTCGGCAGACGCGACGATCGAAAAGCGTGACATCAAGAAGATGGTGCGCAGACTGCGCGAAGGGCGGCCGGTCTGGTACGCGCCGGATCAGAGCTACGATCGCAAGGGTGCCGCCGTCATTCCGTTCTTCGGCGTGCCTGCGATGCACACCACCGCTACTTCAACACTTGCGCGCCTGGGTGATGCAGTTACGTTGCCGTTCTTCCCACGACGGCTCGACGATGGCAGCTATGTGCATACGATCCTGCCGCCGCTCCAAGACTTTCCCGGGGACGACCCTGTCGAGGACACACGGAAATACCTGCACGTCCTCGAAGAGCATATTCGCCGCTGTCCCGAGCAGTACTTATGGATCCACCGCAAGTTCAAGAACCTGCCGCAGGACTACAACGACTACTACGCGGACCTGGACTCGCTGAAGTAGCCTTCGAGCAAGGTTTCCCAGTTACCTTCATCGAAGTGCACACGGGGATCCAGGGTCTTGATCTTGACGAGCGAGCGATGCAGCCGGCCCAGCGTCTTCTGTTGCCAGGCGCCCGGCGGCAGCAGGCGGCCACGATCGAAGTCGAGCATCCACAGCCGTCCCCTACTGTCGATCTGCAGGTTGTACGCATTCATGTCGGCGTGATAAACGCCGCAGGAATGAAACTCGCGGATCGCGGCGCCGGTCGCGTGCCAGAACGCCTCGTCGCGGGCCCGAAGCGCTATGTACTGCGACAGCGGGTGCACCTCGGGAATGCGCACCGTGACGATGTCCGCCGTGTAGGTGAGACCGTGACGGCAATAGCGGGCCGCGGCCGGCCTCGGCACCCGGAGATTGTTGACCGCCAGCTTGGCGAGCAGACGCCACTCGACGAACGAACGCGTATTGTCCTCGCCGGTCCAGACGTAGCGATCGCGGACCAGCTTGCCAATCAGCCCGCCGCGCATGAAATGGCGCAGCACGAATTGCCGCGGGATATTGCCCACGTACATCGTATTGCCGCGGCCCCCGGAACCGTGCGATCCCGTCAGTGGTTCCGAATGCAGCCAGCCCGTCGGCTCAAAGCGGTCTTCGGAAATCTGGTTGATGATGGCCTTATCGTATAGGATGGCGCCGGTCGCGGTCTTCTCGACGGTTTCGGTCAACGGATCCGTCCCTTGTTATCGACTTGTCTCACTTGTTCGCAAACTCTGCGCCCGAAGACATCTGCGTTCTCCGGCTCTCGGCGATCGGCGATACCTGCCACGCACTCGCAGTAATGCGCAACCTCCAGGATAACTGGCCCGACGCCCGTATCGCCTGGGTCATCGGCAAGACCGAAGCGACCCTGATGGGTGATATTGGCGACATCGAGTTTATCACCTTCGACAAAGCCAAAGGATTGGGCGCTTACCGTGACGTGCGCAGGCGACTGTCGGGACGGCACTTCGACGTGGCGCTTTGCATGCATGCGTCCATGCGTGCCAACCTGCTCTGCCGAACGATTCCCGCCCCCGTCAGGCTCGGCTTCGACAAGGCGCGCGCGCGCGACTTCCAGTGGTTGTTCACCAACCGGCGGATACCGGCCGCGGCAGGGGAGCATGCACTCGATGCAATGATGGGGTTTGCGCGTCATATCGGCGCGCGGCCGACGGAGCTGCGCTGGGACGTCCCTGTCGGCGATGCCGAGCGTGCGTTTGCAGAACAGCATTCCGGGCCCCGTACGGTGGTCATCAGTCCCTGCAGCAGCCAGCGCAGCCGCAACTTCAGAAACTGGCCGGTCGAGCACTTTGTCACGGTCGTGCGGTATCTCCGCGACCGGCTGCAGGCGAACGTCCTGCTCACCGGCGGCGGCTCGCCGCTCGAAAAAGACTATGCGCGCGTCATCGCGGACCGGACCGGCGCGCGCGACCTGGTCGGTCAGACGTCGCTCAAGCAACTGTTCGCCCTGATAGCGACCGCCGACCTGGTGGTCTGCCCGGACTCCGGCCCGGCGCACATGGCCACGGCGGCCGGGACACCGGTCATCGGCCTGTATGCCACGTCGAACCCGGATCGCACCGGCCCCTACCTGTCCCGCGAACTGTGCGTCAATCGCTACCCGGACGCGGCAGAGCGCTATCTCGGCAAGCGCGTGCGGGAGCTGCGGTGGGGACAGCGGGTGCGTCATCCCGACGCCATGGCACTTATTACAACTGACGACGTTATCAGTAAAATAAACGATTTTTTCCGAATTTGAGCGACTTTTTCGGCTCTTTTGCCGACTTTTGGGTTCCCGAGCCGGCATTTACAGACGCTTCGACTGCGGTATCGGGGAAATTTCTATTTGTCGCTATTTAATCACGTTTTACTACTTTTTCGACGTATTTCGCGACATTTTTTGCTGTTTTTGGCCATTGGACAGCGGCGAGTCGGCGGCGCATCCTCGCTCCGAACGGGCTCTCCGATGTCGGCGTTGTCCGCGAATCTGCCTGTTATTTGCATAATTGCCGGCATTCGAGGATATTTCGCGATTTTAAAAGCACGTTCTGCGACGCTCGTCAGGGCGCTGCCACGGACGGGAGCAAAGGTATTTTGTGGGGAAATTGCGTTTTCGGCGAAAATAACTACTGTTAAAGCGTTTTAGCTGCCTTTTAGGCGGACATGCGCGTCCCTGACGGCCTCGTGCAGTCGTGCCACGCTCAGATCCACGAGGCAGCGCAGGTGCCCAAGCGGGCAGCGCCGTTCGAAACAGGGACTGCAGTCCAGGTCGAGCCAGTGGATGTCGCGTCGTTCCGAGAGCGGGGGCGTGAATTCGGGTGACGAGGAGCCATAGATTCCATGGACGTGCGTGCCGACGGCGGCCGCAACGTGCATCAGTCCCGAATCGTTGCTGACCGCCTGTTCCGCGTGACCCAGCAGGTCTATCACGTCTTCCAGCGAGGTCCGGCCGCACAGGTTACGCGCGGCGCTCGCCGCAGCGATAGTCTCGCCGGCCGCCGCGTCCTTGTCGGAGCCGAGCACCCAGACGTCGTAGCCCTCGTTGCCGAGCAATGCCGACAGCTCGGCGAAATACTCCAGCGGCCAGCATTTGGCGGGACCGTACTCTGCACCCGGCATCATCGCAATCACGGGCCGCCCGGATACGACATCGAGCGACGCCATTACGGCACGTTGCCTGTCCCTGTCGACGGCCAGTTTCGGAAACGGGACCGGCGGCAAGGCCTCGTCGGGTTCGAGGCCGAGCGCAACGAAGCGTTTGACGGTCTGGTCGAGCACGGACCTGTCGAAGGGCCGCATGTCGTTGACCAGCCCGTAGCGGGACTCGCCGCGAAAACCGGTGCGAACCGGCACGCGCGCAAACCAGGGGATGAGTGCCGACTTCAGCGAACGCGGCAGCACGATCGCCCGCTCGTAACCTTCGTCCCTCAGCGAGTAGCCGATACGCCGCCGCTTGGCGAGACCCTGTTCACCGTGCCCGGTTTCCGCCGCGATGCCGCGGCGTACCTCGGGCATGCGCGCGACGATCGGCAGTGACCATGCCGGCGCCAGCACGTCTATCGCCCGCTCGGGGCTGCGTTGCTTCAGCAGGATGAACAGCGCCTGCGCCATCACCATGTCGCCGACCCATGAAGGCCCGACGATCAGTGTTGCAGGCGGAGTCAAGGGCTCACCCGGAAAGCTGGTCCAGGTAGTCCTTTACGCCGACTTCGACCGGCCGGAACTCCACGTCACAACCGGCTTTCCGGAGCAGCGTGAGATCGGCCTGCGTAAAACTCTGGTAGGCACCTTCGAGATGTGCCGGAAACGGTATGTAGCGGATGCGGCCATGACCATGCCAGCCGATCACGGCTCTGGCGACATCATTGAAGGTTTGCGCCTTGCCGGTGCCGGTGTTGAATACGCCGGAAACACCGGGGTTCTCGAGAAACCAGAGATTCACCTCGCAAGCATCGTCCACGTAGACGAAGTCCCGCAGCTGTTCACCATCGCCATAGCCGCCGGAACCCTCGAACAGCCGAGCTTCATCGTCGGCGATCACCTGGTTATTGAAATGGAACGCGACGCTGGCCATCGATCCCTTGTGCTGTTCGCGCGGCCCGTAGACGTTGAAATAGCGCAGCCCGACGACCTGGCTCCCGGGGCGCGCCGCCACACGGCGGACGTAGCGGTCGAATTGCAGCTTGGAGTAGCCGTAGACGTTCAGCGGCAGCTCGTTGTCGGGGTGTTCTGCGAATGCCTGCGACGCGCCATACACCGCCGCCGATGACGCGTAGATATAGGGGATCTTTCTTTCGAGGCAAAAGTGCAGGAGCCGCTGCGAATAGCCGTAATTGTTGCGCATCATGTAGCGGCCGTCCCACTCCGTCGTCTCGGAACACGCGCCCTGGTGAAAGACGGCGGTAAGGGAAGCGCCGAAACCGGGATCCGCGTCCAGGCGCCGGATGAACTCGTCCTTGTCGAGATAGTCGGCGATCGGCTGGTCGGCGATATTGACGAACTTGTGACCGTCCTCGAGATCGTCGACGACGATCACGTCTTCGTAACCACGTCGGATCAGAACGCGGACGAGGTTGCTGCCGATGAAGCCGGCGCCGCCGGTCACTACGTACATGGCTCGGTTCCTCAGCGGGACGACGCTAGTCGTCCTGCTCGAGATGGTAAAGCGCGCCGCAGTACGGGCACGTTGCCTCCCCGGTCTCCTGCACCGGCAGGTAGACCTTGGGGTGCGAATTCCAGAGATACATGCCCGGCATGGGGCACGACAGTGGCAGATCCCGCTGCCGCACGGCATAGCGGTGTTCCGCGTTTGCCGGAATCAGGTTCTGGTCAACTGTGCCTGCTCTGGCTGCCACTGGCGATCCCGTTGAAGTAGTTCAGGGTCGCGCAATTATACGCTGTCGCCCGGACCGCCCGCTACGACCCCTGCCGGCCGAGGTGCTGTTCCCAGACCGCGACGACGAGCTTACGCTCGACCGGCAACTCGTCATCACGGACGATGGGCGGCCGGTCGTTCAGCGTGAGATGGTGCAGCCGTCGCCGGAACTCCCTGTACGCATCCTGCAGCCGTGCCGCTGTCTGTACGTCGAGGCGGCCGACAGCGGCCAGCGCGGCGATCTGGCGTATGTTGTCGCTGTAGCGAATCACGGCCGGGTATTCCCGCGCGTTTCGGAGCACGAGGTATTGCACGATGAACTCGATATCGCCGATGCCACCGCGGCCGTGCTTGAGATCGAACCGCCCCGCCTCGCTGCGATCGAGCTCCCTGCGCATGCGTTCCCGCATGGAAACGACCTCTTCCTGCAGCGTATCGAGCCTCACGCGCGACATCAGCGTTTGCGCCCGTATGCGTCCGAAGTCTTTCGCTACCGCGGAGCTGCCGGCGACGGGCCGCGCCCGCAGCAGGGCCTGGTGCTCCCACGTCCAGGCGTTCTCTTCCTGGTAGCGCTCGAACGCGTCGGTGCTCGTGACCAGCACCCCCTTGCGCCCTTCCGGCCGCAGCCGCGTATCGATCTCGTACATGACGCCGGAACTGGTCTGGGTCGTCAGGAAGTGCACCAGCCGCCTGACCAGCCTGCCGAAAAACATCGCGTTGTCGAGCGGCTTGTCGCCGTTGGTCATCTGCCGGCTGCCCTTCGAATCGTGCAGGAACACGAGATCGAGATCCGAACCGTAGGACAGTTCGAGGCCACCAAGTTTTCCGTAACCGATGATCCCGAAGCCGGCGGCACGCCTTTCGCCGTCGATCTCGTAATGGGGCGCGCCATACTTGCCGGTCAGATCGAGCCATGCGGACGCGAGGGCATAGTCCAGCACCGATTCCGCGAGAAAGGTCAGGCTGTCGCTGACCTTCATGATTGGTAATCCGCCGCTGAAATCCGCAACCGCGATTCGGAACAGGTTCGCGCGCTGGAATTGCGCCAGCGTCTCCATGCGGGCCTCGGTATCGGCATCCTGCAGGTGGGCGAGGCGGCTTTCGAGTTCGGACTCGAACTCGGTCTTTTCTATGCGCTCGGTCTCGATGCGCGGCTCGAGCAACTCGTCGAGCAGGACCGGGTAGCGCGCGATCTGTGCCGCGACGTAGGAACTGCTCTCGCACAGCTGCACCAGCCGACCTATGGCAAGCCGGTTCTCGTTGAGAAGCGACAGGTACGCGCTGCGGCGGAGAATCCGATTGATGACCGACAGCGTTCTCTCCAGTGCGAGAAACGGCTCGTCGCACTGCACCACCCGAGCCAGCAGACGCGGCATGAAGCGCTGCAGCCTTTCCTGCGCAATCGCATCGATCTTCAGCGTGGACGGTACGTGCCGGAATTCCGCGAGCGATCCGGCGAGAGCCCCCGCCTCATCGTACCCGGAGAATGCCCTCGCCCACTCTTCTTCTTCCGCGGCGCCATTCCAGAGCGCCGCAAAGCGCTGCTCGAGTTCGTCCTCGGCTGCAGCTTCGCTGCCACGGAAAGCGATCGCTTCAAACTCGCGCGTGACGTTGTGGCGATGCATGTCGAGATCGCGCTCGAGAGTCTCCCAGTCCGGGTAGCCCATCGCGACGCACAGTCGATCGCGGTCGGCATCGTTCCCGGGGACGTCGTGCACCTGCTGGTCCCGCATCGCCTGGATGAAGTTCTCGAGTCGCCGCAGGAACACGTAGGCGTCCCGCAGCCGTATCACCGCGGCCCGATCCAGCACCCGGCCACCCTCGAGCGCCGGCAGCACGCGCAGCAACGACGGCTGCCGCAACTCCTCGCGATTGCCTCCGCGCACCAGCTGCATCGACTGCACGATGAACTCGATTTCGCGTATGCCGCCCGGCCCCAGCTTGATGTTGTTCGCAAGGTCACGCCGTTCGACTTCCGCGGCGATGAGCGCATACATGTCACGCAGCGATTCGAACACGCCGTAGTCCAGGTAACGGCGGTACACGAACGGCACGATCAGGTTGTCGAAGAGCTCCCGGGCGATCACCGGCGAGGGCGCGCGGCCAACAATCCGTGCCTTGATGTAGGCATAACGCTCCCAGTCACGCCCGTGCTGCAGCAGGTAGGTTTCGAGCGCGGCAAAACTGGTGACCGGCGGCCCGCTGTCGCCAAACGGCCGCAAGCGCGTATCGACCCGGAATACGAAGCCGTCCGCCGTGCGTTCGTCCAGTAGCGAAACGATGGATTGCGAGAGCCGTGTGAAGTACTGCTGGCCGCTCAGGCTGCGCGGGCCGTCGCTTGCCCCGTCTGCCGGATACAGGAACACAATGTCGATGTCGGATGAGAAGTTCAGTTCACCGCCGCCGAGCTTGCCCATCGCCAGCACGACGAGCGGCGTTATAGCACCGTCCCGGTCCCTGAACCGGCCGTAGCGGTCCTCGAGCTGTCTCTCCGCGTAGCGGCCTGCCGCGGCAAGTACCCGGTCGGCCAGCCCGGAAAGCGCGTCCAGCGTTTCGGTAAGCTCGGCCATTCCGGCGATCTCGCGCCAGAGGACCTGCACCATGTAGCGGTTACGGAAGCGGCGCAGCTGCGACTTGACCTCGTCGACGCCCGCCTCGCTGTCGGCCAGTTCATCCGTGAATTGCCGCAGAGAATCCGGATCGGGCGGCGACGCGAGCTGGCCCATTCGGCTCTGCCAGTGGGCCCAGTCTCGCAGCAAGGCGTTGCCCGCAAATTCACTGACCGCCACGACCCGCAGCAACTGGTTTTCGACGTCCGGCGCCAGGTCGACCTTCCCGTGCGCCTCCTCCAGCCGCTCGAACCAGCGGGTCACCGCCGGGCGCAATGCCTCCGGCAGGATGCCGATTCTGTCTTCGTCGATAGCCATCCGCTCCAGTCTAGCGAAAGTGCAGCCACCGCCGCGATAGACTGTGCGTCTCCCGAGCCGCGTATGGGCCGTGTCGGAAAACAGGCAGCTGCCGATTGTCTATGAGTTGCAGTCGGGCACCACGTCGCAAATGGCGGACGCCGGGCGCCAATCGCCGAATGCGAGGACCTGGGGATGGCCATGGCGACCGGACTCGAAGCCGGCGCGTTCTGACTCAGGCGGTTGACTTTTCCACGCGCACCATCAACTCGGCCAGCACGTCTTCGAGCGGCTGCGGCTTGCCGACCGCGTGGCCCTGTGCGTAATGCACGCCGAGTTCTGCCACGAGCTTGCGCGTCTTTTTGTTTTCGACGTACTCGGCGACCGTCTCGAGTTCCATGACTTTCGCGACCTGTGTAATGGCCGCGACCATGGATTCCGAAATCCGGTTATCGGAGATGTCGCGGATGAACCCGCCGTCGATCTTGAGAGTATCGACTGCAAAGTTCTTGAGGTAGGCGAACGAACTCAGACCGGCGCCGAAATCGTCGAGCGCGATGCTGCAGCCGCGCTCGTGCAGGTCATCTATGAATTGTTGAGCCTTTGCCAGGTTGGATACTGCGGCGGACTCGGTAACTTCAAAGCCCAGCGAACTGCCTTGCAGACCGCCGGCCGCGATCTCTTCGTCGATAAACTCGAGTATGCCGTCATCGGTGAGCGACTGCCCGGACAGGTTCACCGAGAAGACGGCCCCCGTGTCGCGGATGAGGTCGGCGTGATCCGAGAGACTCGCAATCGTCTTGGAGATGACCCAGCGGTCGACTTGCGGCATCAGCTGGTAGCGCTCCGCGGCGGAAAAGAACGCCGATGAGGGCACGGCGCTGCCATCGTCGTCCTTCATGCGCAGAAGGATTTCGTATCGCGGCACATCGCTGTTGCTTTTCAGGCTCGCTATCGGCTGCGCCAGCAGCACGAAACCGTCGGAGTCCAGCGTTTGCTGTATCTGCGCCACGAGTTGCATATCGTCGTGGCGTCGAATAATGCTGTGGTTCTTATCGTCGTAAACCTCGATGCGATCGCGACCATGGTCTTTCGCCGCCTCGCAGGCCATGCGGGCCGCGGTGACCGAGGCGCCCTCGTCGCCCGACTTGCGATTGAACTCTGCGACGCCGATGCTGATGGTTATCTGCAGCGATTTGTCACCCTCGAGGTAGCGTAGTGACTGTCCCTTCTCGCGCACCTGGTGGGCGAGCTTCAGGCCCTGCTCCGCATCTGCGTGCGTCAGCAGGATGCAGAAATCGTCGCCGGTAAGCCGGGACAGTACGGCGCTACGCGGCAGGTCGGTGTCGAGCAGGCGCGCGAAACGCATGATGACCTCGTCGCCAGCCTTGCGCCCGAAGGTGTCATTGACGAGCTGCAGGTTGTCCAGGTCGAAATAGATGACCTGGTGCGCATCGTCGTCGGATTCCAGGCTCTTCCACGCTTCGTGCATCTGGGCCTCGAAACCGGAGCGGTTCATAAGCCCCGTCATCGAGTCGAACGACTTCTCGATGACGTACTCGACCTTGCGCACCACGTGCGACATGAAGCGCCGATGCGCGGTGTTGAAGGGCTCCCTGTTTACGCGGCCGAGCAGCGCGAGCATGCCCTCGACGTTGCCCTGCTGGTCCGTGACGGGACAAAGCAAGGTCTGGTAGCCCTCGTCGGCGGGGGTCACGCCGCCTTCGACAGCCGGGATTTCGAAAACGACGGGCGACCGTTTGCCTTCCAGCCTGGGCAGCATCTGGTCGATCAGGTAGCGATCGAGCGCCTTGCGTCTGACGTCTTTCCAGGTCGAGTGTGTCGCGCTGATGCGGATGCGTTTTGCGGGCATCAGCAGGACGCTGTACGCGATCCCGAGGAAGCGGCCGCTCTGGCCGACGAGCTGTGCCAGGCCGGCGTGGCTGCGTGACTGGCCGTGGATTTTTTCGTCGACGTCGTAGACCAGCTTGAGTTCTTTCTCCACGTCCTTGCCGTGATCGAGGGCTTCCCGCAGCTCGCGATCGACTCTGAGGCCGTCGCCGATGACTGCCACCGCCGGCGCGAGTATGTCGGCGAGAAGACTCGGATTGAACCAGGAGGACTTGCCGACATTTCGCGAGAATACGACAACGAGGAAACCGAGCTCGGTACCGTCGTCGAGTACGACGGGCAGAACGAGCAGGGTACGCCCCGACTTCAGCGTGCGGCGTACGTATTCGGCCTCGGGATGGTCTCCAATCAGTATGTCGGCATGCAGATCGGCGACGAACTCATTGACTTCAAAGTCGTCGGCGCCGTCGCTGCTCCAGGTGCAGCTGCGGTCGAGCCCGTAGAAGCAAAAGCATTGCGCGCGCGGCACCAGCGACTGCAGCAGGTCTGCAGCCTTGCCGATGTTTCTTCTTGATGTAAGGCTGTGAACGTCAGCTGCCACGGCCATTCCCGTCACCAGTTGGGCTGATCACAATGCCATTTATGGCCGCGAGAGGCTGTGATTCAGGTCTCAGGTGAAACTATTTTTTTCTGTCGATTCAGTCCATTACGCGGATTTCTGCCCATTTCCGGGCGGCGCACACGTGAATTTCCCCGGCTCAGAGGGCGGCGAGCCAGGCGTCGTCGGAATCCTCTTCCACGCCTTCGAACAGCGGCGTCGACAGGTAGCGCTCACCGGTATCGGGAAGCATCGCGAGGATGACCGAACCGTCGAATGCTTTTTCTGCCACGTCGAGCGCCGTGGCCAGCGTCCCGCCGGCCGATATTCCCGCGAAGATGCCCTCGCTGGTCGCCAGCTCACGCGAGACTTCGATCGCACGCTCGTCCGTTACCGTCATGAGTTCGTCGAAGATATTGCGATCCAGAACGTCAGGGATGAAATCGGGCGTCCAGCCCTGGATCTTGTGCGGGTTCCAGTCGTCACCCCTGAGGAGCGCCGCCCCGGCGGGCTCGGTCGCGACGATGGTCACCTCCGGCCGGGCTGCCTTGATGGTTCGACCGGCCCCGGACATCGTGCCGCCTGTCCCGTACCCGGTTACCCAGAAGTCGAGCCGCCGGCCGGCAAAATCCCGCAGGATCTCCGGGCCCGTGGTACTGGCGTGGTACTCCGGATTGGAGGGATTCTCGAACTGCCGCGCCAGGAACCAGCCGTGCTCCGCCGCGAGTTCTTCCGCTTTCTTCACCATGCCGGATCCGCGCTCGGCGGCGGGCGTCAGGATCACCTTCGCACCCAGGCCGCGCATGATCTTGCGCCGCTCGACCGAAAAAGAGTCCGCCATGGTTGCAACGAACGGATGACCGGTGGCGGCACAGACCATCGCGAGCGCAATGCCGGTATTGCCGGACGTCGCTTCCACGACCGTCTGCCCGGGCTCGAGTTCACCGGATTCCTGCGCGTCGTTGATGATCGCAAAGGCGAGGCGGTCCTTGACGGACCCCATTGGATTGAAAGATTCGACCTTGACGTAGATCTCTACGTTATCCGGGCCCATGCGGTTGAGTCGCACGACCGGGGTGTTACCGATGGTCTGCAGGATATTGTCGTAGATCATCCTTTCCTGTCCTTGTTGTTGAAGCGGTGCTCTTTTGTATAGCAGAAAACCCTCCACTTGCGTCGCCGGTGCTCGAAAAGCCGCCTGCACGGATCCTTATGCCTTTGTGTTATAAGTATTCCGGCGGGCGGCCCGATTCCGAGTCAGATACTCCCGGATTGCAGGGCTCGACGAAAAACTCTAGACAAATGCGTTATTTGTGGTGAATTCGGAAACGAAGCCGGAGAACCGTGGTCATAGTCTGAAACCGCAGGTGATGCTGTAGCTCGGATGAAATTACAACAACTCAAATACTTGCTGGCGATCGCGGACAACGGGCTGAACATCACGGCGGCCGCAGAACGGCTGTATACATCCCAGCCCGGCGTGAGCAAACAGCTGAAACTACTCGAGGAGGAACTCGGGCTGCAGCTGTTTACGCGCAAGGGCAAGAGTCTCGGCGGCATCACCGCTGCGGGGGAACAGGTGATCGAGCGGGCCCGCCTGATCATGCAGGAAGTGGAGAATATTCGCAGCCTCGCCTCGGATTACTACCAGGAGGAAGAGGGCACCCTGTCCATCGCGACGACGCACACGCAGGCCCGCTATGTTCTGCCCGGCGTCATCAAGGAATTCCGCAAGCGATACCCGCGGGTCAGCCTGAACCTGCACCAGGGCACTTCCGAGCAGATTGCCGACATGGTCGCAGCGAATGAAATTGACTTCGCCATCGCCACCGGGTCGCACGAGTTGTTCGCCAACCTGTTACTCGTACCGAGCTATCGCTGGGACAGAAAGATACTGGTCCCCAACGACCATGCGCTGACAAGGCTGGATCGCAAGTTGACGTTGCACGATCTCGCCGAGTACCCCCTGGTTACCTACGTATTCAGTTTCGGCGGCCAGTCCTCGCTGAAGAAAGCGTTTTCGAAGGAAGGACTGGAGCCTGACGTCGTATTTACGGCGCGCGATGCGGACGTTATCAAGACCTATGTCCGCATGGGTCTCGGCGTAGGCATCGTCGCGAGCATGGCCGAGGACTGCGACGACAGGAAAGACCTGACGGCCATCGATGCAGAAGGCCTGTTTCCCCGCAGTACGACGTGGATCGGTTTCCGTAAAGACGGCGTCATGCGCCGGTACATGTTCGACTTCGCGCGGCTGTTTGCGCCGCACATTTCCGCCAGCCGGCTCGAGGAGATTCGGCACGCCAGGTCCCAGGAGGACATCAACAGGCTCTATGCGGATGCCGACCTGCCGATTCGCGGCGGCTGCCCCGACAGTCTCGACATGGCGGAGCAGCGCAAGGCAGTCGGCGCCTGAGTAAGGCGAACTAGTAGATGCGTATGCCGCCGTGGCGCTTGCGGCTGCGGTGGTCGACCCACCACAACCCGGCGAGAAAACCCGCGACAAGGCACACGCCGATGGCACCGCCGACCCACTTGTACGGCAGGCTGTACTGGTAGCGTTCGGCGCGGCTCTGGTATCTCGCGTTGTCCTCTTCGAGTTCTTCCAGGCGCACACGGGCAGCGTCGAGGTCCGATTCGAGCGTCGCCGCCTCGGACTTCAGCGAATCGATGACGGCTGCGGGCTCGGCGAATGCCGCCTTTGCCTCATTGAGTTCGGTCGTCAGTCGTTCGACCTCCGCCTGCGCCTGATTGACGATCAGCTTGGCGGGCGGCTCGTAGACCACGTATGCCGCCTTGACATAGCCCTCGGTGCCGTCCGCCAGCCGGACATGCGCATACAGCCGGTCTCGAGACAGAATCTCGAATTCCGTGCCGCTCTCGAGGGATCGGAAAGGCCGGTCGCTGGTGTCCGCCGCCTCGTGCAGACCGAGCATCAGCCGGTCGGTAACGTAGCCTGTCTCGGCTGCCGCCAGTATCGGCAGCAGCAAGAGCAGCCCGATGACTAGTCGCATAGCTGGTTCTCCCTTGCCCGCCGCGAGTTTACTACAGCATCGTCGGAAGTCTTTACACTTATTGCTGATACAGCCAGCGCAGCAGGGCCACCTGTGCCTCCTCGCCCGGACCGCGATGCACGTCTTCATGATTGTGCAGCATCACTACGGAAAAACGCCGCCCCGAACGCGCCTGCAGATAGCCGGCGATCGCGGCGACGTGATCCAGCGACCCGGTCTTGAGGTGCGCCTGTCCCGTGAGCTGACCACCGTCGAACTTGCGCCTCAGCGTGCCATCGAGCCCGGAAACCGCCATCGATGCGAGGTACTCCGGCATGTAAGGCTTGCGCCAGGCAAACTCGAGCAGGGCCCCGAACTCGCGCGCAGAAACGCGTGCTTCACGCGACAGTCCGGCGCCATTATCGAGCGTGAGCGTCGGGAATTCGATGCCGGTATCCTCGAGCCAGCCCTCTATGACCTCGCGGCCGCCGCTCTCGGTACCGGGCGGTCCCAGCACTTCGGCAGACAAGGTGTAGAGAATCTGCCGCGCCATCACGTTGTTGCTGTTCTTGTTGACCCTGGAGATGATCTCGGCAAGGGGCAGGGACTCGAATGATACGATCGGTTCGACATCTTCAGGTGCCTTCGCGTTCATCCATCCGCCCCGGAATTCACCACCGGACTCACGCCATACAGAGGTGAAAAGGCCGTAGGCGAATTCGTTGTGGCTGAGCGCGGTCCGGTCCATCGCATAACTCTTGCAGCCGGTGGGGAAGCGGCCGCTGAAGATTATCTTGTCGATCGCCTCGTTCGCGGTGATCGTTATGCCGCGCTGATAGCCTCCGCAATACCCGCGGCGCAGCGCGAGCTTGTTCTCGACGCGCAGGTTCTCGAGCGGCGGATCGACCCAGACCCTCACCGAATTTCGATCGTGATCAGGTTCGAACCAGTAACGCACGACCTTGAAATTCATCAGCAAGGCGTTCGGGGCGACGTTATAGGCCCGTAATGGCTGGCGATCGAACCCGGCCGGGTCGTACGCCGGCACCTCGAAGTAGCTGTCATCGAGCAACAGGTTGCCATCGATCTCGTGGATGCCGGCCTGACGCACCAGTCGCAACATCTGCCAGACGCGTTCGGTCACCAGGAACGGATCCCCGTGGCCGCGAATCAGCAGGTCGCCGTCGAGGCGGCCCTCCTGCACTTCACCGAGCGCGAAGACATCGGTGGTCCACTTGTACGTAGACCCGAGCAGGTCGAGGCCGACGAGCGTCGTCAGCAACTTCATCGTCGACGCCGGATTCCGCGGCACGTCGTCGTGCCAGCTCAGTACGATTTCTCCGCTGTCGACGTCCTGCACGAAAACGCTGAGCGAATCGTGAGGCACCTTCCGGATATCGAGGATATGACGGACCGGTTGCGGTAGCTCCGCCTGCTGCGCCATCGTGACTGACATTAATCCGCCGAGGAACAGCAAGCCGAGGATTGGCCTGTAATTCATTGTGGTCTTTAGCTAGTTGTGTTGCCGCAATGCGCGTTTCGCCGCGCGTTGCACGATCCAGATGACTGCGGCGATGGCGACGATCGCGACGGCCGCGATCCAGTAGGTACCGCTTGCCGGGCGAACATCACCAGCGAGAATTGCGCCGAAATCATCCGCGAGGGTGCCAAGATATACGTAGAGGAGCACGGCGGGCAACATGCCGAGCGCAGTTGCGCCCAGATAGGTCGTCGCCGTCACCCGGGTCAGGCCGAACGCGTAGTTCAGCAGATTGAAGGGCAAAACGATGGCGAAGCGGGCGAGAAATACGATGTAGAACGATTGTGCATCCACGGCTTCGTCGAGCGCCTGCAGTTTCAGACTCTCGCCCATGCGTTCCTCGACCCAGGAGCGACCCAGGACTCTGCCCGCCAGGAATGCGCCATACGCGCCCGCGGTGATCCCCAGCAGGGCGAGCGGCAGCCCGGGCAACAGGCCGAACAGCAAGCCGCCCAGCATCATCGAGATCCAGCCCGGGAACAGCGCTACGGTGGCAACCGTGACGGCCACGACGTATACAACCGGTACCGCGACCGGATACTGCTCGTTCAGCAGCGCGAGCCGTTGCAGCCACTCCGTGACGGGTAAGGTACGAAACAGGATCGCGAACCCCGCGATTCCCGCCAGCACCAGCAGGCGATTGATCGTCGCGCGCTTCACCGGCGACTTCGCCTGACCGGCTTCCTGATGCCGAGCGTTCGAATCCGGTCGGCGAGTGTCGTCGGCTTGATGCCCAGCAGGTCTGCAGCCCCTCCGGCACCCGATACCCGCCAGTTTGCCTGCTCCAGGGCGGCGATCGTGTTCTTCTTCTGGAGTTCCCGCATCTCCTGTTCGGTGAGAAACGCAGCCGCGCCCGATGCGTCGGACGCCGCATCGCTGCCGCTCGACGCCGCTTCGGGTAATGACGCTTCGAGGCGCAGCACGTTACCGCGCGACAGGATCACCGCCCGCTCGATGACGTTCTTGAGCTCCCGAACGTTGCCGGGCCAGTCGTAAGCTCGCAGCTTGTTGGCTTGCCCTCTCGCCAGCGTCATGGGTTCGCGGCCGAAATCCTTGCAGGTATTGTCGAGAAAGTCCTGTGCGAGCTGAATAACATCGTCGCCCCTGTCCCGCAAGGGCGGCACGTCGATAGGAAACACGCTGAGCCTGTAGAACAGATCCTCGCGAAAGCGCCCTTCCACGATCTGCCGTTCGAGGTCCCTGTTCGTCGCCGCTATGACCCGGACGTCCACCGACCGGGTAAGGTCGTCGCCAACCCGCTCGAATTCGCTCTCCTGCAGCACTCGCAGGAGCTTGCCCTGCAGCTCCAGTGGAATCTCGCTGACTTCGTCGAGGAAGATGGTGCCGCTGTCGGCCAGCTGGAATCGGCCGATCCGGTCACGATGTGCACCAGTGAACGCGCCTTTCACGTGGCCGAAGAATTCGCTCTCGAAAAGCTCCTTGGGGATGGATGCGCAGTTGACCTTGACCAGCGGTCCTTCCGAACGCGGGCTACGTGCATGGATGGCGTGCGCGACGAGTTCCTTGCCGACGCCCGATTCTCCCTGCAGCAGCACGGTTGCCGGCGTTTCCGCCACCGCCTCGACGCGCTTCAGCATCTGGCGCAGTGCCGGGCTCGTGCCGGCGATGCGGCCGAGGTTCATTGCGACACTGACTTCTTCGCGAAGGTAATCGCGCTCCTGTTCCAGTTCTTCGCGCAGCCGCGCATTCTCTGCGAGCGTGCGCCGCAGGCGCCGTTCCGCCCCCTTGCGCTCGGTGACGTCCTTCGAAGCCACCAGCATCTGATCGACATTGCCCCTGCCGTCGCGGTGCGCGATGGACGACATGACGATGTCGAGCACGCGCCCGTCCTTCGTCACCATCTGGCGGTCTACGTTGGTGAATTCGCCGCGATTGATCGCCTCCTGCAGCCGGCCACCGGAGAAGCGGCGGCGGTCCGCTGCGCTGTAAAAGTCGGTGACCGGCCGGCCGAGAACCTCGTCGCGCGTATAGCCCAGCTTCTGCAGCCAGTGATCCGTCACTGTCTGGATGTGCCCGTCGGCATCCAATGTGTGCAGCATCGCCGGAGTCGAGCGATACAGGTCCCGGTACCTGAACGCGGCGCGTGCCTGGTCCGTGACCTCGGCGTACATGGCGATCGTGCGCAGGAAACGACCCTCCGGGTCGTACTCGATGATCGCATCGCTGATGCAGTCGACGATTTCGCCGGACTTGGCCACGAAACTCAGGGGCTTGCCTTCCAGTTTCCCGGTGCGGCGCAGAGCCGGGCGGAATTCCTCTTCGATGCGCCGCGCGCTTTCCGCAGTAACGAAGTCGAGCGGCCGGCGGCCGATCATCTCCTCACGGGAAAAGCCGAGCCGCCGCTCGACCGCATCGTTCACGTCGAGGTAGCGGCCATCCTGGTCGATCGCGGTTGCCATCGCCGGCGCCTTGCGAAACAGCCACTCGTAATCGTCGTCTCTGCTCATCGACGCAGCTTATACGAAATTCCGTATTTGTTGTCACGATTTTTCGTTATTTACGATTTTTCGTAAATATAGTTTTTTTGCTAACTGGCTGTTTTTATTCATTTTCCAGAGTTGGCACGGCGTATGCATTAGGTATTAGCAATAGATACTGTCCGGCCCTCGAAGGGGACCCGGCCCGAATACAAGGAGTGAGGCTATGAAGGACTACAAACAAGAGGGCCTGGCCCTCGCAGGCATGCTGATTGTGCTGCTCGGCGTCATGTTCGCGGCGGCAGCCACTGTTGCCTGAGGCATCAGCGGCAGGAAATCGCGGCGGCCGCTCTTGATATCGCAACGACTGGCCGCACATCGACTGGGATTGCGCAGGCATGCCCGCGCAGTCCCTGTGAACCCCCTGAGGTGGGTCGCGTCCGGGGCTCTCTCCCCCAATACCCCGGACTGCAAGCCGCCTCGAACAATGCCGGCGGGATCGCCGGCGATTGAGGACCAGGAAGGTCCGGCGGCACCCCCCTGCCGCTTATCCTGGGCGCCGGAGTCCGTTCCGTGTCGGACCGGCCCGCTTGATCGAACATCGGATTAAGCACTCCGGCGCCTTCTTTTTCTACCCGATATCGCAATGTTCAGCGCTCAACGCGGTCACGATGCCGTTCCGCCTGCTTCGCCTGATTCCTGGAGTTGTGGTTGCTGATACTCTCGCGCACCCTGCGCAGCCAGATCCTGGCCCAGGCGAATTCGACACCGAGTATGGCCAGCCCGATCGGTATGACAATCAGGCCCGGTCCCGGCGTGACGAGCATGATGATGCCCAGCAACAGTACGGTCGATCCGACCGTGAGGATGGCGATGCGGCGTGCGGTCTTGTAGGTAAGATGCGCGGTTTTCCGAATCATGGTGTTTCCCGGGAATCAGACCCGTGTCGAGATTACCATTTATCCATTCCCTATAATCCGGGCGTTAGCGAGGGAGAATGACTGCATGCTGATCCACGTCGCATTGCTGACCGGCCTGTTCTTCGTCTTTACCGACGTCGACAGGCTGCGCGTGCACCCCGAGCCGGCTGTGGCCGTACTCACGCTACAGCAGGCCGGGCGCAGTCTCGTGCGCCTGTCGGACGTCGAGTTTCGGCTCAGCCTCTCGACGCACTGCGCAAAAGGTGGTCAGCCCGAATCGCTGTCGATCACGATCGCAGACACACACATGAATCTGCGCGCCGAAGAACTCCAGGCCGGGCGCAAGTTCGACGTCGCCATGCGCATACCGGCCAGGCAGATCGCGCCGCTGGCACTGCATGAATTCTGTATCGATCCGGCGTCCGAAGGCGATTCGGTCCTGATCACTTCCGCGATGGCCCTGCAGGCCTCGCTTCGATGCTCACGGGGAGACGATCATTCGATAGTGTTCGCTGCCCAACCCCTCGACATCCGTGTGGATTGCATCAGCGCCGCCGTCACGGCGGCGGAGCCAACTGCCGACTAGCCGGAGCCCGGGGCGAGACGATCTCGCAGAAAATCCAGGGTCCTCTTCCACGCATCCTCTGCGTACTCGGCATTGAAATTATTGCCGCTGGGGTTGGCAAACGCGTGGCCCGCACCTTCATAGACCTGGATCTCGTAGTCCTTGTCGAGACGCTCCAGCGCCTCCTCGAAACGTCGGACGGACTCCAGTTTGATGCCGCGATCCTCGGACCCGAACAGACCCAGTATGGGAACGTCCAGCATACTCAGCCTGTCTTCGTCGTCGGTCACCTGTCCGTAATAAATAACGGCAGCATCGAGGTCCGTGGGAAACAACATCGCGGTATTGAGCGACCAGCCACCGCCGAAACACCAGCCGAGCGAAGCGACGCGTGGAGCACCGGCGGTCTCGCTCACGAATGCATACGCCTGCTCGATGTTCGACGTAAGCGAATCGCGGTTCTCGACCGCCCGCAACATCAGCTCCCTCGCCTCCTCGGGCCTCGTCGCCGACACGCCCCCGAAAAGATCGACCGCCAGGACGATGTAGCCCTCGGCGGCAAGCCTTTCCGCCATTGCGCGAATATTATCGTTGAGCCCCCACCATTCGTGGATCATGATGACCGCCGGCAGCGGCTCGATCATGTCGGACGGGAATGCAAAATGTCCGTAAACGAGTTCGTTGTCGACTTCTGCGTAGGCGAGACGCTCGCCCGTGACCTCGCGCTGCGGCTCGACCTCGACCGCTTCGCTGGGCTCGGCCGTGTCTTCTGCATGCTCTCGCGCCATCGCCTCGACGTTTGCGACGGCAGCCGCTTGCTCTTCGTCAGCCTGGCTCGTATCCGTGCGGCCGCACGCGGCAACGAAGCATAGCGTGAAGATCTGGACAGCGAGCATTACGCTCCGCCCCGGTATGCGGTGACTCATAAAGCGATTCCGGATATTTTCGCCAAGTGTAATGGAAAACGGGTGCCTGTCGAAGGACGCACGCCGGAAATGCGTCCCCCATTCCATCCGGTGACCTCGGGCATCAGGGTGATGCGCTGTCTCCCCATTCGTCGTCGTCCTTCCATTCACGAAGCTTTCTCTTGTCGACCCGGCGCCATTGCTCCTCGCTCTTCTTCATGTTGCGCATTACTTTGGCAATCGCGTAGACGATAACGACGGCAGTGATAACGAATACGGGCCAGAAGCCTCCGTTCATCGGTGCACTCCTGTACGGGACGCGATGCAGCTTAGCATTGGTAATAAGAGTAGACTGCGCCAAACTTTACCGGGATCCGACTATGGATGACCTGTCTCGCCCGACGGACGTGGCAGAAATCAAGCAGCAGCGCGTCGTGCCGTCGGGTATCACGCCGGAATTCTGAGTCCGCGCAGCATGGCCGAGCCGCCGCTCATCGATATCCGCAACGCCACGATCTGGCGCGGGACGACCCGCGTATTCGATAAGCTGACGCTCACGATCGCAAGCCACGAACGCGTTGCCATCCTCGGTCCGAACGGTTCCGGCAAGACAACGCTGCTGAAGACCATCAACAGAGAGCTGTACCCGGTGCAGCAGGAGGACTCGCGGGTCCGCATCCTCGGCCGCGAGCGATGGAACGTATGGGAACTGCGACGGCACATCGGCATCGTGTCGCACGATCTGCAGCAACGTTATCGGCCCGCGACGACCGGACTCGAAGTCGTCGTCTCGGGATTCCTTTCGAGCATCGGCGTTCACGGAATCCTCGGCGACCGGATCGACGAAAAGCAGTTCGCCGCTGCCCGTGACACGCTCGAGCAACTCGGCATTGCGGAACTCGCTGATACACCGCTGCATTCGATGTCCACCGGGCAGCAGCGGCGCTGCCTGCTGGGCCGGGCACTGGTGCACCGGCCCGATACGCTGATACTCGACGAGCCGACGTCCGGTCTCGATTTCGCGGCAAGCTTCGACTACCTGGCACGGATCAGGGCACTCGCGAGGGATGGGCGCAATATCATCATAGTGACGCACCACCTGAACGAGATTCCTCCCGAGGTCGGACGCGTCGTGGTGCTCGACAGGGGCAGGATCGCAGCGGACGGCCCGAAAACGTCCGTGCTCACGTCCGAACTGCTGAGCCGCGTCTACGGCACGCGGATCTCCGTTGCCGAAATCGACGGTTATTTTCTCGCCTACCCGGGTAAAGATCATTCGTCAAAAACGTGACCCATTACGTTAACTTCCCTGTGAATTGGGCCTATTCTTGACGCATGCTCAGAGTCTTCCGATCGTTGCTGTCCGGCCTGCCGCTGATTGCGCTGCCCGCGGTTGCGGCGGAGACGGCCGTTGCAAGCGGGATAACGAGCGTGGGCCCCGCGGTGTTCATGTTCACGATCGGTGGCGCTCTCTTCCTGACGCTCATCTTTCGCAAGGCGGCGACCCAGCTCGCACATTACTTCGTTTCGCGTCTCGGCGAGTACCGGATACGGCGCGCCCTGGCGGCACGCAGCAAGGACGTGCTGCACGACTTCATGCTGCCAGGCGCCTACGGCGGCATCGCGAAGATCGACCATGCCATCATGACCGCCGGCGGCATACTCTGCATCCAGACCAAGCATTACAACGGCGTAGTGTTCGGAGAAGCCGATGAACCGCAGTGGACCAACGTCGACGGAGTTACCCGGCGCCGCTTTCTGAATCCTCTGATACAAAACGAGGGCCGGACCCGGGCGCTGCAGAAGATCGTGCCCGAGGTGCCGGTCGCCAACCTCGTAATATTCACCGGTTCCGTGGAATTTACCTCCGCGCCGCCCAAGAACGCCATTCGTGTCGGCCAGCTCGAAAGCTTTATCGCCAAGTTCGTTTTCGGCCCGAGCAAGGTCGAGGACTGGGACGCCGTCTGGATGACCGTCAAGTCCGCTGCACTGACAGACGAAGACACTCGCAAGGATCACGCGTCGCAGCTGAGCTTCACCTGAACCGGCGCATCGCCCGCAAGGCCTGATGCTTTATACTCGGGCGCTTCTTTGTTGCCGCCGGACGCGTCGCCCATGCACGAAACCGCAGCCCTGATTTCTTCGCCGATCGGCGTTTTGGCCATTCTTTGCGCCGTCGCCGGCTTCTTCTTCTATCTCGAGCGGGCGACGGGGGCGAAACTCTTCCAGTACGTTCCACCGCTGCTGTTCATCTACATTACGCCGGTCATCCTGAGCAACGTGAATATCGGCGGCGCATCGATCATCCCCAACAAGTCCGTCATTTACAGCGGTCTCAGCACATTCGCACTGCCGGCTTTCATCGTACTGATGCTGATCAAAGTCGATGTGCCGGCCGTCGTACGGATCATGGGCAAGGGCGTCCTCGTCATGTTGATGGGCACCGCCGGCGTCATGGTCGGCGGCGTCATTGCCTACATGATCGTGCATCGCTGGTTGTCGGAGGATGCCTGGACGGGATTCGGCGCACTGGCCGGCAGCTGGATAGGCGGTACCGCCAACATGGCGGCAACCAAGGAGATGCTCGGCACATCCAGCGAACTGTTCGGGCTCGCGGTGATCGCCGATAACGCCGTATACATCGTGTGGCTGCCGCTGTTGCTCATATCGCGCAACTATGCGGACCGTTTCAATGCCTGGGCGCGAGTGCCGGAAGAGCGGCTCATTGCAATGGAGGCGGCCGCCGAACTTCATGCGGAAGAGGAACACGCGCCGACGATGCCGGAGTACCTGTTCCTCGCGGCCGTCGTCATCGGTGTCACCTGGATGGGCATTGCGCTCGCGCCCGGCATTTCGCAGTGGATCGGCACGAACGTCGAACCGCTCGCGCCCGTGTTCGGTGAGTCGACGACGCGCATCCTGCTGGTAACGACGGTAGCATTGCTGCTGTCGGCGACCCCCGTATCACGCCTGCCGAATTCGACAGCCCTGGGTACGGCACTGGTCTACATCTTCGTCGCGGGAATCGGTGCGCGGGCCGAGATCGCCGGTCTCGCACAGGCGCCGGCATTCCTGCTCGGCGCATTCATCTGGATCTTCATCCATGGCGCGTTCTGCCTCGCCGGCGCATGGCTGTTCCGCGTCGACGTGCACAGCGTTGCCATCGCCTCGGCCGCCAATATCGGGGCCGCGGCATCCGCGCCGATCGTCGCGGCGCATCACAAGCCGAGCCTCGTGCCCGTCTCGGTACTGATGGCACTGCTCGGCTACGCCATGGGCAACTACCTCGCCCCCCTCACCGGCTACCTCGCCAAGTTCGCCGCCGGCCAATAGGACGCTTGACATGCAGCTAATTGGCTGCATAATAAAGGCAACCAATTAGCTGCCTTTTTCAATGATGGATGCGATCTTCAAGGCCCTGGCCGACCCCACACGACGCGCCCTGCTGGACCGCCTGCTCGAACGGCAGGGTCAGACGCTGACGGAGCTGGTCGACGGCCTTGGTATGCGCCGGCAGTCCGTTGCGAAGCATCTCGCAGTACTCGAGGGCGCCGGGCTCGTCAGCTGCCGGTGGCAGGGACGCGAAAAGCTGCACTACCTGAACCCTTTGCCGATCGCCGAAATCAGCCGCCGCTGGCTGGACCGCTACTCAGGCGAGCGGGCCGCGGCCATCCTCAATCTCAGAGACGCATTGCAGGAGAACGACAATGAGTAGACCCGAATTCGTATACATGGCCGTCATCGCGGCCCCCCCGGAGCGCGTCTGGCAAGGCCTGACGACCGCCGAATTCACACAGCAGTACTGGCACGGCACGCGGGTACGCAGCGATTTCACGCCTGGTGCGACGATCGAGTTTCTCAACGCTGACGACAGCGTGGGCGTCGCCGGCGAGATTCTCACGGCCGACCACCCGAGCGAGTTGTCCTACACCTGGCGTTTCCTGCGCGATCCGGATGCCGCTGGCGATCCTGCGTCGCGGGTGACGTTCCGGCTGGAGCCCATTCGGGCGGGGACGCGCCTGACCGTGATCCATGACCGGCTCGAGGCGGCTTCGACGACGGCTACGATGGTTACCTTCGGCTGGCCGCACGTGATCTCGGGACTCAAGACGCTGCTCGAAACCGGCGAAGCCGTGGACTTCACGGCGGCGGAAAAATCCGACTGTCCCGGGCAGCAGGCGGCAAGCGCCTAGCCCACCCGCCAGGGTGGATGCTTGCGATTTTCGCCGGCCCGGTACAGGCAGATCCGGTTGCCGGCCGGATCGATGAGGATCGCTTCGCGCCAGAGCCAGGACTGATCAACGGGCTGATGTTCGAATTCGAAGCCGCGCGCCTGCAGGTCGGCGCAAAGCTCGTCCAGCGCCTCGTGCTCGAAGTACACGGTCACGCCCGATTCCGGCGATACCGAGTCGACCGCATGCAGCGAGAACGTGGCGTCGCCGTCCGGACATTCGAACCGCGCATAGTGGGGCGAGTCGACGATCTGCAGGAACCCCATGCGGGTATAGAAATCCACCGATGCCCTGATGTCCAGCGCCGGCAGCGTTACCTGGTTGAGGTCCATTTTCCAGCCCTTCCTGACGATGCCTGATCGGGAGCTTGATGGTATCTTGGCGCAATGCCTACGGTCACGATCCAGGACGTAAAGCGCTACGCAAAGCGAACGGCTATCACGCTCGCAAGCATTGTCCTGTTCCTCGTGGCAGCCCTGGTCTGGGCCTGGAACGAGCGCGCGGACATGACCGACACGGGCCTGCACCCGCAGGTCGTGGACGACACGCCGGAGACAGCCGTAACGGCCACCTGGCTGGGCGTTACGACGCTGCTGTTCGACGACGGCGAAACCCAGATTCTGATCGATGGCTTCATCTCACGCCCGAGCCTGTTCGAATCGCTGACGAAGAGACCCGTGACCTACGATGCGCCGATGATCAATTACGTCATGAACGAGTATGAGATGCGCCGGCTCGCGGCGATCATTCCCGCGCACTCGCACTACGATCACGCGATGGATATCGGGGCGATCGCGAATCGCAGCAGCGCATCGATCCTGGGGTCCGAGTCGACCGCGAATGTCGCGCGCGGCGCCGGCGTGCCGGAAGACCAGATCGTCGTTGTCCAGGCTCGGTCGTCCTACGAATTCGGCGACTTCACGGTAACGCTGGTACCGTCCGTCCACGCGCCGATCGGCCTGCGCGGCGAGGTGCCGCTGGCCGGGACCGTGGATGAGCCGCTCGAGCTGCCCGCACCGATTACGGCCTGGCGGGAGGGCGGGAGCTATTCGATCGTCGTATCACATCCGCAGGGAACGACCATCGTCCACGGCAGCGCAGGCTACAGGCCGGGAGCGCTCGATGACGTGCAGGCCGACGTCGTGATGCTCGGCGTGGGGCTGCTCGGCAGCCTCGGACGCGACTACGTGGAGCGTTACTGGCAGGCGCTGGTGACGTCCACGGGCGCCGTCCGCGTCTTCCCGGTGCACTTCGACGACCAGACCCGCCCATTCGGCGAAATCGCGCTGCCGCCGAAGCTCATCGACAACTTCGTCAGGACCGCGGGATGGCTTCGGGACATCCGTGATACCTGGGACAGGGATACGCAGCTGTATCTGCCCGTATTCGGGAAGCCTCTCGTACTGTATCCGGAGCAGATACCGGACGCCTGAGTCCGGCCGGCCTAGGCCGGTCGCAGCGGCGAACGGTCACCGCCGATCAGGGCCTCTTTCTCGGCCCTGCTGAGGCGCTTGACGCGATGTTCCAGGCGCTGCGCTGCGGCACGATCACCGACGGGCTGTTCGAACACCAGTTCGACGGGCGTCCGACCACGCAGGTACTTGGCGCCGCGAGCGCCGCTCCGATGCTCATCGAGCCGACGGGCAACGTCGAGCGCGATGCCGGTATAGAGACTGCCGTCCGCGCAGCGAAGAATGTACAGGCTGTAACTCACGCGCGCCGGCGATCAGGCGTGGCCACCCTTGAGGGCATCGCCGAGCACGCGAAAAGCGCCGATCTCCAGGCTGCTGAGGTTTTCCTGGGTCTCAGCGAACGTCAGCGCCAGCTCGCTCGCACCGCCCAGCGCGTCGATCCCCCTGGAGAAGCGCAGCGTCAGCATGTTCCCCAGGAGTTCCGCTTCGGACAGCAGGTCGTGCCCCCCGAACTGCTGCTCGTTGATTTCGATGTGCATGGATTCATCGAAGTCGTCCTCGATCGTGCGCACCATGAGCAGGTAATCGTCGATATCGCCCGTCTCCGTGGTCTTCGCGAAAAACAGCATCGTGGCGTTGTCGCGCACGTCGAAGGCGACCGTGTCGTAATGGCGGCTGTCAGCCATCTCGCCCTCCGCAGAAAAGTAATACACGCAGTCTACTCGACACGTCCCTTGATTTCAGCGATGCGCGCATCCTTTTCCCGCCACAGTGCACCCAGCCAGCGATGTACCTCCCGGCGGAATTCACGGTCGTTCTGATAGTCGCCGGCGATTATCGCAGGGTCGATCGGCAACGCCCTGACGTCAATGGTCACCATCACGCGGTCACCGCAGATCATGTCCCAGAATTTCGGCGGGCCGTCCTTGTAAACGAGCGTGACGTCGAGAATGGCGTCGAACACCTCCCCCATCGCCGACAGCGCGACGGCGATGCCGCCCGCCCGCGGCAGCAGCAGGTGTTCGTAGGGCGACTTCCTCGCAACCCGCTTGGCTTCGCTGAACCGCGTCCCTTCGACGAAATTGATGACGGACGTCGGCGTATGACGAAACTTCTCGCAGGCCTTACGGGTCGCTTCGAGGTCGGCACCCTTCTTCTCCGGGTGTCGTGCCAGGTACGACGGCGAGTGCCGTTTCATGAAGGGCATGTCGAGTGCCCAGAACCCGAGACCGAGCAGCGGGAACCAGATAAGTTGCTGCTTGATAAAGAATTTGAGTAGCGGAATACGCCGGTTCAGCGCGACCTGCAGCACGACGATGTCCACCCACGTCTGGTGATTCGCAAGCACCAGGTACCAGCCGCGCCTGTCCAGTGCCTCGACGCCGTCGGCCCACCAGTGCCGGGAGCCGGAACCTCGCAGGACGAAACCGTTGAAGGCGATCCAGTTTTCCGCACACCACATCAGCCAGACCGTGAGTACGCGGCGCAGCGCGGCGACCGGCAGGAGCAGCTTCAGCAGCGCCAGCATCATGATGGGCACGAACCAGAACATCGTATTGACGGTCAGGGCGCCGAACGTCAGAACTCCGCGCGACTGCCTTAGAAATCCGCTCACCCGCCACCTCGACTACGGCGATCGAAGTGTCGCATTTTAGCCCGAACCGCCGCCCCGGCGCCGCCTGGCCTGCCGACGTAAGCTGCCGGTCCGACTTGCCGGCGCGAAACCCTTGGAGTAACGTGAAACGGCGTTTCGTCGAATCCGAATGAAGATGATCACATTGTCAATCAACGGCGAGTCCCGGGCTCTCGACGTCGATCCAGCGACGCCGCTGCTGTGGGTAGTCAGGGACTATGCCGGCCTGACCGGCACCAAGTTCGGCTGCGGCATCGCGCAGTGCGGCGCGTGTATTGTTCGCATCGATGGCAGGCCGGTCCGCTCCTGCATCACGCCGGCGTCTGCCGTGGTTGGCCGGCAGATCACGACGATCGAAGGTATCAACGGCGACAAGACCGGGCTGCATCCGGTGCAGCAGGCATGGATCGACGAGCAGGTCCCGCAGTGCGGCTATTGCCAGTCCGGGCAGATAATGGCCGCTGCCGCGTTGCTGGATCGTATCCCGTCGCCCACGGATGCCGATATCGACGCGGCGATGTCGGGTGTCGTCTGTCGTTGCGGCACCTACCCGCGCATCCGCAAGGGCATCAAGCGCGCCGCCGCAGCGATCGCGCAGACCCCGGTGCCGGAGAACGATGATGGGTAAGTGGACGCGGCGCGCATTCATAACGGGCGGCGTCGCCGCGGGTGGCGTCGTCGTTTTCGGTGTTGCCATCCGCCGTGGTGATCGATCCGACAAGGTCAGGGGACTCATAGCGGCTGAAAGCGAGTCACTCTTCGACGTCTGGCTGAAAATCGCGCCCGACAACACCATCACTGCGATCATCCCGCATGCGGACATGGGACAGGGTGTGCACACCGCGCTCGCCATGATGCTGGCCGACGAACTCGACGCGGACTGGTCGACCGTGCGCTTCGAGGAAGCGCCCGCACACAAGGAGTTCGCCAACTATTCACTGGCGCGGGAATACTCGGCACCTGATGCGGATTTTCCGGCCTGGCTGATCGATTCCGTCGATGGACTGTTCTTCCGCGCCACACAGATGATGGGAGTGCAGATCACGGGCGGCAGCCTCTCCGTTCGCACGACCGGGCAGATCGCAATGCGCGTGACCGGTGCCGCAACCCGTGCGGTACTGCTCGAAGCGGCAGCGGACGCATGGCAGGTGCCGGTATCCGAACTCGCCGCCGGCGACAGCATGATCCGTCACGCCGCATCCGGCCGCGAGGCGACGTTCGCAGACTTCGCACCTGCGGCGGCGGCCTTGCCTTTGCCCGCCAAGCCGTCGCTGAAATCAACGAACGAATTCCGGATCATGGGAACATCACCGCCGCGCTTCGACGTGCCGGCAAAGGTGGACGGCTCGGCGAACTTCGGCATCGACGCGGTACTGCCGGGGATGAAACATGCCGCCGTCAAGGCCGCCCCGGTCTTCGGCGGCCGTGTGCTGACGGTGGACGAGTCCTCCATCGAGGCGCTGCCGGGCGTTCGCAAGGTCGTCGACCTCGGAGACGCAGTGGCCGTCATTGCCGATGGCTACTGGCAGGCCCAGAAGGCGCTGGGCAGCCTTGCTGTCGAATTCAGCGATGGCGGCAACGGAGCCACGGCGCAGGACAGCATATTCGAACAGTTCGCGAACGAACTCGACGCGGCGGCCGCGGCAGGCAGGGAAAAGACCGATTTCGTTTCGGGTAATGCGACTGCTGGTCTCGAAGCGGCGGCGCGCGTCCTCGAAGCCGAATACCGCGTCCCCTTCCTCGCCCATGCCGCCATGGAACCCATGAACTGCACGGCATGGGTGCATGACGATCGCTGCGAGTTGTGGCTGGGCACGCAGAACCCGCTGGGATTCGCCCAACAGGTTGCCAAGGCAATCGGCATGGACCAGTCGCAGGTCGTTCTGCACAACCAGTACCTGGGTGGCGGCTTCGGGCGGCGCGCTTTCGAGGATTTCGCCATTCAGGCGGCGCGAATCGCAGCCGATTCGCCCTACCCGGTCAAACTCATCTGGTCGCGCGAAGAAGACGTGCGCCACGACCATTACCGTCAGGCGAGCATCAGCCGGTTCCGCGGCGGTCTCGATGCATCGGGAAGGGCGATCGCATGGCACAACCACTATGTGAACAAACATGATCCGGAGGAAGCGCCGCACATTCCTTACGCCATAGCCGATCAGGCGATTGTCTACAGCGAAAGCGAGACGCACGTGCCGTGGGGAATCTGGCGAAGCGTGGATCATTCCCTGCACGCATTTTTCACCGAGTCGTTCATCGACGAGCTGGCAGTTGCGGCGGGCCGCGACACCTATGAGTATCGGCGCGAGCTACTGGCCGGTTCGCCGCGTTTCGCGGCGGTCCTGGACCTCGCGGCGGAGAAATCGGGCTGGGGAGACAGCCTGCCCGCGAACATGGGTCGTGGCATCGCCATCCACCGCTCCTTCGGAACCATCGTCGCGCAGGTCGTCGATGTCGAGATCGTCGACGGCAAGCCGCGCGCGAGGCGCGTAGTGTGCGCCGTGGATCCCGGCTACGCCGTGCATCCGGACAACCTCGCCGCACAGATGGAAAGCGGCATCGCCTTCGGCCTGACCGCCGCGCTTTATGGCGAAATCTCCATCAGCGGCGGCGCGGTTCTGCAATCGAATTTTCACGATTACCGGATGCTGCGCATGCACGAGGCTCCCGACGTCGAAACCTATATCATCGACGGCGGCGGGCTGCTGGGCGGCGCCGGGGAGCCCGGTACGCCCCCTGTTGCGCCGGCATTCACCAACGCAATTTTCGATGCAACCGGCATTCGCATTCGCGAGTTGCCGGTCAGCAAACACGAACTGCGTATGAAAGATATTGAGGACGTAGCCTGACGCCATTGTGGGAGCACATCATTGAGCAGTGAACGAATCCGCACCCTTCTCGGGGAGCTCGACAAGGAATTGAAATCCACTGGCGAAATCGACGCCGAAACGCGGCGGTTGTTGTCGAAACTCAATGACGACCTCGATGAGATCACGGCGGGCAGCAAGGACTCGCTGAGCGACGGTGCCAGGGAGCTCGAATCGCGGTTTGCCGCCACTCACCCTGTTGCCGAACGCATTACTCGCGAGATCGCGGATTTGCTCGCGAAGATGGGAATCTGAGGCCGGGCGTCAGCGCCAGACGGCCTCGAACATCTCTCTCAGGCCGGCGTCGTGAAATTTCGGCGGTCCGTTGTCGATGTCGTCATATCGATCGACTTCCTGCAAATCCGGCCAGTATCGCTGTATTTCCTGGCGGGAAATCGAGTAAGGCGGTCCGGTGGCGATGTCGTCGTCGTACTCGAGCGTGATCAGTAAGCGGTAGGCATCCGGCGCCAGCAGCGCGTCGATGTGTTCCGCATAGGCGGGACGTTGCTCCGCCGGAGTCGCAACGAGCGCACCGCGATCGTACCAGCCGGTATGTCCCGGCTCATCGAACTCGAACAGGTCGCCGCAATAAATCGTGATCCGCCGGTCTTCGGCGGCATAGGCAGGCAACCTCCCTTCCCGGATCGTGTAGCGCAGGCCGTTTTCCTCGAAGAATGCCCGTGCGGCGATATCTGAAAGCTCCACGCCGACAACGCTGTTGCCTTGTTCCTCCAGCCACAGCATGTCGACAGTCTTCCCACACATGGGCACGAGTACGCGCCTGCCTTCGGCACGCCAGTATTTCCTGAGGCTCGCGTTTCCGCCTGCCTCGTGCCAGCCAATGCGCCCTTCGCGCCAGCGCTCCAGCCAGGACTCGATCATGTTTGCACTTCCGGTGTCGATTGCGCTAGGTACATCGCGCAGTTTACGCAAACTAATGCCGGCGTTACCATGCCCGCGCTTTCGACCTACAGGACCCGGACCCATGGCGAGTGCAATTCGCATCGACGGCAAGGCCAAGGCGGCCGAACTTTCGGAAAAAATCGAGGAAGAGACGGCCGCGCTGGCGCGTGATCACGGCATCAAGCCCGGGCTCGCGGTAGTCATTATCGGTGAAGACCCGGCAAGCCAGGTTTACGTTCGTAACAAGAAGCGCACCGCGGAAGCCTGCGGCTTCCATTCGGTGCAGCATTCGCTGCCCGCCGAAGTGTCGCAGCAGGATGTGCTCGATCTCGTCCAATCGCTGAACGACGATCCGGCGATCCACGGCATTCTCGTCCAGCTGCCGCTACCCGATCACCTGGACGAACAGCGAATAACACAGTCGATCACGCCCTCGAAAGACGTCGACGGCTTTCATTACATCAACATCGGCAAGCTGACGGCGGGTGATACCGCTGATGCATTCATACCCTGCACGCCCGCAGGCTGCATGCTGATGATCGAAGATCATCTCGGCACCGACCTGTCCGGTCTCAGCGCAGTCGTTATCGGAAGGTCGAACATCGTTGGTAAACCCATGGCAAGCCTGCTGCTTGCGCGGAACGCGACCGTGACCATCACCCACAGCCGCACGAAGGACCTGCCCGCGGTGGTGCGCGGAGCGGACATCGTTGTCGCTGCAGTGGGCCGTCCCAACATGGTCGGTGGTGACTGGATCAAGCCGGGCGCGGTCATCATCGATGTCGGCATCAATCGTGTCGAGGTGGAGGTCGACGGTGAGAAGAAGGCGAAGCTGATTGGCGACGTCAACTTTGAGGAAGCAAGCGAGGTCGCCAGAGCGATAACCCCCGTTCCCGGTGGCGTCGGACCGATGACGATCACCATGCTGATGGCGAACACGCTTCGCTCGGCGAAACTCGCGGCCGGGCTCGCGGACTGAATCAGCTGCCGGCCACTGACTCCAGCCGGAATCGAAACGTCCGACAGGTCTTGATTGCGGGAACCGCCTGGTCTTGCGGCAGAGGCTGGTACCGGGACGCCCTGATCGCGCGAATGGCGGGCTTCTCGAATGCGCGATTGGTGCTGGTGCGCACCGCGATCCGATACGGCCTGCCGTCGCGATCGACTTTGAAGCAGACCTGAACATCGCCTTCGATCCTGTCGCGGCGCGCTGCAGCAGGGTAGGCCGGCGCAACCGTGTTGAGCGGAACGCGATCCCGGCTGTCGCCTTCCATATGACTGACGCGGGTTTCGTCGGCCGCAATGCTCGTGGCGCAGAGCCACGACACGACGAACAGCCAGTACTTACCGGTCCGCCTCATCCGCCACTGCCCCGCGTCGGTCGTCGATGATGATGCTCGGTGAAACGGGATCGACGGCATCCCGGTACATTCCGCGGAGCGTCTTCAGCGTGCGGGCATTCGGATTCAACGCCTCGCCCGTCGAGATGTCCCGTTCCGCCTCCGGGTAACGCTCCTGCCTGAGATAGACCAGTGCCCGGTTGCTATAGCTGCGCCAATGGTGGTCGTCGAGTTCGAGCGCGCGGTTGCATGCTTCCAGCGCTTCGTCGAGCCGGCCCAGCATGACCAGCCCGGCACAGAGATTGGAATACCCGGCGACGCGTTCCCGATGGCTGTTTGCCGACCTGAGGCCCCGCTGCGTCAGTCGCACGCCGTTCTCGGCATCCCCAACCTGGAGCGCTGCCGCGCCGTCAGCAAGATCGGCATTACTGGGCCCGATCACGGTCTTTGCGACCCCATCGGATTCACCGCCAGGCACCTGCGCCTGGGCAAGCAAGCCGGGCAACAGTAGCAACAGCAGGTAACGAGCAATAGTCATGTCTTTAAGGTTCGCCCCGCGAACCCGGATTCAACCGTCTGATTTCAGGTGCCTGTCAAAGAATTGGACGGTTCTCGTCCACGCGAGTTCAGCCGCTTTTGCGTCGTAGCGTGGCGTTGTGTCGTTGTGGAAACCATGCTGCACGCCTTCGTAGTCGTGGTGGACGTAATCGACATCCGCAGCCTTGAGTCCTTTCTCGAACGCCGGCCAACTGGCGTTGACACGCTCGTCCAGTTCGGCGTGATTGAGCATCAGCGGTGCCTCGATGGCGGCCGCACGGTCAGCGTCCGGGTGGCGCCCGTAAAAAGAGACGCCGGCATCGAGATCCGGCAACCTGATGGCAAGTTCGAGCACCATGCCACCGCCGAAACAAAAGCCGACGACGCCGACGCGACCGCTGGTGTCGGGGTGCTCGCGCAGGAAGGTCACTGCGGCGGCGAAGTCCTGCGTCATCTCTTCACGATCACGCTCGCGCTGCAGTGTTCTGCCGTCGTCGTCATTACCAGGATAACCGCCGAGCGGGGTGAGTGCGTCCGGCGCGAACGCGATAAACCCGGCAACGGCAAGCCGTCGCGCCACATCCTCGATGTAGGGATTGAGTCCCCGATTCTCGTGGATGACGACGACGCCCGGTAATTTGTGCCCGGTCTTGGCCGGGCGGGCAAAGTATCCTCGCATGACACCGGCGCCTTTCGGTGATGCATACTTCTTGTAGCCGACGGAAATGGACGCATCGTCGGGATCGACCTGCTGCGCCAGCGCATAGTCCGGGCTCAGCGCGGACAGCAGTGTCGCCGCGGAGACACCGCTGGCGGTGAAGCGTGCCGCTCGCTCGAGAAACTCCCGACGGGAGACGGTTCCGTGCACGTAACCGTCAAACAGCTTCCATACGCGCTCGTCGACATCGAATTTCCTGCTCACGGTTCAGCCGCTGATGTAGTGCTCGAGATGTTCGATCTCTTCCCGCTGGTCGGCGATGATGGCCTGCACGAGATCGCCTATCGATACCATCGCGACCACCCGATCGTCCTCGACGACGGGGAGATGCCGTACCTTCTTGTCCGTCATGATTTCCATGCAGGAATTCACGGTATCGTCGCTGCCGGCCGTCATGACATCGACGCTCATTATTTCCGCAACCCGGGTGTCGTGTGAAGACCGGCCCTTGACAATGACCTTGCGGGCATAGTCTCTCTCGGTGACGATACCGGCGAGCCGGCCGTTATCGTCCATGACTATGAGCGAGCCGATATTCTCGTCGGCCATCAACTTGATCGCCTCGAATACCGAAGCATCTGGCGAAATCGAAATTACGTTTCTGTCTTTCGCATCGAGCAGATGCTTGACCAGTTTCATTCTCGTGCTCCCCTTCCGCCGGTGACGGCCTGTTTTCCGCGCTATCCGCCGAAGCGCCCTTCTTGCGGGTATGGGGGTAATTCTAGCGTGACAAAACAAGGCCCGCCATTACCGGAGGGCCCTGTCCGGCCGTGTATGTCTCAGTCGTCCTGCTGGATGGCGCCGCGAACGTTGGAATAGCGCAGTGAACCACTGCCCTCCTCTTCGATGATCAGGTCGTGCTCGACGTCGTCGATATTGATGTCGCCGGATCCGTCGTCCACGGTAACGCTGCCCTGAACACTCCTGATATCGATGGTTCCGGAACCGTCTTCGACGTACACATCGCCGGCCGCCCTCACGATGTCGATCGAGCCCGAGCCGTCATCGATCTTCACGTTACCCGTATTTTCCAGCCTGATTGAGCCGCTGCCGTCGTCGATATCGACGTCGCCGGAATTGACGAGTTCGATCGGGCCGCTGCCGTCATCGATACGAACGCTGCTCGCTATGTCACGGACCGTGATCGAGCCCGAACCATCGTCGATCAGCAAACCGAGTCGCGCCGGCATGCGCACGTCCAGGTCGATCGCGGCGTTGCCGTCCCAGCCCCAGCCCGAACGGAAGCCCGCCCTCAGCTTCGCCCTGTCGCCGTCGCGTTCCAGGTCGAGGCGCAGCCGTTTCTCGATAAACTCCCTCGCTTCGTCCTCGTCCTTATCATCCACGATAATCGTCGCCACAACGACAATCTCGTCGCTGTCCTCGACGCCACTGACGATCAGCGAGCCGGCGCCGGCGTCGATGAACAGGTCCGACAATCCGGACGCATCCACTTCGAGATTCCTGACTTCGCTGAAGTTGTGCGAGCCGGCATATGCCAGGCTCACGGCAAACATGGCCATGACGATCAATCCGCGCATCGTAATCTCCCGAGACGTCTTCGCGTTGTGCGGTTACCAGTAAGACGCCGCTCGGCGCCATTTGGTTGCAAATCGCCGGATTCAGCCGCCGTCCTGGAGCGCGAAGCGACCGAGCAGGGCCTCGATATCGGCGCCCGAGTACCACTTGCCGCGCAGCATGACACCGTGCAATCGCCGTGTGCTGGATATGTCTTCGAAGGGGTTCGAGTCGAGCATGACGAGGTCCGCCTCGTACCCGGCTGCAATCACGCCCGTCCTGAGACCCAGGAACTGCGCCACGTTGGTGGTGCCGGTCTGCAGCGCCTCGAACGGCGTCAGGCCCGCCGCGACCATGAGTTCCAGCTCCCGGTGCAGCGAATACCCGGGCACATTAAAAATCTGGGGGGCATCCGAGCCGAGGAGTATGCCGGCACCGGCCTCGTGCAGTGCATGTAGCAGCTTGCGCCGTATCCTGATGGCCTTGGCCGCGACTTCCGCACTGAACCCGCGCTCCTGCTGCTGCCGTTGTTTCACATCCACCCATCGTTCGACCGTGGCTTCGGGCACGTACCGCATCTCGATGCGGTTTCGCAGCTCGCCGACAGGAACCTCGTTAATGAGTTGCTCTACCAGGGTCTCGGTGGGGACGATCCAGGTCCCGGACGCGGCGGTCGCCTCGGCAAGCGAAGCGATCCTGTCCTCACTCGCGTCGCCCGCCAGCAGAACGTCAAAGAATCCGCCGTATCCGCCGGAAGCATCACGTTGCGGCGGCACGAGCGCCACCATGTAGCCATCGAGGTGGTCGATGCTGGCGATACCCGACGTCAATGCGTTGCCGAGACCGACCGCGACCGGAACGTGGCCGGCGAACGGAATGCCCAGCTCGTTGGCAGCCGACGCAATCGCGGCGAATTCTTCATCGTCGAGGCCCGGGTGAATCTTGATGAAATCGTATCCTGCCGCATGCTGCTCTCTGACCTGACGTGCCCCGTCCGCTGCACCACTGACCGAGCGCCCGTTCAGCGAAGGGCCGGACGTAATCAGCCTGGGCCCGAACGTGCTGCCCGCGAGCAGGTCCTCGCGAAGCTGCAGGTGCGAGGCATGACCCAGCATGCCACGCACGGTGGTTACGCCGTTCGCGACGAACAGCGCAAAGTCTCGTTCAAGTTCGCCGGACCCAACCGGAGGCACGTGGGCGTGCATCTCGGCGAGCCCCGGCAGGAGGAACCGGTCAGTGCCGTCTACGACCCGGGCATCTTCGGGGACGGGCACCTCGTCGACGTTGCCGATCGTGCCGATGATTCCGTCACGCACGATGACCGTCTGCCCGGCGATGATTCTCTCGTCGGACATCGGCAGCACGTTTACGTTCACGAATACTGTAACGTCGGCGGCCGCGGCGGCAGCCACGATGAAGGACATGAAAAATAAAATGCAAGAACGCATTGAGAGACGCTGGCTCCCTGTTTGCTGTCAGGTTCCCCGGGGTTCGGGGGCACTTCGCCCGCGATCCACGGGATCAATACCTGAAGCGTAGTACGCAGGCTGCCGGGCGGCAATCTGCCGCGGCGCTTGCGGCGGCCCGGCCGATCAGAGGATGCGCTTGAGCGTATCGCGTCCCACGTTGCCGCCGCAGATCAGTACTACCACCTTCCGCCCGACGAGGGCGTCCGTCTGTTTCAGCATGGCGGCCAGCGCGACGCCGGCGGCGCCCTCGATGAGCTGGTGTTCGAAGTCGACAAATTGCCGCATCGCCGCGCCGATTTCCGCCTCGCTGACGAGCACGAACTCGTCGACCAGCGTCCTGCAAAGATCGAACGTGATCGCGTCCTGCTCGATGCCACCCGCGGTGCCGTCCGACAGCGTCGGCCGGCTCGCTTCATCCACGATGCGACCGGCCTGCACCGAGTGGGCCATGACGGCTGATGCTTCCGGCTGACAGCCTACGACGCGGATTCCGGGATTGTCCGACCTGAGCACGCTCGCGACACCGCTTACCAGTCCGCCTCCGCCGACAGCGACATAGAGGACATCGACCTGCGGCAGCTGCGACGCTATTTCGATACCGCAGGTGCCCTGTCCCGCGATGACCTCGGGATCGTTGTAGGGCGACAGGTAGAACATGCCGTGCTCATCGGCAAATTCGCGCGCATGCAACTCGGTATCCAGACCGTCGGTGCCGAAGAAGCGCACGTCGCCGCCATAACTCCTGATCGCCTCGACTTTCGCAGTGGACGTCTGTTCGGGCACGAATATGACGCCCCTGATGCCCAACTTTCGCATGGCGTAGGCGACGGCGGCACCATGATTGCCGCTGGACGCCGCAACGCACCCGGCCTCTCTCTGCGCCGCCGTCAGCGTCGCAAGGCGATTCGCGGCGCCCCGCAACTTGAATGAGCCGGTGTACTGGAGATTCTCGAGCTTGAAATACACCTCGGCACCCGTCGCGGCGCTGAAGCGGAATGAATAGTCGAGGGGCGTCTCGCGAACCAGTTGCACAATCCGCTGCGACGCTTCCCTGGCCGCTGCCGCCACGCCTGTGAATTGAAGCTCATCCATCTGCACAGTCTCGGCCGCGCACACGGCAGGCGTCAAGCGCCCGGTGCAGCCTCAGCCTGGTCCGCGGCCACTGGTCATGCAAACCGACAACTGCGAGAATCGGATGCACCACTGGCATTACCTTCGCACCATGAAACTCCAGCTCAAAGTTCTGCTCACCCTCGTCTGGATCGCGGCTTGCGGTGCCGAGCCGACGCCGCAAGAGCCGGCCGCCGCCGGCGAGGAGCAGGAAGCGGCCGTGGCCGACGATGCCGGGTCCGGCGAGCAGACTGCGGAAGCGGAGCCTGCTCCGGCGCCCGGCTATCTGGCCCTCGATGAAAATGTGTCGGCCGGCGATATCCTGCCGATGCCCTTCCGCGTGATCTGGCAACCCTGGCAAGGCGACTTCGACGGCATGGTCGAGCGCCGGATCATACGCGCCGTCGTACCCTTCGGTGGCTACCAGTTCTACTACGTTGACGGCCTGCCGAAGGGTGCCACTTACGACCTGCTGCAGCAGCTGGAGGCTTACATCAACAAGGAGCTCGGCCGCCGCAATATCAAGGTGTACGTTGTCGTGATCCCGGTCAGCCGTGACGAACTGATCCCGGCGATGCTCGACGGACACGCCGACATCGTTGCCGGCGACCTGACGATCACCCCCGAGCGATCCGCACTGGTCAGCTTCGCGCGGCCCATGCTCAAGGATATCGACGAGGTTATCGTCAGCGGTCCCGGTGCGGCGCCCATCGATTCCCTGGATGACCTGGCGGGACGGGAAATTGTCGTTCGCGAATCGAGCAGCTACTTCGAGCACCTGCAGATCCTGGCTGCGGACCTCGAATCCCGCGGGCTCGAACCACCCGATATCCACCTCGCGGACGAAATACTGGAAGCCGAAGACCTGCTGGAGATGGTGAACGGCGGAATGATCGATTTGACCGTCATGGATGACTACAAGGCGGAATTCTGGGCGACCGTGTTTCCGAATATTGTCATACGCGACGATCTCGTCATCAACGAAGGGGGCTCCATTGCCTGGGCCATCCGCAAGGACAATCCGCAGTTTGCTGACCTGTTGAAAGGCTTCCTGAGAAAATACGGCAAGGGGACGCTCGTCGGTAACGATACCTACAACCGTTACCTCTCCGACGCATCGCGAGTGCGGTGTTCGCATACGAGCAAAGCCCTGCAAAGGATGCAGGAACTGATCGCTGTGTTTCAGAAATACGGCGAGAAGTTCGATTTCGACTGGCTGATGCTGGCCGCACAGGCTTTCCAGGAATCCGGGCTGCGTCAGGACCGGAGGAGCCCGGCAGGTGCCATCGGCATCATGCAGATCAAGCCGTCGACTGCGGCGGACAACAACGTCGGCATCGACGACATTACGACGATCGACGGCAACGTTCACGCCGGCGCCAAGTACATGCGTTTCATCGCGGACCGATATTTTTCGGATGAGAAGTTCAACGATCTGAATCAGTGGGTGTTCAGCCTGGCTGCCTACAATGCAGGTCCGGCGAAGATCAACCGGTACCGGCGCGAGGCGGCCGAGAACGGTTACGACCCGAACCGCTGGTTCGACAATGTCGAGATCATCGCCGCACGCCGAATCGGCAGGGAAACGGTTACCTACGTGAGTAACGTCTTCAAGTACTACGTCGGTTACCAGATCACCATGCAGCGGGGAGTCGTGCGCGAGGAACGTTACGCCAGCGAACTGCAGGAATGTGCCGTCGAAGATGCCGAGTAGCTACATCTGCTCTTCGATCGGCAGCAGGCCCATGAGCCGCGTAAGCAAGCGGCGCCACAGGCTTGTGTCGGGCTCCTTTCCTGCAACCACGTCGTGTCCGCCACTTCCGTAGTGCCAGTTGAGGCGGCCCCTCTGATTCAACTGCAGCCTGTACGCAACCGTCTTCAGAGACTCGAGACCCGACGACGCCATTGCCTCACCGATCTCATCGGACTCGACGATCATGCCGAGTTCGGTATTGATATAGAGCGACCGCGGATCGAGGTTGAAGGAGCCCACGAAAGCGCTGCGCCGATCGACGATCGCTACCTTCGAGTGCAGGGTCAGGCGGGCCGCATCCGCCTCACCGACCACATCGCCTTCTTCCATGGGACGTAACTCGTAGAGCTCGACGCCGTGGCGCAGCAGGGGCTTGCGGTAACGGGCGTACACGGCGTGGACGCTCGAATGGTTCGTGGACGCGAGTGAATTCGTCAGGATGACCACCCGTACGCCCTTCTTCGCCAGCGCACCGAAGAAGTCCACACCTTCGCGCTGCGGGACGAAATACGGCGATACGACGATCACCTCTTTGACGGCCGATGAAACCATCCGTATCAGCCGCTCGGTTACGTCCCCGATCTGCCGGCGAACCAGCCCCCGGACCTTGTCAGGGTGGTCGAGTACCAGCTCCGTTCTTGCCGGAACCCAGGGAAGGGCGCCGTCGACCAGGTCGCGGATCAGGTGTTCGTTCAGCCCTCGTATCACCGGGCTGTCCCTGTGTTTCTCCAGGTGCCGCTGGCCCGCCTCGATGGTCTCGTTGAGAGCCTGGTGCGGAACGTACTTGTCGAAGACACTGACGGGGATGGCCTCCTTGGTGTTCCAGTACTCATCGAACCCGTCCGAGACGTCTTCGACGACGGGGCCTATGGCGGCCATATCCTCGTCGAGAAATTCGCTCGTCACGCTCGTCTGGTAATACTCGTCTGCGAGATTGCGGCCGCCGACGATGGTCACCCGGTTGTCGACCGTAAACGACTTGTTGTGCATGCGGCGGTTAAGAATATTGAAGTTCGCAATGAAGCTGATGAGCCGCGAGCGGCGTCTCGGAAAGGGATTGAAAACCCGGACTTCGATGTTGACGTGGTCATTGAGGCTCAACAGGCCGGCATCGATAGGTTCCGTAAGCGCATCGTCCATCAGGAGGCGCACCCGGACACCGCGGTTCGCCGCCTCTATGAGCCTTAGCGCGATGAGATTTCCGCTCAGGTCGTCTCGAATCAGGTAACTCTGGATATCGATGCTGCGCTCGGCCTTCTCGATCAGCCCGAGACGCAGGCCGAGGGCATCGATACCGAGTTGGAGCCGATAGACCCCACAGGGGCCTTCGTTTTCCGCAAGCCATGCCCGGGCAGCCGAGCCGAGTAGGGAATCGGCCGTATTGGTGAACTTGTGTGACTCGCGGCGCTCCGGAAGATCGAAATACTTGCGGTATTTTTGTGGTACCCGGCTTCCTACCAGTGTCTCGAACATCCCCATGGAGGCATTATCTCCCAGGCTGGTCGGATGCGCCTAAAAGATGCCTCCTCCCGCACAAAAAAGCCCGGGATCGCTCCCGGGCTTCGCGTCGAATACATCCGTCGGGGCGCGCGGATTACTGCTGGTGTATGGAATCCAGGCCTTCCCGCAATTGTACCGCCCAGCGCCGCGCCCAGCGACGCACTTCGGCCCAGCTTGTCGCCGTATGCGCACGGATCATGTCGTTGCCCGGCCGCGCGACAGCGCGGCGCTCGACAGCTCGATAGACGACCTCGTTGCTTAGGGAATCACGAAGCTCGAGGACCAGCGTCGCTTCACCCAGGGAGCGCAGAAAGATCTCTGATCGCCCGACTTGTTCCGGCGGCACCTGCGACACGATATCGTGAAGACCGCCGGTGATGACAAGGGCATCAGGGGCCGGCTCATCCGTCATCGTAAAATGCTCGCTTCTCTGCAGCTCCTCGTCGAATACCTCCGAGACGGTGTCGATCAGGCGTTGCTTGTTGCTATCGCTGATCCAGAACTCGCGCTCGTTGCTGCGGCGCGCCGCCGTCGGCGACATCTTCTGTACGTTGCGGAATTCGAAGGCCGCTCCGCCAGGAATGATCTTCGTGTATTGCGTGAGATCGATATCCGGATCAATCCACGCTCCCGCGAAGCGGGCATTATCGATGCGCACGAGCCCGTCAAATGTCGTCTCGGCATTTGGCCCGGACTGAATCGAGGGCTCCGAGGTGGCGCAGCCGGCGACGATGAGCGCTGCCACTATTGCAAGTAACTGTTTCATGGGACTTTCCTCGCTCCTGGTTGCCCGCTACCACGGACAAGTCGAATTTGTTCTTGTTGCAAGCGAATCCGATGATGGTATCGGCATCCCGGATTGTCAAACGAGGCGGGTGAGAGCTTTGGGATGTCTTCCTGGTGTCTGGATACTGCACTCGACCAGTACCGATTTAACAATATGTTTCAGCGGGTCCAGCGTTCATTGACAGCTTTCGCGCCGCCGTGCGACGATGCTTCGACGTTTGACAAAGGCACACCTGACGAAAGCCAGGGTCGCAAAGTTTCCGGTCTACGGGCATAGCCTAGGACAGCGGGGCCGCCAAAACGAACCTGTTTCGCTCGCGACTTCCTCGCCAGCTGGCTTCCCCAATACGCTGCGGCCGTGTCTTTGGCATTCGAATCACTTTTGCCGGAGACGAGTATGACTGCAGCCAGACTTCGCAACACGGGGCGTTTCCTGCGTCCCGCAAACAGTGGAAGCGCCGAATACACGATCAACAACGTTCGCGAATTGATCAGGCTAATGGATCCTGCCGCACGAACAGCTGCACCGATTCGGCCGGCCGGCGCAGGTTCCTCCTGCACCGGCTGCAACTCGACACCTGCCGGCACGGTCATCAGCATCGCCGGCCTCGACAACATCCTGAACATCGATACCTTCAACAATACCGTTTCGGCTCAGGGCGGCGTTCGCCTCTACCGGCTGGTGGAGGCGCTGGCGGAACACGGCCTGGAACTCGTTGGTGCGCACGAACTCGCGGGGCGCACGCTCGGCGGCGCAATCGCTGCGCCCAGCATGGGTCCCGGAATCGGTCAGCGCTCCTCGTGCCTCGCCAGCCGCGTTCTCAACGTAAAGCTGGTGACGCCCGGCGGCAAACTGATGAAAGTAAGCGCCGGCCAGAAAGACCTGATGGGCGCGGTTCGCTCGAGCTACGGATTGCTCGGCGTCATCGTCGAAGCAACGCTCAGGGTACAGCCGACCGCCAATTTCACGGCCAGCCACAGGAAACTTACGATCGACGACTTTTGCTCGGTCGTTGATACGCTCTCCAACAACGAGGTCGGCTTCAAGTTCTACCTGCTCCCCTACCGCGACCGAGTGTATCTCGACTTGCGGCGATACTCGGAGTCGGCGGGCCATACCTACAGGACACCCTGGAAGATCAAGGACTGGGGCGAGAGCACGGTACTGCCCAACCTGTTCAAGTCTTTCAACCGCCTGCTGCCCTTGCACTCGGTTCGCTACCAGGTCATCGACACGGTGAGCGAGGCGACGCAGGGAATCGTGAACGGGCGCTTCGTCACTACCGGGAACAACACGCTCGCAGGCTCGTCCGGCCGCAATTTCAGCCGAACGCGAAATCTGCTGTACTCGACGTGGTGCTTTCCGGCAGCCGATTTTTCAGTGGTTGCCCGGGCGTACCGGCAATTTTGCCAGCAGAGCTACGCCAACTCGCGGTACCGCTGCGACATGCCCGCCGTCGGGTATTACGTGCACCGTGACCGTTCTGCGTTCCTGTCGCCGTCTTTCGACGAACCCATGATCGCCCTGCAGACGTCGTCGACGCAGGCCAGCGGCTGGGAAGACTTCGTCATCGACCTCGCCGACTTTGCCGAGCACTGGGCCGGCGTGCCCTTGTTCAACCAGACGCGCTCGCTGCGCGCCGACTACGCCCGCCAGGTCTACAGCGTCCGGCTCGACTACTTCCGCAAGGTCCGCCGTCAGCTGGACCCGGAGGACCGCCTGCTGACGCCGTTCATGGCCCAGTATTTCCAGTAGTCCCGGCTTCGGGATACGCGGCCGGCAGGCGATCTGGCCCGCCGTTACCCGCATTTTCCGCCCGCCAGTTTTTTAATCCATTGAAAAAACTCAGTACTTTCCCTAAGACAAATCGTTACGTTTGCGTACTGGACTTTATATATCGAACTAATATAATACATCACTCCGATATATGTGCGACGCAAGTCGCCGGAATGACACGCAATGGATGTAAAAACCGTCTGCCTGGGCATGCTGACCGATGGCGAGGCCTCGGGCTATGACCTGAAAAAGGAATTCGAGTCCTCGTTCAGCCACTTTTTCGCGGCCGGCTACGGCTCGATCTACCCGGCTCTCAATGCCCTTGCCCGTGACGGGCTGGTCGAGTGCCGGCATATCGCTCAGGAAGGTAAGCCGGACCGCAAGGTCTACGAGATCACGGAAGCAGGCCGTGAGCACCTGCTCGCAGCGCTCGAAAACCCCTGTCCCTCGCACAAGGTTCGTTCCGAGTTCCTCGCCACGATGTGCTTTTCGCACCTCATGTCGCACGAACAGATCGAAACCGTGTTGGAAAACCGGCTCACAGAAATGACGAATTACCTCGAACTGTTTAAGGAATTCGAAGCATCCCGCATGGAAGACTGGCCACCCGGTGCACGATTCGTGCTCGGCTTCGGCCAGACGATGATGAAGACCATGCGGGAGTACATCGAAGCAAACAGGGGCATGCTCGTCGAAGAAACGAACACGGAGCACCAGACCGCCATCGGCTAATACGGCGGAGGCCTGCGCCCCATAAGACCAAAGGTTCTCAAAAGATGGATTTGGGCAAACTGAAGAAATTTCGTTCCTGGCTGATATCGGCAGGAATCGCACTGCTGATAACCGTGTGGCTCGCATCGGGGCAGCTCGACGGCGAGACACCGGAGGACGTATCGACCAGGGTCGTCACGACAACAACGTCCGCCCAGGCATCGAGCGTGCGTGTGCGCACCCAGTCCGCCGAGGAGATCATGCGCACGATTGTCGTCAATGGCGAGACCGCGCCGGCGCGCGTCGTCAGTATTGCCGCAGAAACCGACGGTCGCGTGGAGTATGTTGGAGTAAGGCGGGGTGCGAATGTCGAACGTGGCGCCGTCATCGTCCGCCTGGACGAACGCGACCGCAAAGCGCGGCTTGCGCAGGCGGAAGCAACGGTGCGGCAGCGCGAGGTGGAATACCAGGGCCGCCTGAAGCTCGAGGAACAAAGCTACGTTTCCGAGGCACAGCTGCAGGAGGCCGTCGCACAACTCGAATCCGCCAAGACCGAACTGAAGCGTGCACAACTCGATCTCGACTACATGACGATTCGCGCACCGTTCGGCGGGGCGCTGCAGGAACGTCACGTCGAGGTGGGTGACTTCGTATCGGCAGGCGACCCGATAGCCCGCTTCGTGGATAACCGCAAGATCATCGTGACCGCGGATGTCTCGGAGTTCGATGCCGGGTACGTACAGACCGGGCAGGCTGCCCAGGCCCGGCTGGCCACGGGAGAAACCGTTCACGGCACCATCCGTTACGTTGCCCCAGTCGCCGACGAGGCGACACGTACCTACACCGTGGAGCTGGAGATCGACAACGGCGACGGCCAGCTACGCGCTGGCGGCACCGCCGAACTTCGGGTGCCCGCGGAACGCGTCCTGGCGCATCGCATCTCGCCGTCACTGCTGACACTCGATGACGCCGGCAACATCGGTGTGAAGATCATCAACGACGAGGGTGAGGTCGAGTTTGTCTTTGCGGACGTCGCGTTGGCGACGAGCGAAGGCGTCTGGGTCGCCGGCCTGCCCGATCTGGCCACCATCATCACGGTGGGCCAGGGCTTCGTTGTTCCCGGGACGCTGGTGAATGCCGTTCCCGAGAGTGACGTCGAGACCGCGGTCGCCATCAAATCGGACGACGAGGACTAGGCGATGCAGATCATCGAGACGGCGATGTCGCGGTCGCGAACCGTGCTGCTGTCACTGGCCGTCGTGCTGGTCGCCGGCGTGACCGCCTACCTGACGATCCCCAAGGAAGCGGAACCGGACATCGAGATTCCGATGATCTATGTCCACATCACGCATGACGGTATTTCGCCGGAAGACGGTGAACGCCTGCTCGTTCGCCCCATGGAGCAGGAACTGCGCACGATCGAGGGCATCAAGGAGATGACGGCGAACGCCTACGAAGGCGGCGCCAACGTTCTCATCGAATTCGACGCAGGCATCGATACGGACAAGGCGCTCGCGGACGTTCGCGAGAAGGTCGACATGGCGAAGGCCAAACTGCCGAACGAAACCGACGAACCGACCGTCAACGAAGTCAAGATGTCGCGTTTCGATCCGATGCTGGTGCTGAACCTGGCAGGAAACGTGCCGGAGCGAACGCTCATAACCATCGCCAAGGACCTGAAAGAAGACATCGAAGGCCTCGCCGGCGTATTGGAAGTGAACCTCGTGGGCGTCCGCGAGGAACTGATGGAAGTCGTCGTCGATCCCCTGGCGATGGAGAGCTACGGCCTCGACCAGGCGCAGATCATCAATTTCGTTACCTTGAACAACCGACTCGTCGCTGCGGGCGCACTGCAGTCGGACGAAGGGCGCTTTCCGGTCAAGGTGCCGGGCGTATTCGAGAGCCCCGCCGATGTGCTCGACATGCCGATCAAGGCCGTCGGCGACCGCGTCGTTCATTTCAGGGATATTGCCGAGGTCCGCAGAACCTACAAGGACGCCGAAAGTTACGCGCGCCTGAACGGCAAGCCCGCCCTCGCCATCGAGGTGGTGCAACGCGCCCGCGCGAACGTCATAGAGACGATCGACGAGATCAAGGCGCTCATCGCGGAGGAACAGGCTTACTGGCCGGCCGAGATCGAGGTCATCGCTTCCCGAGACAAGTCGAAAGACGTAAACGACATGCTGACCGAACTGCAGAACAGCGTGCTTGCGGCGGTCCTGCTGGTGTTCATCGTCATCATCGGCATCCTCGGAATCCGCACTGCGCTTCTCGTCGGCGTTGCGATCCCCGGTTCCTTCCTCATGGGGATACTGCTCATCGGTTCGTTCGGCGTGACGATTAACATGATGGTGCTGTTCGCATTGATCATGGCTGTAGGCATGCTCGTCGACGGCGCTATCGTCGTGACGGAGATGGCGGATCGGCGCATGGCCGAGGGCGAAAGTCGCTTCAACGCCTATTCGCGCGCCGCCATTCGCATGTCGTGGCCGATTATCGCGTCGACCTGCACGACGCTCGCCGCTTTCGTGCCGCTCGCACTCTGGCCCGGGACCTCCGGCGAGTTCATGAAGTACCTGCCGATCACTCTGATCGCCGTACTCGCGGCGTCACTGATCATGGCGCTGGTCTTCGTGCCCACGCTCGGTTCCATATTCGGCGGGACCGGCGCCACGACCCCGGAGATGAAACGCAACCTGGCGGCCGCTGAAACGGGCGATCTCGACAGCGTCTCCGGTTTCACGGGCAGGTACATCAGGCTGCTCAGGAGGACGCTCAGGCGGCCCTGGCGAAACGTTGCGGCCGTCACCGGCCTGCTGGCGGCAGTCTACATCGCGTTCTTTGCGCTCGGGCGCGGCGTCGAATATTTTCCGGATGTCGAAATGCCTTTCGGCATGGTCGACATTCGCGCGCGCGGCGATCTTTCGATCGACGAGATGGACCAGCTGGTTCGCCAGGTGGAGAACCGCGTCCTCGGCATGCCCGAGATCGAAAATCTGTACGCGAAAATCGGTGCCGGTGGCGACGATGCCGCGTCCGACCATGTCGGCTCGCTCACGCTGAACTATATCGACTGGGACCAGCGCCGGAAATCGGACGAGATCCTTGCCGAGATCCGCAGCAAGACGGCGGATCTGGTGGGCATAGTGATTGAAACCCGCAAGCCGGACCCGGGCCCGCCGATCGGCAAGCCCATCCACATAGAAGTGTCGTCGAGGTTTCCGGGACTGCTCGACGAGGCGGTCGCCGACATTCGGGAAATCATGGAGGAACATCCCGCGGTCACCAATATCGAGGACAGCCGTCCCCTGCCCGGCATCGAGTGGCAGATCGACGTCGACCGTGCCGAGGCAGCTCGCTTCGGTGCCGATATCTCGCTGGTGGGTGCCATGGTTCAGCTCGTGACCAACGGCATCAAGATCGGCGAATACCGCCCCGACGACAGCGATGACGAGATCGATATTCGCGTGCGCTATTCGGAGCAGTACCGCAGTCTTTCACAAATAGACAAACTGCGAATCCCGACCAACGATGGCCTCGTGCCTATCAGTACGTTCGTGGAGCGCAAAGCGGCGCAGAAAGTCAGCACGATTACGCGGATCGACATGCGGCGCACCATCAGCATCGATGCGGACGTGGATAGTAATTACCTGGTTTCGGACGTCGTGGCGGAACTCCGCAAGATGATGCCGACGCTGGCGCTCGATCCGAGGGTAAGTGCCGAATTTCGCGGTGGCACGGAAGACCAGGAAGAGGATATGGCATTCCTGCAGAGAGCGATGCTCATGGCTCTCGCGATAATGGCGATCATCCTGGTGACACAGTTCAACAGCATCTATCAGGCAGGGCTGATACTCACCGCGGTCCTGTTTTCCACGGGTGGGGTCCTGCTCGGACATCTCGTGATGGACAAGCCGTTCGGCGTCATCATGTCGAGTGTCGGCGTTATCACCCTGGCAGGTATTGTCGTAAACAACAATATCGTGTTTATCGACACCTACAACGTGCTGCGCGGCCGTGGTCTCGACGCCTATGATGCCGTGTTGCGCACCTGTGCGGTTCGCCTCCGTCCCGTGTTGCTGACGACGGTAACGACGATCATCGGCCTGATGCCGATGGTGCTCGGCGTAAACATCAACCTCATCGGCCGTGATATTTCGGTGGGCGCGCCGAGTTCCCAGTGGTGGACGCAACTGGCGTCGTCCGTCGCTGGCGGACTGGCATTCGCCACGATCCTCACGCTGCTCCTGACGCCCAGCCTGCTCATGATCCAGGCGAATATCTCGCAACGGCTGGCGGCACGCCGGGAACGCCGCGACGAGAGTTCATCGCCGACGGCGGCCACCCCGTGAACTCCGGCGCGACCTGCATCCAAACGGCGTTTTCCGGCATCTAACAGGCAGACCCTCAAAATGGCTGTCATGCGCCGCTCCCGAACTACTTCAGGTCGCGGCAGCCTGATGCCCCGTCGAAATGGCGACGGGCGCATGACGCAGCCTGACGGTTAATTCGGACTAATTCTTTGTTTTTATTGAATATTGAGCCGAAAAGAAAATTAACGCGGGGTATTGCGTTATACCAATATAGTGTTATACTTCACTATAACACTGATACTTACATCGATGGCCGACACAATGATTATCAGACACGCCACCACCGCCACACTCATGATCTCACTCACAGCCGCACTGGCGTCCGGCTGCGGAGTGGGCCAGGCGAGCGTCGCCTCGGACAGTGAAATAGAGGCGGCTACGCCGATCCCCGTGGAAACAGCCCTGCCGTCGCGTACCGACATGCTCGCGACCTATGAGGCGACGACTACGATAGCGTCGGACGCGGACGCTCCCGTGGTGGCGAAAGTCGGCGGTGAGGTGGTTCGTCTGCTGGTCGAGGAAGGCGACCGCGTCGTGGAGGGCCAGGTCCTGGCCGAACTCGACGGAGAGAGGCTGCGGCTGGAGATGCTGTCAGCGAAGGCCAGTCTCGACCAGGTCCGCAGCGAATACCAGCGCTATACCGACCTGGCCGCACGCGGCCTGGTCAGCGAGGCGATGTTCGAGGGCCTGAAGTACGACCTCGAAGCGCTCGAAGCCGCTTACGACCTGGCGCGGCTGAACTTCGACTACTCGAAGATCCGCGCTCCGATCGACGGCGTCGTCTCATCGCGGGACGTAAAGCTGGGCCAGAGTGTCAATATCTCCGATGTGGCGTTCCGTATCACGGACACGAGCGAGTTGCTCGCCTACCTGCAGATACCGCAGGCTGAGCTCGGCAAGTTCGCCGCCGGGCAGTCGGCAACGCTGACGGTCGACGCGAATCCGGACACGACCTACGCAGCCACCATCGCACGCATCAGCCCGACCATCGATATGCGCAATGGAACGTTTCGCGCCACCGCGTTCATCAACAACCGATCCGGAGAACTCGCTCCGGGCATGTTTGCGCGTTTCTCGATCGCCTACGACCGTCACGCCGATGCGCTCGTTATTCCCCGCGAGGCCCTGATCGAAGAAGACGATCAGACCTCCGTATACGTGGTCGCCGAAGGCACCGTCAGCCGCCGGACCATAAGCGTCGGGATCGAATCCGGCAATCTCATCGAAGTAGTCGGCGGCCTGGCCGGCGACGAGGAGATCGTCATCACGGGGCAGTCGAGCCTGCGCGACGGCAGCAAGGTGCTTGCCAGCAACGACCCTCGCTCAAGCTACTCGGGCTGAAGCAATGAGCTTGTTGCCGCCAGCGATGCGAAGAACATCGGCGCGGCATTAAGGGAGAAATCTATGAGCCTATCGCGATCCGCACCGGCAGCATTGCTGTGCGTCCTGTTCCTCGGCGCCTGTCAGTCCGAGCAGCCGGCAGAATCAGAGGAAACCGAGGAAGAGACACCGCCGGTTCCCGTCGAAACCAGCATCCCCGTTCGTGGCGACGTTTACGCCATGTACACGGGTACCGCGCCGATCGAAGCCTACGCAGAAGCCGACGTCATCGCCAAAGTCGCCGGTGAGGTCCGGGAGCTGCTCATCGAGGAAGGTGATGAGGTGACCAAGGGCCAGGTACTCGCTCGTCTGGACGGCGAACGGCTGCGGCTCGAGCTCAACGAATCCGAAGCGAAGTTACGCAAGCTGCAGCGTGACTACGAACGCAACGTCGATCTCCAGGCCAAGGGACTGATCAGCGACGGCGATTTCGAAAAGATCAAGTACGAGATGGAAGCGCTGGAGGCGGCGTTCAACCTGGCAAGCCTTGAGCTCGACTACACGCAGATTCGGGCACCGATCACCGGAGTCATCGCCGAGCGTTTCGTGAAGCTCGGCAATACGATCAGCGAGGGGGATGCGTTGTTCAAGGTAACCAGCCTGGATCCGCTCGTTGCCTACCTGCACGTACCCGAGCGCGAATACCGGAACATCGATCCCGGCCAGCCCGTCGGCATCGACATCGATGCGTTGCCGGGAGAGCCGATCGTCGCGGCCGTAAGCCGCGTCAGCCCTGTCGTCGACCCTCAGACGGGCACGTTCAAGATCACCGTAGAAATAGTCGACAAGCAAAGGCGCATCAAGCCAGGCATGTTCGGCCGCATCGGCATCATTTACGACGTGCACGAAAACGCGCTGCAGATACCTCGCAGCGCAATCATCGAGGACCAGGGCGTGGCGAGCGTCTTCGTTATCGAGGAAGACCGCGCTGTGAGGAAGACGATACGAACCGGGTACAGCAACCGTGGCATGGTCGAGGTGACCAGCGGCCTCGAGGATGGCGAGCAGATCGTCACCGTCGGCCAGGCGAGTCTGAAACAGGACTCACGAGTCAGCATCATCAACGAGGCCGGAAACGCGGAACTCGCGGCGGACGCAAGCGAGGAAGACGGCGACAAGCAAGAGTCGGAAGATGCGCCGTCTGATTGAAATCGCGACCGAACGGCGCGTAACCGTGGTCATGCTCATGGTCGCGGTGGTCCTCTTCGGCATGGTGTCTCTGTCGAGGCTCAATCTGAATCTCCTGCCCGACGTGTCTTATCCCACGGTCACCATTCGAACCGAGTTGACGGGCGCGGCGCCCGTCGAGGTGGAAAACCTCCTCACCAAGCCGATCGAAGAAGCCGTTGGCGTCATCCGCAACGTCAGGCTGGTTCGCTCTGTCTCCCGGTCCGGGCAATCCGACGTGACGCTGGAATTCCTGTGGGGAACCGACATGGACGTCGCGGGAGTCGAAGTCCGCGAAAAACTCGATCTCCTGTTTCTGCCGCTGGAGGCCAGCCGACCGCTGTTGCTGCGTTTCGACCCCTCCTCCGAGCCGATAATGCGCCTCGGCCTGCTCTACAGGGAGTCGGCGGATGTGGGAGACGGCGCCGAAGCCCGCCTGAAGTCATTGCGACGCCTGGCCGAAGACCGCATCAAGACTGACCTCGAAGCCGAGGAAGGCACGGCCGCCGTCAAGGTCAGCGGCGGGCTGGAAGACGAGATCCAGATCCAGGTCGATCAGCAGAAATTGTCGCAACTCGGGATTGGCATCGAAGAGATCGCGCAGAGGATCCGTGCCGAGAACGTCAATCTCTCGGGTGGACGCCTGGAGGAAGGGGACCAGCGATTCCTGGTCCGCACGCTTAACGAATTCGAATCGGTCTCGGAATTCAGCGATGCCATCGTCGCGTATGTCGCGGGTCGTCCGGTCTACCTGCGGGACATCGCCACCGTGGAACGCGGCCACAAGGAACGCGAGGCCATTACGCGGGTCAGGGGCCGCGAATCGGTCGAACTCGGGATCTACAAGGAGGGCGATGCGAACACGGTGCAGGTGGCAAACCGCCTCGAGGCGCGCCTCGAGCGGGTCCGCGAGTCATTGCCCGAGGACATGGAACTCGTCAAGATCTACGACCAGTCGCGATTCATCTCGTCCGCGGTCAATAACGTCAAGAACGCGGCTTTCGTCGGCGGCATCTTTGCCATCATCGTACTGTACGGCTTCCTTCGCGATTCGCGCTCGACGACGATCGTCAGTATAGCCATCCCGATATCGGTTATCGGGACGTTCCTTCTGATGTATACCAACAACATTTCGCTGAACATCATGTCGCTGGGTGGTATCGCGCTCGCCGTGGGCATGCTCGTCGACAACTCCATCGTCGTGCTGGAGAACATCGTGCGCAAGCGCGAACAGGGTGAGGGGATCGTCGAAGCGGCCAAGAATGGAACCGCGGAAGTGGCGTCGGCCGTCGTCGCAGCCACGCTGACGACGATCGCTGTGTTCTTCCCAATGGTCTTCATCTCGGGTATCGCCGGCCAGCTTTTCCGCGACCAGGCCCTCACGGTCACCTTTGCGCTGCTCTTTTCGCTGGTCGTTGCCCTCACTGTAATCCCGATGTTGTCCGCGCTCGGCGCGGGGAGCCGTTACGCCGGCGAGGACGAACACGAGCCCCCGGGGCGATTTACGCGCTTTGTCGCGATCGTCGTCAGGTTGCTCGGCTTCGCGTTCCTCGGTCTGCGATGGCTGTTCTGGGCGCTGTTGTGGCTGCCCACGCAGCTGTTCCAGAGACTCTACGGCGCTATCGCCGCCGTTTACCCGGCACTGCTGCGATGGTCGCTGCACCATCGGGCGGCAGTCCTGGTCACCGCCGCGCTGATTTTCGTCGGCAGCATGGCCCTGGTGCCACGCCTCGGCACCGAACTCATTCCGCAGCTGTCGCAGGGCGAATTCAACGTCGACCTGAGGCTTCCGCCCGGCGCCACGCTCGCGGAGACCGACCGCGCCATCCAGGCCGCACAGCGCGCTACGCGGGATATCAGTGTGGTTGCGCTCGATTACTCCGTGGCGGGAACCGGAAATCGGCTCGACGCGAACCCGGTCGATGCCGGTGACAATACGGGCACTCTCAGTGTCGCCCTTGCACCGGGGGCCGGGCGCAATGATGAAAATGCCACGATGGACTCGATGCGCAGTGTGCTATCCGGCATCGCCGGAGTGCAATACGAGTTTTCCCGGCCCGCGCTCCTCAGTTTTTCGAGCCCGTTGCAAATAGAGATCGCGGGCTACGATCTCGAGGAGCTCGCATTCGTGAGCCAGGCCGTCACGTCACAGATGGCAAACGACGATCGCTTCGCCGACATCCGCACGACGGTCGAGAACGGCAACCCCGAGATTCAGATCGTCTTCGACCAGGAGCGGGCGGCGAAACTTGGACTGGCCGTACGCGACATAGCGGACCGCGTCGTGGCGAACGTGCGGGGCGAAGTCGCGACGCGCTATACGTGGCGAGACCGCAAGATCGACGTGCTGGTTCGTAGCGTTGATACGCGCCAGTCCAGCATCGACGAGATCCGCCAGTTGATCGTCAATCCGGAGTCACAAAGGCCGGTTACTCTCGAGGCCGTCGCAACCGTGAGCGTGGCTCGCGGCCCCGCCGAGATTCGACGTGTCGCGCAGGAGCGCGTAGCGATCATTACCGCCAATATCGCGTATGGCGACCTCGGCGCGGCCGCTGCCGCGGCCGCCGGGATAATCGACCGCATTCCCATGCCCTCGGGTATCAGCGCCTCGGTATCCGGGCAGAGCGAGGAAATGCAGGAGTCCTTCACTTCCATGCAATTCGCCCTGGCGCTGGCGATATTCCTCGTATACCTGGTCATGGCGTCTCAGTTCGAGTCGCTGATTCATCCATTCGTGATTCTGTTCACGATCCCGCTCGCGCTGGTGGGTGCGGTGCTCGCACTTTTCGTGACGGGCACGACCATCAACATCGTTGCATTCATCGGCGTCATCATGCTCGCCGGCATCGTCGTCAACAACGCGATCGTTCTCGTCGACCTGATCAACCAGCTGCGCGCGAAAGGCGAGGATCGCTTCGACGCCATCATGGAGGCCGGCGCCGCCCGGCTGCGGCCGATCCTTATGACCTCACTGACCACCGCGCTCGGCCTGCTGCCGATGGCGCTGGGCTTCGGCGAAGGATCGGAGGTTCGAACGCCGATGGCGATAACGGTGATCGGCGGGCTGTTGGTGTCGACGTTGCTGACGCTGCTCGTCATACCGGTCGTCTATTCACTGCTGGATCGCAAACGCTGGCCCGCGACTGTCGCGATGCCCGCGACGCCGAGTCAGTCATGAAACATACGGAGATCGCGTTACAGCGACCCGTGACCACCGTGGTGGTGTTCGTTGCGCTCGCGCTGGTCGGACTGATCGCATCCCGTCTGCTGCCGCTCGAAAAATTCCCGGACATCGAATTCCCCGGGATCTTCATCCAGATCCCCTACGAGGGTTCGTCGCCCGAAGAGATCGAGCGCCTGATTACCCGGCCTGTCGAAGAGGCGCTCGCGACCCTGTCGGGCGTGGAGCGCATGTCCTCTACTTCCACGGAAAACGAGTCCCGGATCTTCCTCCAGTTCGACTGGGACCAGAACATGGGGGCGAAAGGCATCGAGGCCCGCTCCAAGGTGGACGGCATCCGGCACCAGCTGCCCGACGATATCCGCCGCGTCCTGGTGTTCACGGGTTCGCTGGGCGACCAGCCCGTCCTGCAGTTACGCATTTCGAGTGACCGCGACCTCTCCGACAGTTATGACCTGCTCGACCGCCTGCTGAAACGCCGTCTCGAGAGAATCGACGGTGTTTCACGTGTCGAACTGCACGGCGTCGACCCCCGCGAAATACGGATCCTCCTGAACGCCGACATGATCGCCGCATACGGCATTGACGTGGCCGAGCTTCGTGACCTGCTCACGCGCAGTAATTTCGCAGTTAATGCGGGGCGCCTCACCACCGGCGACCAGCGGCTCAGCGTGCGACCGCGCGGAGAGTTCGGTTCGATCGAGGATATTCGCGAGCTCGTTGTTTCGGCTGACGGGCTGCGCCTGGGTGATATCGCGCAGGTCGAGCTTCGCACGCCCGACCGAAATTACGGCCGGCATCTCGATCGGGACTACGCGATAGGGGTCGCGGTAAACAAGACGACGGGCTCGAACCTCGTCGATGTGACGGATCGCGTCATTGCCGAGGTCGAAGAAGTGAGCAAGCTTCCGCAGATGAGCGGGATAAACATATTCCCGCTGGACAATGCGGGAGACAGCGTACGCAAATCCCTTTCCGACCTGCTCAACGCGGGCTTGCTCGGCGGCCTGCTCGCCGTCGTCGTCCTCTATCTTTTCCTGCGGCAGCTGTCCACGACCCTGATCGTCATATCGTCGGTGCCGTTCTCGCTCCTGATCACGCTGGGCGCGCTGTATTTTGCCGGACTCTCTCTGAACATCCTGTCGATGATGGGACTGATGCTCGCCATCGGCATGCTCGTCGACAACGCCGTCGTGGTTACCGAAAGCATTTTCAGGCATCGCGCGATGGACAAGGAGCGGCCGTTCGATGCCACGCTCAAGGGCGTGCACGAGGTCGGAATGGCGGTCATCGCTGGTACCGCAACGACGATCATCGTCTTCGCGCCGATCATCGTCGGCACCAAGAACGACATCATGGTCTTTCTCACGCATGTCGCGGTAACGATTATCGTCGCGCTGCTCGCCTCGCTCCTGATTGCGCAGACGCTCGTGCCGATGCTCGCCGCCCGGATTCGCCTGCCGAAGCCGCCGCGCAGCGGCGCGCTTATTCCGCGCCTGACCAGGACCTACACGAAGAGCCTGCGCTGGATCATACGGCATCCGTGGTGGACGGGCCTCGGGATCGTCCTGACCTGTGTCATCGGGGTACTGCCGCTGGTGCTCCAGCTCGTCAAGTTCGACATGTTTCCCCAGGACGTCGGGCGGCGACTCTACATGCCGTACCACATAGAAGGACAGCACCCCGTGGAGCGCGTAGAGGCGGCAGTCGACAGGATCGAGGAGTACCTGTTTTCGCGGCAGGAAGAGTTCAATATCCGATCCGTATACAGCTACTTCGACCAGGGCCAGGCGCAGTCGACACTGTTATTGACGGAAGAGGAAGATGCCACTCTGTCGACCAGCGAGATCATCGAGCGCATCGAGGCGGACATGCCGACACTTGCCATTGGCAAGCCGACGTTCCAGTTCGACCAGCAGGGCGGCGGCGAAGGATTCACGATCCAGATCTCCGGTGATTCGACGGAATTGCTGAACGAACTGGGAGTCGAAGTCGCCCGCGCCCTGTCGTCGATCGAGGGGCTGAAGGATGTGCGCTCTGATGCCGAGGCCGGCGAAAACGAGGTGCGCGTTACGATAGACAGAGACCGGGCGGCCAAGGTGGGACTGACCTCGTCAGACATCGCACAGACCATCGCGATCGCCATGCGAGGCGAAAACCTGAGGGAGTTTCGCGGGGACACGGGCGAGATAGAGGTCAGGCTCGCCTTCCGCGACGACGATAAACAAAGCATCGACCAGTTCGCCAACCTGCCGCTGTTCACCCCCGACGGTGAACGGATCAATCTAGGCAGTGTCGCCTCTATCCATATCGGACAGTCGCCGGCGGCGATCCAGCGCACGGACAGGCAGACGGCCGTCATTCTCTCGGGAAACCTGGAGGACGACTTCAGTGCGGACGATATAAGGCCGGACGTAAAGAGCCTGATGGACCAGATGGAGTTGCCTCCGGGTTATAGCTGGAAGGAGGGTCGGGGATTCGAACGTACGGACGAGACCCAGGCGATGATGGTTACGAATATCCTTTTGGGCATCGCCTGTATCTTCCTCGTGATGGCCGCCCTGTTCGAGTCGCTGGTATTGCCGTTCTCGATCATCCTTGGATCGATCCTGTTCTCCATATTCGGTGTGTTTCTGTTCTTTGCTGCGACGGGAACGACATTCTCGTTCATGGCGATGATCGGCATCATGATTCTGATCGGCGTCGTCGTGAACAACGGCATCGTACTCGTCGACCACGTCAACAATCTTCGCGGCGAGGGCATGTCCCGCAGCGATGCGATCGTCGAGGCGGGCCGTGACAGGTTGCGGCCGATCCTGATGACCGTCGCGACGACGATCGTCGGCCTGACGCCACTGGCGCTCGGTACTACCCAGATCGGCGGTGACGGACCCCCTTACTACCCGATGGCCCGCGCCATCATCGGCGGGCTCGCATTTTCCACGATCGTGTCGTTGTTCCTGGTGCCCGCTCTGTACATCTATTTCGACAAGCTGGCGGCGTGGGGTCGCAAGGTCATGCGAACCGCACGCCGCCGGGGAACCGCGGCGGAAGCCGCTACCGGTGCCTGAGGCGACCCAGACCGGACATGACTGCAGAGATCGCGAGCAGCGCCAGCAGGAACAGATCACTCGTACCACCGCCCCCGCTGCTCACCGTGATTCGCGTTTCCGGGACCGGTTCATCCCTGTCCATATCCTCCAGCGGCAGGAATGCCAGCTCAGAGGTATCCTCCGGGCCGAAGAATGCGAGGAATTCGCTGGTATGGGCGTCGAATAGCTCGATCAGGATATCGTAATCACCTCTCGGATAGCCGGATACCAGGTCGGTGACGATAACGTAGTCATCAGTGCCCGACGACCCGAAAATCGTGAAATCCTCGGTCACGGCATACTCCTCCCACGGCCCGCCCTCGTAGCTCAGGTAGGCGACGGCGTAGACGTCCGCCACCGAGAAATAGGTGTCGACGTCGAACAGCAGGTCGATGCCCGAGTAATAGCCGTCCCGGTCGCTGTCGCCGTACAGCTCGACGTCGGCGAGATAGAACCAGAAATCGGTATTCGGCGGTATCGGGTCGTTGAATAATGTCGTGGATTGCGTACCGGTCTTCGTTTTCGCACGGCGCTCGCCTTTCGACACACCAACTTCATGCTCGTCCCGGGACTCCTTCACCGCGACGGCGTTGTCACGGCCGTCACCGATAAAGTGGGTTGAATGGGTAACGCGCTTTTCGTCATCATCTGCGACACCGGCAGCCGCCGACGTTGCCGAGATCACGATCAGCAGCGCTGCTGCAATCGTCAGTGCGATTGCCGGTTTTCTGTCCAGCTTTGCCGTACTCATGGGTCCGTCCTCGGTTTCGTTGTTCGACGCCTACATTTAACGCGCGGACGCATGAATCGAAGCTGAATTACGGGCGAGGTTTACGGACCCGTGTGAATATGTACAGAAAGCAGGCTGCCTCCGGGTTACCGGTTAATCCGCGGTTCAGGAATCAAGATGCGCTCCGGTCGGAGCAGTGATCGGACTTGTTCCGACTACAGGCCCGGCACGTGATTGCACGCGTACCGGTCATCGTTACTGGCGGCATTTGCGTCGTGTAGCGAAAGGCCGGGACAGCGGGCTCGATGCGCTGCCCGCAGGCAACCAGAGCCAGTGGCAACGCCCAGTTATCGGAGAGGCGCCGGCGGCCGGCGCCAGATCCATACTCGTGATTCAGCTCTGGTCTACGTCGCCCGCCACGAGTCCCGCGATCTGTGCCGGCGTGGCGCCCAACGAATCGGCGACGCGGTTGAAGAAATCGATTTCCAGCGGGCTTACGACATGGTCGCTGCGGAAGATGTCCGCAAGCGCCTGGACCGTCTCCGCCCGGTGCTCCGGCTTCATCTTGCTCTGCACCTTGGACAGGTACTTGCGCAATTCGGCTTCCGCATAGAGTTCGGCTCGGGCTGCGACTCGCACATCCGCAGCGCTGACCTCTTCCCCGGTGTGCTGCTTTATGATTTCCTGGATACGCTCGACTTCGATCGACTGGATATTGATGTCCGCGTCAGCCGCCCTGGCCAGGGTCATCAGGAGTACTTCCTTGAACAACTCGTTCTGCTTGTCCTCGGCGATGTCGGAGCCGCCGAAGATATTCAGTACGTTCTTGAGATCTGCGAGTGCCATTACGTCCTCTCTCCCGGGTTCTTGATTGTTCGAATACGGTTGCCGCACGGCTGGCAAGGGCCAGAGTATACACTTCTAACGGCGCATCGGCTGCCTTTGACCGTAGGTCAGCGAGCGCCACAACCACTCAACCGGGCCGAAGCGAAAACGCTACAGCCACCAGGGACTTACGAGCAATTGCAGGCCGATCAGGACGGCGGCGAAGCCTTGCTGCATGAAGCGTGGCACCTCCGCGTACAGGCCCGGCCCGTAACCGAAAAACAGACCCGTCATAAAGCAGCGAGTGGGTCAGGTAATTCGACAGCGCCATCCGACCGACGGCGGCAACCCGGTCAACGAAAACCTCCCATGTGCCGGATTTTGCGACCAGCATGACGACGCCGATGTGGCCGAATGCGACAAGGATGCTGCCGAAGTAGTTATAGATACCGCCGTAACGGGCGGTGTACAACGGATCGAACTCGTGAGCCTCGAGACTCGGCGCGCTGACGATCACGAGAGGCAGACCGAAAAGGAGCTGCCATAGTTGATCAGTCGTGTCACCGGCAGCATGACACAGGCGATCGCTATGAGCGTACGAAGAACCGCCTTCCGTAACAGAAACACGAGCATGCCCATCAACGCATAGTGGCACAGGATGTCACCGAACCAGATGAAACAGCCGTGCAGCAGCCCCAGCACGATCAGCTATGCACTGCGGCGGTAGAAGATCGGGGCGAACTCCATGCCGCGCTCATCGGCACGATTCATCATCATGACGATGCCGGCACCGTAAAGCATCGCGAAGATGCTCAAGAATTTCTGATCGAAGAGCTGGTGTGTGAAGAACCAGGTGCCCGCGTTCAGGGCATCGGTGCCACCCATGACCATCGGGTTGTAATAGGCAGCGAGCAGATACGCGAACGCGTAGACGTTCATAACCAGGATGCCCATGACGGCGACGCCAGGGTGTCGACCACGACGAGTCGCTCGAGCGCCGGGACGGGACCACTGTTTGGCCCGGCGAGCGCTTTAGAATAACTCATCAAGTGTTACTTTTATACCTTTGTTTTTCTGCGAATTTTTCCTTGGATTTCTCGATGATCCGAGACATACTTTCGCTGGGCAAACTACTTAAAGGAGGTGATCCATGTCTAGTGAGATTGCAAGGTTATCGATAGAAACGTTGGGTCTTGTCCGGATTATGGAGCAGCCTTCCGCAATCCTCTGATCCCTCGTTCTTCCGATACTGCACTCACGGAAGGCCGCCCACCGGGCGGCCTTTCTTGTTTGAGTGAAAGCGCGCGGTGACGGAAGGAGGACCGCCGCCGACTGCGCTCAGTCCTCCTGTACAGGGTGGCGCCGGACCCTGGCGTCGTAAATGCGGGGTATGTCGCAATCCGTGAGTCCACCGACGAGTTCACCCTGTTTCTTTCAATCTTCGGGGTCGGCGTAACGCTGGCAGTCCTGTCCGTTCCGGGTGTGATTATCCCGCCATGCGGACCGTATAGTCGAGGAATCAACGCAGGACGGGATCCAGTACCTCGAGCAGGCGATCGATCTCTGCAAGGGTGTTGTAGTGCACGGGCCCTACTCGCACGGCACCACCTGACTCCAGGATGCCCAGGGACTTCGCCACTTCGACAGCGTAGTTGTGGCCGCTCCAGGCAAAGATGTTTTTCTCCGCAAGCGCCCGGGCGATGTCGTCGGGCGCATGCTGCTCATGGGTAAACGCGACCGTCGGTCCGCGTCTCGACATCGCCTCGGCGGCCGTAATGCCCTGTACCGTGATGCCGGGCAACGCCCGCAATCCCTGCACCAGATGCCGCGCCAGCTCCTGCTCGTATTCGGCGATAGCCCCCATGCCCGCGCGCACTTTCTGCCTGCGATCACCTTCGCCGCCGGCCATCGTTTCGCCGACCCAGGCAAAGTAGTCGACCGCCGCGGCCGTACCCGCCATGCCTTCGTGCGAAGCGGTGCCGGGCGCGAAACACCAGGGAATGGCCTCCGGAGCCGGCCGCACCTTGTAGGGTTCCAGAGTCTCGAGAACCTCACGCCTTCCCCAGAGGGTGCCCTGATGGGGACCGAAGAACTTGTAAGGTGAGCAAACCAGGAAATCGCAGCCGAAGTCCTGCACGTCGTTGACCATGTGAGGTGCGCTTTGCACCGCGTCGATATAGGTCCACACGCCGGCCTCCCGCGCCATTCGGCAGATCGACTTTACGTCGTTGACGGTCCCGGTCAGGTTACTGGCCGCACACACACAGATCAGCCGCGTCCGTTCATTAACCAGGTCTTCGAGCTGCCGCAGATCGAACTCGAAGGTCGCCGTATCGAATGACAGCCACCGGACTGTCAGGCCATGGTCACGGGCCAGGAGCACCCACGGCTCGACGTTGGCGTCGTGATCCATGCGTGAAAGAATGATTTCATCGCCGGTATCGAGATGGCGCCCGATCGAGCGCGACACGTGGAACGTGAGCGACGTCATGTTCTGCCCGAATATGATCTCGTCTGGCGACGGCGCGTTGAGGAAGTCCGCCATCGCCTCCTGGGCATCCGCGACGATAGCCCCGGCAAGATCCGAGGTCCGGAAATGGCCGCCGAGGTTGGCGTTCGCCCGCAACAGGCACTGCGACATGGCATCTGCCACGCGTTTCGGCACCTGGGTGCCGGCGGGATTATCGAAATAGAGTCTCGCTACTCCGTCGTCGGTTTCGCTGAGTGCGGGAAATTGCGAGCGAATCGCTTCGAGATCGAGAGTCATGACGGCGGGGGCTGCTACTCTTCGGCCTTGCCGCCCCATTTCTCGCGATGCGCATCCTCCGCTCGCTGACGAATCTTCTGGTGCCGTCGCGTGAGCAACAACGACCCGGGGTCGCAGACCTGCGCTCTTATCAGTCCGAGATCGCTGGCTGCATCGAAGAGGCTGGGATACCAGCGCTCCCAGTTAGGCAACAGTTTCTCGACCTGATCACGAAGACTCATGCACCGACTGTAGCCGAGCCCGCTCCGCGTGACAATGACGTGGATCTGAATTTGAGCGCTACCAACTGCTCAGGTTTCTTCCAGTACCTTGAGCAGCGTTATGCCCGCCGCAAACGCCATACCGCCCAGAACAATCAGCTGCATCTGGGGAAGGAATTCCATTGGCGCGCTGGCGATTTCAACGGGCACGACATTCAGCAGCGGCAACAACGCACTGACGAGCTGCACGGCCGGCTTCAACGCAAACGCCGCCCCGACAAGAACGGCGACCGGCAGCGCCAGGCGATTGATCCAAATCCGGCGGCGGATCCTCGATACGATCCTCTTGCTGAAGCCGTCGTCCGCTATTGGCTCGGATTTGAAGGCCGATGCCAGCAGGCGATCCATTGCATCTGATGTCTTGTCAGCCATATTGATGATTTTCGATTTCAAACTGCGTCCTGATCTTTTCCTTGGCGCGGTGAATAATCGACTTCACCGTGCCGGCGGGTAACTCGGTCGCTTCCGAAATCTCCCGATGCGAAAGACCGCACGCATACGAAAAGATCATAATTACCCGCTCCTGTTCATTCAATGCCGCCAGCAAGGTATCGAGGTCCATCTCTACCTCGGGCGCGTTCTGTTGCGTCACCGCGGCTCGGTCCATCTCGTGTCCGGCTTGCTCCAGGATCTCGTCATATCGCTTCGACTTCCGCTTCGACTGCAGGAAGGTCGTGTACGCGATCTTCAATACCCAGCCGATAAAGCTTCCCGTTCCCGAGTAGGTGTGGATCTTGTCCCATGCGTGCAGGAAACAATCCTGCGCCAGGTCGTCCGCGAGCGCCTCGTCCCGTGCCAGCTTGCGGAGAAAGTTCCGCACCTGCGACTGGTGACGCCGGATGAGTTCGCCGAATGCAGCAGCATCCTGGCTGGCCACCACGCGCGCGACGAGAAGTTGATCGTCAATCGTTCGTCTCCCGTTTACCTCTCCGATGGCTTGCCGCGGATCAGGTAGACCGTCCGAAGCGGTGCATCAGCAGGAAGCCAATACCGATCGACAGCGGGAACATCGCGGTGCCAACCAGCGGTCGCACTGCATCTTCCTCGCCGAGGATGATTCCGAAAAGAACAAAAGCGACCGCCAAAAGCACACCGATGACACCGCGCCTCAGGTCGCGCTGGGGCGATGCCGGCGGGTTGACGAGATTCTCGATCAACTCGGGCGACAGGCCCTGGCCTTTCTCTATCGCGGTGCGAATCGTCACCTGCAGATCCCTCTTCGCTTTGTAGCGAAACCCTACCCACAGCGACAATACGACCGAGAGGCCGATAAACATCGATAGCGGTACCCAGACTTCATGCGGACCCATTTTCCTACTCCTTGCTCACGTTAACAAATTGTCTGTCTTCACCGGGTAGATGAGCCTCGTATTGCGATTGGATGCACAAAGCAGTCTTTTTATTCCTTTTTAGATCAATAACTTGAAAAAAACCACGTCCCGCGACAATCAACGGTAACCCCGCGGACGACGCCGCCGCGTTGATACCGGGCATGGACATCGGAACCCGACTCCGGGACCCACGTTACTACCAGATCGCGGTGCTCGGCACGCTCGTCGCCTACGGCGCCCTCGCACTGGATTTCGGCATCCGCATCGAAAACGCCCTTACGATCGTCGTTTCGGCGCTCCTCGTCCAGTTTGCCGGAACGAAGGCCGCCGGACTACCGCGCTTCGATCCGCTCAGCCCGCTGATAACGTCGCTGTCGCTGACCTTGTTGTTGCGCACGGACCTGGTTGCCGTCGCCGCACTCGCGGCGGTAATAGCCATTTCGAGCAAATTCCTGGTTCGCGTGCGCGGCAAGCACGTATTCAACCCTGCCAACGTTGCAATCGTCACGCTCATGGTGTCGACCGATCACGCCTGGATCTCCTCCGGGCAATGGGGCAGCGCTGCCATTGGCGCTTTCCTGCTCGCTTGCCTCGGATTCATCGTGCTTACGCGCGCGAAACGTGCCGAGACGACGATCGGCTTCCTCGGCTTTTATGCGCTGCTGCTGTTCGGCCGCGCACTCTGGCTCGGTGATCCGCTAACGATTCCGATGCACCAGCTGCAGAATGGCGCGCTGCTGGTATTTGCCTTTTTCATGATCTCGGACCCGAAGACGACACCCGATGCGGCCGTCGGCCGCGTGATCTATTCGATGGTCGTCGCGAGCCTCGCGTTTGCGATTCAGTTTGTCCTGTATCAACCGCACGGTCCGATCCTCGCACTCGTCGCCACGGCACCACTGGTGCCCGTGATCGATTATCTGTTCCACGGCTCGGCCTATCGCTGGATCCGCCGCCCGATCCACACGACACAAGGACTAAAAGGAGTTTACCGATGAGATTAATTGCTACGATTCTGGCTGCGACCCTGACGATCGGGGTCACGACCACGGCACAGGCATTCTGCGGTTTCTACGTTGCGAAGGCCGACACGAGTCTCTTCAACCGTGCGTCGCAGGTCGTACTGGTGCGCGATGGAAAGCGCACCGTACTCACCATGGCCAACGACTTCGAGGGCGACGTGAAGGATTTTGCGGTCGTCGTGCCGGTACCGACGTTCATCGAGCGCGGCCAGATCAACGTCGGCGACAAAGCGGTGATGGATCATCTCGATGCCTATACATCGCCGCGACTGGTCGAATATTTTGATCCCGATCCGTGCCTGGCCTCTCGACGTCGCGAGATGTCGCAGGACATGGCAGGGCTGCCGTCGTCCAAATCGGCATTGGAGTCGGAGGCCCGCTCACAGGGCGTTACGATCGAGGCCAGTTATACCGTCGGCGAATACGACATCCTCATACTCTCTGCCGCGGAGAGCAATGGCCTCATCGCGTGGCTCAACAACAACGGCTACCGTGTTCCGCGCGGTGCGGAGAGTGTTGTCAGCAGCTATCTGAAGCAGGACATGCGTTTCTTCGTCGCGAAGGTCAATGTCGAAGAACAGAAGAAATCCGGCTACACCTACCTGCGCCCACTGCAGGTTGCCTATGAGAGCAACAAATTCATGCTCCCGATCCGACTCGGAACCCTGAACGCGAAGCAGCAGCAGGATCTCTACGTCTACGCCCTGACCCGGACCGGACGCGTGGAGACCACCAACTACCGCACCGTAAAGCTTCCCAGCAATATGGATGTCCCCGCATTTGTGAAATCCGACTTTGCCGATTTCTACCGGGCCATGTTCTCGCGCCAGACGGATGTGGAGAACAATCGCGGCGTATTCCTCGAATACGCTTGGGACATGTCCTGGTGCGACCCCTGTGCTGCCGACCCGCTGTCGCCGCGGGAGCTTCGCAGCCTCGGCGTATTCTGGCTGGCGGATCGCTCGAGTTCGCAGAAGCCTATCCCGTCCGGTGCCCAGAATGTATTCGTCACCCGGCTGCACGTCCGGTACGATCGCGAGCACTTTCCCGAGGACCTGATGTTCCAGGAGACCGGTGACCGCCAGAATTTCCAGGGGCGCTACGTGATTCGTCACCCGTGGAAAGGCGAAGCCAGTTGCGACGTCTCCGCGTATCACGAGGAGCTGAGGAAGCGACAGGAACGTGAAGCCCAGCAACTCGCCACTCTCACTGGCTGGGATATAGGCGACATCCGCGCAAGAATGGACCTGCCCCGCGAGCCGCAGGTGCAGGACAAACCGGCCCCCTGGTGGGCACGCCTCTGGGACTGAATCGAGGGGTCGGGGCGCCGGTCCGGTCCGGCGCCCTGACTTCTAGCGATACGGTTTCAGGATCTTTTGCAACTCGCCTTTCGGCGGCCTGAGCGATTCCATCGGTAACTCCGCAAACGGGGTATCGACGTTTCCCATCAGGTCGTGCATTTCCTTGCGTTCGTCGTCGATGTACAGCAGCCCGGTAACGATCTCCCCGGCATTGAAACGATCGCGCAGGTATTTGAAGGCTCTCGCGCGACTCGTCGGATCGTAATCCCCGTCGATCTTTCGCAGCAGGATCTTGCTGCCGTCGTGCAATGCGACAGGCATGGCGGAGCCCTGCTCGTAATCTGCGGTGATCTCCTCGAAGGGCGCAATGTAGTCCACGTCGACGACGTGATTGTAGAACTCACGCGTATGGGCGTAACTCTTCGTCGATCCTTCGTGATCGTTGAAGGTGACGCACGGGCTGATGATATCGACCAGCGAGAAGCCCTTGTGCAGTAGCGCGCCCTTGATGAGCGGCACGAGCTGGGCCTTGTCGCCGGAAAAGCTGCGCGCAATGTAGGTCGCACCGAGACTCAGCGCGGTACTTACCGGATCGATCGGTTCCTGCTGGTTGGGCAGCCCCTTTTTCGGCTTGCTGCCGATATCCGCCGACGCAGAAAACTGGCCTTTGGTCAGTCCGTAAACGCCGTTGTTTTCGATGATGTAGCACATGTTCAGGTTGCGGCGGATCGCGTGTACGAACTGGCCCACACCGATCGACAGGGAGTCGCCGTCCCCGGAGACACCGATGTATGTCAGGTGACGATTCGCGGTATTGGCACCGGTAGTCACCGACGGCATGCGACCATGAACGGAATTGAAGCCGTGCGACTGCTGCACGAAATACGCCGGAGTCTTCGACGAGCAACCGATGCCACTCATCTTGGCGAGCATGTGCGGCTCGATGTCGAGATCGAATACCGCCTGGATGATGGCGGCGGTTACCGAGTCGTGGCCGCATCCGGCGCACAAGGTCGACACCGCGCCCTCGTAATCTCGCGACGTCAGGCCGAGCTTGTTCTTGCGCAGACTGGGATGGGACACCTGGGGTTTGGCGATATAACTCATGCGGCGCGACCTTTCGTTATTTCCTCGAGAATCTTTTCGACGACAAAACCCGCGTTCATCGGGATGCCGTTGTAGTGCAACAGTGACACCAGTTTGTCGGGCCGTAGATTGAAATCGAGAATCAGCAGGGCGCGCAACTGCGCGTCGCGATTCTGTTCCACGACGTAGACAACTTCGTGCTTGTCGATAAACTCCCTGACGGACTCACTGAACGGGAACGCCTTGACCCGGCAATAGTTCAATCCGACGTTCTGCTCGCCGAGCCGGTCGAGGGCTTCCTTGCAGGCGCCGTTCCCGCTGCCAACCGTGAGAATGGCGGCGTTGTTGAACTTCGAGTAGGCGATCTCCGGTTCCGGCACGAGCTTGCGCGCCGTTTCCCACTTCACATCCAGGCGATCTATGACCTCCTGGTAATCCGCAGCATTCTCCGTGTAGGCGCCGTACTTCGTATGCCCTGAACCGCGCGTGAAATACGAGCCCTTGGGGTGCGTCCCCGGCAGCGTGCGATACGGAATCCCATCACCGTCGACATCAAGATAACGATAGAACACCTCCATCTCCTCGACATCCTCCGCCGAGAGTACCTTGCCCCGGTCGTGCACGTAGTTCTCGTCCCATTCGAACTCCGGCACCATCCAGTCGTTCATACCGATATCGAGATCGGACAGCACCATCACGGGCGTCTGCAGGCGATCCGCAAGGTCGAAGGCCTGCGGAGCCATCGTGAAACATTCGTACGGATCGGCCGGGAACAGCAGCACGTGCTTCGTATCGCCGTGCGACGCGTAGGCACAGCTCAGGATATCGGACTGCTGGGTTCGGGTCGGCATGCCGGTGGACGGCCCGGTACGTTGCACGTTGAAGATCACCGCCGGAATTTCGGCGTAGTAGCCGTAACCGATAAACTCGCTCATCAGCGAAATACCGGGGCCGCTGGTCGGCGTAAAAGCGCGCGCGCCCATCCAGCTCGCACCGAACACCATACCGATTGCCGCCAGTTCGTCTTCCGCCTGGATGATCGCGTAGGTCCGTTTGCCGCTCTCGGGATCGATGCGGTACCTGGCGCAAAACGCCCGGAACGCATCCATCAGTGACGTCGACGGCGTAATCGGATACCAGGCCCCGACGGTAGCGCCCGCATAGACGCAACCCAGCGCCGAAGCCGTATTCCCGTCGATGACGATATGCCGGCGCGTTGCGTCCATCTTCTCGACCTTGGGCGTTGGCGGTCCACTGAATTTTTCCATCGCATAGTCATACCCGAGGTGTATCGCCTCCATGTTCGCCGCGATGAGATGTTGCTTCGCTGCAAACGTTTCCTCGAGCAAGCCCATTATGACTTTGAGGTCGATATTCGTGAGAGCGGCGATGACGCCGACGTACGCGATGTTCTTCATGAGGATTCGCGTACGCACGCCGTCGAATCGCTCGTTACACAATCGTGACAGAGGCACACCGATGACCGTAATGTCATCCCGATCCAGCTGCCTGCTACGGGGCCACGTAGAGTCGTAGATCAGCCATCCGCCGGGTGCGACATCGGCCATGTCCTGGGAGTAAGTCTGGACGTTCATCGCCACCATGATGTCGACGCGATCCGAACGCGACTGGTAGCCGTCTTTCGTTACACGGATTTCGTACCAGGTCGGCAGTCCCTGGATATTCGACGGAAAGTAATTCTTGCCGACAACGGGGACACCCATCCGGAAGATGGCCTTTCGCAGCAGGCCGTTTGCGCTCGCCGAACCGGTACCGTTCACCGTGGCGATCTTGATGACGATGTCGTTGGTTCCAGCCACTCGATGACCCTCGACTCAGGCGACGCTAACGCCTTTTTTCTCCGGCTGCGCCCCGGACGCCTCATCTTCCGCGTACGGGATCAGGACCTGTGATTTCTGCATATCCCAGGCACCCGTCGGACAACGCTCGGCGCACAAGCCGCAGTGCACGCAGATATCCTCGTCCTTGACCATGACGCGCGACGTATGGGGCAATTCGCCGGACACATAGAGAGCCTGCTCCGGATTTTCTGCGGGTGCGGAAAGCCTGGTTCGGAGATCTGCTTCGTCGCCGTTCGGAGTGATGGTCAGACAGTTTACCGGGCAGATATCGATACAGGCATCGCATTCGATACAGAGCCTGGCCGCGAAGACGGTCTGGATGTCGCAGTTCAGGCACCGCTCGACTTCCTGGATCGTCTGCTCCGCCGTGAATCCGAGCTCCACCTCGATATCGAGTTTCTTGAACCGTTCCTTGAGCTCCACGTGCGGCATGATGCGCCGCTCGGCCGGATCGAAGTAGTTCGAGTAGCTCCACTCGTGCATACCCATCTTCTGCGACAGCAGGTTAATTCCCCTGGGCATGCGTTTTCTTACATCCTCGCCCTGGCAGTACTTGTGAATCGAGATGGCGGCCTGGTGACCGTGGGCGACCGCCCAGATGATGTTCTTGGGACCGAAAGCCGAGTCACCCCCAAAAAATACGCCTTCACGGGTACACATCATGGTCGTCTCGTCGACAACCGGGCAATCCCATTCATTGAATTCGATGCCGATGTCGCGCTCGATCCACGGAAACGCATTGTCCTGGCCGATGGCGAGGATTACGTCGTCACAGGCAATCGTCGTTTCGCCGACCACGGTGCCGCGGTCGATGCCGCCGTCATCGTCGACCTTGTACTCCATCAGCTCGAAGGTCATGCCGACAAGTTTGCCGTCGTCGAACACGAATTCCTTGGGCGAGTGATTGACGAGGATTTCGACATTTTCCTCTTCGGCATCCTCCAGCTCCCAGTCGGATGCCTTGAAGAATCCCCGGGGCTTTCGAGCCATCACCTTGACGTCGGTGGCGCCGAGGCGCAGTGAGGTGCGGCAGCAGTCCATGGCCGTATTGCCGACGCCGATGATGAGCACACGCTTGCCGATCTCTTCGATGTGTTCGAAGGCAACCGACTCGAGCCAGTCGATACCGATATGTATACGGTCGCTGTCGTAGCGTCCCGGGATTTCGAGGTTCTTGCCGCGTGGTGCTCCGGTGCCAACGAATACCGCGTCGAACTCACCGCTGTCGAGCAATTCCTTCATGCTCTCGATACGATGATTGAGCTTCAGGTCGACGCCCATGTCGATGATGCAATTTATCTCATCGTCCAGAACCTCGGGCGGCAGGCGAAAGCGCGGGATATTGGTGCGCATCAATCCGCCCGTCGTGTCGAGTGCCTCGAAGATGGTGACCTCGTAGCCGAGCGGCCGAAGATCATTGGCAACGGTAAGCGATGCGCAGCCGCAGCCGATGAGCGCCACGTTCTTGCCATTGCTCTTTGCCGCTCCTCGCGGCAGGCGATCAGTAATGTCCTCGCGATGGTCGGCGGCCACTCGCTTCAGCCGGCAAATCGCAACCGGCTTCTCATCCACGCGCCCGCGACGGCACGCCGGCTCGCACGGCCGATCGCACACACGGCCGAGTATCCCCGGAAACACGTTCGATTTGCGATTCTCTATATAAGCGTCGCCGAATCGCCCCTGCGCAATGAGCCTTATATATAAGGGTACATCGGTGTGAGCGGGACAAGCCCACTGGCAGTCGACCACCTTGTGGAAGTAATCGGGGTTTGAGGTATCCGTTGGCTTCATGCTCTTGCCGCGCCCGCTTCCCGGCGAACAGGCTGATCCCACGTTGGGGGCTAGCATAACGGCTACGACCGGAAAGTAAACCGTTTTGGTCACAGGGACCGAAGTCCGCAATACTCAGTGGCCTGGAGATCCGGAATCCTTAGCGGGCCCGTGCAAACTCCAGTCGCTGCCCGGGAATGTTCTTCGTCAGTTCGCCGTCGCGATAGACGACCTCGCCATTGACGATGGTCGTATCGATCGTCGACGAGAACTCGTGGCCCTCGAATGGCGACCAGTGACATTTGCAGAGCAGGTTGGACTTCTCCACACGGTAAGGCTTCTCGGGATCGACGATGACGACGTCCGCGTACCAGCCTTCGCGCACGTAGCCGCGTTCTCGCACACCGAACAGGTCGGCGGGTGCGTGACAGGCCCGATCGACGATGAGTTCCCTGGAGATTTCGCCGCGAGCCGCAAGATCGAAGAGCACCTGCAGTGCGTGCTGCACCAGCGGCAATCCTGCCGGCGCCTTGAAGTAACTCTGTCTTTTTTCGCTCGACGTGTGTGGTGCGTGGTCAGTCGCGATCACGTCGATGCGCCCCTCGTTCAGTGCTTTCACGAGCGCTTCCCGGTCGCTCGCCGACTTAATGGCCGGATTACACTTTATACGCGTCCCGAGATCCTCGTACCTGGATTCATCGAACCACAGGTGGTGTACGCACACCTCAGCCGTAATACGCTTTTCCGACCGATGTGCTTTGGAAAACAACGCCATCTCCACACCGGTAGTGAGATGCAGAACGTGCAGCAGCGCATCGAACCTGCGTGCCAGCTCCACCGCCATACTGGACGACTTGAGGCAGGCGGCCGCCGAACGAATCGCGGGATGTTCCGACAGGGGCACGGACTCGCCGTACTCGGCGCGCGCCTTTGCTTCGTTGTCCCAGATGGTCGGCGAGTGCTCGCAATGAGTGACGAGCATGATCGGCGCATGCTCGAATATCCGCTCCAGCGCCACCGGATCATCGACCAGCATGTCGCCGGTCGAAGCACCCATGAACGCCTTGATCCCGCAGGCCTCGCCGATCTCGAGAGCCTTTATTTCCTCGATGTTGCGATTGGTCGCGCCGAGATAGAAGCCGTAGTTGGCCGTGCAACGGTGCTCGGCCATCGCGTACTTCTCGGCCAGGGCCTGCCTCGTCGTGGTCTGGGGATTCACGTTCGGCATATCCATGAAGCTCGTTATGCCGCCCGCCACAGCGGCGGCCGACTCGGTCGCCAGGTCCCCTTTGTTGGTGAGCCCGGGTTCACGGAAATGAACCTGGTCGTCGATCATGCCGGGCATGAGCAGGCATCCGCCGGCATCAATGACTTCGACGTCATCGGCTGGCGTTATCGACGAATCGATCTTGCTGATCCGCTCACCCACGATAAGTACGTCGGCATCGCGTGTTTCGCCTTCATTGATAAGGCGTGCATTGGTGATAAGCAGCTCGTTCACTTGCCCGGATTCCGCGGATACGTATCGCTGAGACTCATTATGAGATGCTCAGGGCCCAAAAGCCACGGCGCGATGACTGTCGAGCTCCATGGACTCTTCTGGCGCAGGGTTCTGTGGGTCGTGATTCCGGGCGAATTGCGATTTTCTTTGCGACACCTGCCCGGGTATGCGATAACCGGAATTCTTATGCCCGAAGCCGCTATGACCGCCGACGATTACCTGGAGCGGATCGCGAACGCGTCCGTGTACGATGTCGCCCGCGAAACGCCGCTCGAACTGGCAAAGAACCTTTCCAGTCGCTTCCACAACCGCATCTGGCTGAAACGGGAAGACCTGCAGCCGATCTTCTCGTTCAAGCTCCGCGGCGCCTACAACAAGATCGCCTCGCTGCCGGAGGAGGCCCTCAGAGCGGGCGTGATCTGCAGCTCGGCCGGCAACCATGCGCAGGGGGTAGCACTCGCCGCAAAGCGCCGCGGCGTGCGCGCAGTGATCGTGATGCCGGTCACCACGCCATCGATCAAGGTGGACGCAGTGCGTTCCCTGGGTGGCGAGGTCTTACTGCACGGTGACACCTACGACGATGCCTTCGCCCGCGCGAGGGAGCTGCAGGACGAGCTGGGCCTGACGTTTATTCACCCGTTCGATGACCCCGACGTCATTGCCGGCCAGGCGACAATCGGCGTCGAGATCATGAAACAGGCGAGCGGCCGGCCCGAAGCGATTTTCGTGCCGATCGGCGGCGGCGGCCTGATCGCCGGTATCGCCGTCTACGTCAAGTCCATGGACCCGGGTGTCCGTATCATCGGCGTGGAGCCGGAGGACTCCGCCGCAATGCAGGCGTCACTGGCAGCCGGCGAGCCGGTCAGGCTCGACCACGTCGGTATCTTCGCGGACGGAGTAGCGGTGCGTCGCGTTGGTGAAGAGACGTTTCGCCTTTGCCGGGAACATGTCGACGAGATCGTTACGGTCGATACGGATCATATCTGCGCCGCGATCCAGGACATTTTCGAAGATACCCGCTCTATCGTCGAACCGGCCGGCGGCCTCGCCATCGCGGGCGTCAAGAAATATATCGCTGATAACGAACTCTCGGACAAGGACTTCGTTGCAGTCTGCTGCGGGGCCAACGTCAATTTCGACCGGCTCAGGCACATCGCGGAGCGAGCGGCCATCGGCGAAGAAAAAGAAATGCTGCTCGCGGTAGAAATCCCCGAAAAGCCGGGCAGCTTTCGTCATTTCTGCGAGGCGCTCGGACGCCGCAGCGTTACGGAGTTCAACTATCGCTACAGCGATTCGGCGAACGCACACATATTTGTCGGAGTCGAGCTGCGCCACGGCCTGGCTGAGCGGCACGAGCTGGTGGAGCACCTGCACGAGAAAGGCTATCCGGTACAGGACCTGAGCGACAACGAGATGGCAAAGCTCCACGTTCGCCACATGGTCGGCGGGCGTTCACCGAACCTCGCCAACGAGAGGCTCTACCGCTTCGAATTCCCGGAACGCCCGGGAGCGCTGCTCGATTTCCTGAACGCGATCGGCACAGACTGGAACATCAGTCTGTTCCACTACCGGAATCACGGTTCCGACTACGGTCGCATCCTTGCGGGCATCGACGTGCCCGAGGGCGACACCGCGGAACTCGAGGCACATCTCGCCGATCTCGGCTATGCACACTGGGAGGAAAGCGACAATCCGGCCTACCGGATCTTTCTCGCCTGACCTCTGCATGCACCGGGTCCGGGCATCTCCCCGGTGAGTAGACATATTCCAAAAAGTTTGCAACTTTTAGCCGCCGCCGTGCATCTCAATAACAGGAAAGGCGAGATTCAGGTGTCTCATGAAAGCCAAGACAGCAATAGTGACCGTATTTGCGCTCGTACTGGCGGCGGCTGCGGTCTGCGGTGAGCAACACCGCCTGCGCATGGAAGCGTCCATGAATGACGATGCACCATTGAAGACGGTGGATGTCAGCACCAGGAAAGGTTGACGTAACAAACTCAAAATCCCTTATGCTGTTTGTTTCGTACTGACTGGCGGTGGCGTTTGCCACCGCTTTTTTTTGCGGCTTCAGCTCCACATTTCCCGCATTCTTGCCGCGACATCGAGCTGCTTTCCGGAAATGGCGCCCGCATCCCGGGACGTCGCATCAGGACGCCCGCGCCAGCACTGTTCGAAGGTGCCGAGCAGGTTTTCCGTGATGAAGCGGCTGCGTGCACCATAGACGTGCCGGTCGCCGTCGCGAGCCTGCTGCGTAACGTGAAACCTCAAGGGCGCGATCAGCGTTAGCGATTGTTTCGCTCTCGTCATTGCGACGTACAGGAGCCGCCGCTCCTCTTCGATCAGTTTTGGTTTACCGGTTGCGAACTCCGACGGGAAGTTGCCGTCGGTTACGTTGAGCACATAGACGGCGTCCCATTCCTGCCCCTTCGCGGAGTGAACCGTCGAGAGCACCAGGTAGTCCTCGTCCAGCAGCGGATCCCCTGCCAGGTCGCCCGCGGCGCTGGGCGGATCCAGGGTCAGTTCGGTCAGAAAGCGCTCCCGTGTCGGATAACGGCCGGAAATCTGTTCGAGTTGTTCGATATCCGCTTCACGCGTTTCGACACCGTCGTAGAGCCGCTCGAGCTGTGGCCCGTACCAGCGCCTGACGGCCCCGAGCTGCCCGTGCCAGCCAGGGTCGTCCAGTTCAGCCGCGCCGAGGGTCTCGAGCAAATCACAAAATGCGTTCCACTCCGGCCGCGCCGCCACTGGTGCCCGGTACGATCGCAGCGAGTCGATGCGAAAGTCGGCCGTCGCCAGGTGCCGGAAGCATCGATGGGCGTTGCTCGGCCCGATGCCCGGCAGAAGCTTCAGCACCCGGAACGCGGCGACCTCGTTCTTCGGATTTTCAGCCCACTTCAGTATCGCCAGCACGTCTTTCACGTGTGCGGCCTCGAGAAACTTAAGCCCGCCGTACTTGACGTAGGGAATGTTGCGCCGGACCAGCTCGATCTCCAGGCGGTCGCTGTGATGCGACCCCCTGAACAGCACGGCCTGACGCTTGAGTTCCATGCCCTCCTCGCGAGCAGCGAGGATCGACTCGACGACGAATTCGGCCTCGGCGTCACCGTCTTCAACCGTAACGTAACGGGGTTTGCCTCCCTGTGATGTCTGCGACTGCAGGCTCTTCTGGTACTGATGCTCACAATCCGCGATCAGGCAATTGGCGCTATCAAGGATTGCCTGCGTCGACCGGTAGTTCTGCTCCAACGTGACGACTCGGGCGGGCGGCGAATACTGCGACGGGAAGCCGAGGATATTCTCGACGTCGGCAGCCCTGAACGAATAGATGGATTGCGCGTCGTCGCCGACGACCGTCAGCCCCCTGCCGTCCGGTTTCAAAGCAGCCAGTATCGTCGCCTGCAGGCGATTCGTGTCCTGGTATTCGTCAACGAGCATGTGGTCGAACCAGGAGCCGATTTCCCCGGCAAATTCCTCGTCACCGACAAGATGACTCCAGTACAGCAGCAGGTCGTCGTAATCGAGCGCCTGGGTTTCCTGCTTGCGCACGACGTAGTGCTGGAAGAGCGAACGCAGCTCATCCTCCCAGTCGGCACACCACGGGTAGGCGAACTGCAGCGTGTCCTGCAGCGGCTCCTGCGCATTGACGCAACGTGAGTAAATGGCAAGGCAGGTGTCTTTCCTGGGGAACCGGCGTGATTTCTTCGACAGTTCGAGCTCGTGTCGCACCACATCCATCAGGTCGGCCGCATCACCGCGGTCCAGAACCGAAAATCCCGGATCCAGACCGAGATTGCGGGCAAACCGGCGCAGCAGTCGGTTGCCGACCGAGTGGAACGTGCCGGACCACGGCAGGACGCCCGCCGGCAACGCGCCGTTTGTGCGGTCGGCCAGAGCCTGTCGCAGGATCGACTCGACGCGGCGCGTCATCTCCAGCGCAGCGCGGCGCGTGAACGTCAGCAACAGAATTCGCCGGGTGTCGACGCCCTCGACAACCAGGTGAGCGACACGATGCGCCAGCGTCATGGTCTTGCCCGTACCCGCTCCCGCGATGACCAGCAGCGGCCCGGCTGCGAACGTTTCGCCGTCCCGGCACTCGCCGAAGGTCGCCGCCAGGCGCTGCGCCGGATTCAGCGCATCGAGGTACTCGGGCCGGCTGCTGCTCACCCTCACCGGGTTCTCCCCAAAATCTGTATTTTTATACAGTACTGGTTATATTTACAACAACGGCCTACGGATCGGGGAGCAGGAAGTCTTCGATTGCCCCGGCGAGCGCTTCCGGCGCCTCGAAATGCACCATGTGTCCACTTCCCTCGATGATCCTGGTACGGCTATCCGGGAACGGGAGCCTCAAAACGCCATCGTCCGGACGTCCGCCGACAGCCTCCAGAACGTGGCTGTCCGCGCCGGCCACGAGGAGTACGGGTGCCGTGACCTTGCGCCAGCACGCCTCGGCTTCCGCGCGCCGGTAGAGCACCGCATTCGGCAGCTTGTGGGCCGGATCCGCGCGCAGTGTCGGGCCATCAGGCCCATCGAACGCCCATGCCTCGGCAACGAATCGCGCCCGCGCAGCGGACACCCCCGGACTGCGGCCTGCAATGTGCCGGGACAGCGCCTCCATGCTGCCGAAACGGGTGAACCCGGGCACCTCGCGTGATCGTTGCAGCCATTCGCGGTAGCGGGCCGGCGCCTCCTCGGGGCGCGTATCGGGGAGGCCGAATCCTTCAACGTTGACGAAGGCACGCACACGCTCCGGCATCGAGCCGGCATACAAGCCGGCGATATTGCCGCCCATGCTGTGACCGACGAGCCGGACCGGTGCCGACGGGCTGTATTTCGACAGCAGCACGTCGAGGTCGGCAAGGTAGTCCGGGAACCAGTAACCGAGAGCACGTGATTGCGTCCGTCCGAATCCGCGCCAGTCGGGAGCGATCACGTGCCAGCGTCCTGCCAGTGCGTCGACGACGAACTGGAAGGTTGCTCCCGTATCGCCCCAGCCGTGCAGGAATACGATCAATGGATCTTTTGGGTCGCCCCACTCGTTGATGTAGTAATCGACATCGCGAACGCGATGCGAATTGCCGCGGACGGGAATACGCGCCATGTATGTTGAAATATCAGACATTGCTAATGCATCGTGGCATTATCGGGCCACCAAGGGCAACGGATTACCTGTCGAACAATTCGGATGACGGTCGAGATCTTCATAGTTCTGGTCATTCTCGGCATATCGCTGGTTCTTTTTGTCAGCGAAGTCATTCGCATGGATCTCGTTGCGTTGCTGGTGCTCTGCACGCTGGCAATCACCGGCCTGGTGGATGCGGAAGGCGCTTTCGCCGGCTTCAGCAACAGTGCCGTGATCACCGTATGGGCCATGTTCATCCTCAGCGAGGGCCTGACGCGCACGGGCATCGCCGACATCATCGGCAGGCAGGTCATGCGCGTGGCCGGTCGTCGCGAGGTGGCGATGATTTTCGTCATCATGGTAACGGGCGCCGTGCTGTCCGCCTTCATGAACAACATCGGCGTCGCCGCCCTGATGCTGCCTGTCGTCGTCGACGTTGCGCGCAGGACGCGCATTCCGGCGTCCCGGCTGCTCATGCCGCTGGCGTATTCGACGCTGCTAGGCGGCCTGATGACGCTGATCGGCACCCCCCCTAACCTGCTCATCAGCGAATCGCTCGCGCTGGGCGGCTACGAGCCGTTCGGACTGTTCGATTTCACCCCGATGGGCAGCGCCATCATGATCAGCGGCGTCTTGTTCGTAGCGTTATTCGGCCGTATGTTGCTGCCCAAGAAGAGGGGCGCGCGTGACAAGCATGTCAGCCAGCGCAGCCTCCGCACGCGTTACAAACTGCATGAACGAACTTTCCTGTTGCGGGTCCCGCGCGATTCCATCCTGGTCGGCAAGACGCTGTCCGACAGTCGCATTGGCACATCGACCGGCCTGATCATACTGGCGCTGATCCGGGACGGTCGCAGCGACACCCTGCCCAGCCGACAGACCGTGCTACGCGGCGGCGACGGCATCCTGGTGCAGGGCCGCGTCGATCAGTTTCGCGAACTACGCCGCCTGAGTGACCTCGTCATCGAGCGCGAGGCACCGGTGCTGAAGTCGATGGTCGCTGCGAAAGTCGCCTACGCGGAAGTCACTATCACCGATGGGTCACCGCTGATCGGCGACCTCGTACGGCATGCCGGATTCCGCAGCCGGTTCGATGTCGCCGTCGTCGGACTGCTGCGGAAAAGCGGCTACCGCATGACGAATCTCTCTTACGTTCCGCTACGAGCAGGCGATCGGGTACTGGTGCAGGGCGAGCGCGAGGCAATCGAGAGCCTCGAGAAGTACACCGACTTTGCCGACGTCGAATTGCTGAGTTACGAGCGCCTCACGGAGCAGTACCACACGGACGAGCGTCTGTTCGTCGTGCGCATCCCCAAGAGCAGTGACCTCGCGGGCACGACGCTGGGCAAGAGCCGGCTCGCGGACGTCTTCGACTTCCGCGTACTGGCGACGTTTCGAGAAGGCAAATTGCACGTGATGCCCAGGGGTGAAGACGTGCTCGAGGGTGGCGACCTGTTGCTGATCGAGGGCCAGCCTGCCGACCTGGACGTACTGCGTGGCTTGCAGGACCTGGAAATCGACACCGGCGTGCCGGCCAACCTGGGTGCCTTCGACTCGGAGCGTCTTACACTCATGGACGCGACGCTGGACCCGCGCAGCAGTCTCGCGGGGCTTACCGTCGGTGAACTCAATTTCCGCGAGCGCTACGGTATCGAGCTGGCGGGAATCTGGAGAGAAGGTGAGACTGTCGGCGCGGACCTGGCTGACGAGCGTCTGCAAATTGGCGACGCACTGCTGCTGCTGGGCCCACGCGACCGCCTTCAGCTGCTCGATTCCGATTCGGACTTCCTGGTTCTGACACCGCTTGGACGCAAGCCGCCGGACACGCGCCGCGCACCGGTTGCTGCTGCCATCATGCTCGGCGTCGTCGTCAGCGTACTGCTCGGCTACGCGCCGATCTCGATCGCGGCCGTCGTCGGCGGCTCGATGATGGTGCTGTCCGGCTGCCTCAGTATGGAACAGGCCTACCGGGCAATCGATTGGCGCGCGATCTTCCTGATCGCCGGCATGCTGCCGCTCGGCACGGCCATGCAATCGACCGGCGCCGCAACCTACATCGCCGACCAGGTCATGACCTTACTCGGTGATGCCGGACCCTGGCCGGTCATCATGGGACTCTACATCGTCACCGCGATGGCGACGATGATCATTCCGACCGCAGCTCTGGTCGTATTGATGTCGCCGATCGTCCTGTCTGCCATGTCCGACATGGGCTACGCGCCCGAGACGGCCATGATGGCGATCGCAATGGCCGCTTCCGCGAGCTTCACGAGCCCCATATCGCATCCCGCCAATATCCTGGTAATGGGTCCGGGCGGGTATCGATTCGTGGACTACCTCAAGGTCGGCGTACCGTTGACCATCGTCGTATTCATCGCGGTGATGATATTGTTGCCCTTCTTCTGGCCGTTGCAGCCCGTCTGACACGCCGATAGAGGAAGGGGCTCCTGACACACCAACTCGTAATTGCGGGAGCGGGTCATGCCGCCGGACAGGTCGTGGCCTCGCTCAGGCAAAAGGGCTTCGAGGGCAATATCGTACTCGTCGGCGACGAAGCCTGGCTGCCCTACCAACGCCCGCCGCTATCGAAAAAATTCCTGGCCGGGGAGCTTGCGGCCGAGCGGCTCTACTTCAAGCCCCCGGACTTCTATGCTGCCCCGAACATCGACGTCCGCCTGGAGACTCGTATCACCGCGGTGGATCGCGGGCAGCAATTCGTGGTCACAGCGGCCGGGGAGCGCATCGCCTACGACACGCTGGTTCTTGCAACGGGGTCACGCGTCAGGCGCGTCGGGGTCCCGGGGAGCGACATCGAAGGTATACATTACCTGCGCAGCATCGACGACGTTTCCCGAATTCGCTCGAATCTCGACGCGGCCCGCAATGTCGTCATCGTCGGTGCAGGCTATATCGGCCTCGAAGTCGCTGCCGTGATCCGGGAACTCGGACACGGCGTGTCCGTGGTCGAAATGGCGGACAGGGTGATGAGCCGCGTCGTGTCGCCCGTCGTATCCGATTTTTTCAGGGCAGAGCACGAAGCCCATGGCGTCCGTTTCCTGCTGTCGACCGCGCTCGAGGCGTTTGAAGGCGATACGCGGGTCGAGGCGGTCAGGACGAGCGGCGGCCATGCGCTGCCGGCGGATCTCGTGGTCGCAGGCGTCGGCATCGTGCCGAATACCGAACTCGCGGCATCCGCAGGCCTGGAGGTGGATAACGGTATCGTCGTGGACGCGCATTGCCGCACCGCGGACGACGATATTTTCGCGGTGGGCGATTGCACATCGCATCCCAACGATATTTACGGCCGGCGCATCCGGCTGGAATCGGTTCACAACGCGCTCGAGCAGGCGAAGACCGCGGCCGCCAATATCTGCGGCGAGGACGTCGAGTACTCGCAGGTGCCGTGGTTCTGGTCGGACCAGTACGATCTCAAGCTGCAGATCGCCGGACTGTCAGCAGGCTACGACGAGGTCGTGGTTCGCGGCGAACCGGAGAGGCGGTCGTTTTCCTGTCTTTATCTGCGGGACGGCGTGCTGATCGCCTGCGACGCGGTCAATGCGCCGCGGGATTTCGTGCAATCGAAGGACCTGATTGCGGCCAGGCGACGGATCGCTGCCGAGCGACTCGCCGATTCCGGCGTGGCGTTGAAAGACCTGGGCTAGGCGTTGGCTTCAGCGATCGACGCGGTCGGAGGCCGTCATCCCGACATTTCCGGTGATGTCGATAGTCAGATGCCCTTCCACGGCTACCGGTCCCTGCGCGACGGAGTAAGCACTGGCTTTCAGCGCTTCCACGGCCTCGGACTCGAGGCCCGCGAATTCGCCGGTGCCGCCGGTAACCGCTGCTGTACCGAGGGCGCCGGGGCCCACGGTCATGTTGCCGTTCCAGACGCCTTTCCAGTGATTCGCCGTACTCCAGTATGCAGGCAGGACGATCTTGCGGAGGAAATTCCAGTAGTTTTCCGTTTGCTCCACGAACAGGCTGCCGCGCTCGACCAGGTGGATGTGCCACGCGCTGTCGACGAGCGCCTCGCCATTGATGATCCGGGTATCTTCGGAGTCCGATGAATATTTGATCCCGATCCCGGCCAGGTTGTTGCGGCTGTCTCTCAGCGTGGTCACGAGTACTTCAGTCCGTCTCAGCGGAGCCTCCCACAACTCGCGGACCTTTTCGGGGTGCGGCTGAACGCGCGACTCACCGTTGTTCGTAAAGACGATCGAATCGGTGGGAACGGCAGAATAACCGAGGCTCAGGATATTGTTGTTGCTTACTGACAGCGGCGACAGCGGATTGCGAGCCGCCAGCGGGTTGAAGTACAACAGCGCAGCAGCCGCCAGGACACCCAGCACGATCCCGAGCAGCAGCCCTGTGACGTACTTGATCACAATACACCCTCCGTCATCGCGCTATCCGTCACGTCGTCCGAGAAAGTCCCCGTGAACGAGGTTACGAGTTCGATGTGGCCGTCGGGGGCGTCGACCTCGTCGTCATACGTGTTGGGCACCCAGCGCTCGCTGAGTTCACCCTGCATGGGCCGGAACTCCCTGGTACCCGCACGCAGCTTCCCGACCCGACGAACTCCATCCCCCGGCTGCGCCGGCATTACCGCGTAGAACGTGCCCCTGGCGGGAATGTGCAGCACCCACTCGATGCTGTCCTCGATACTTTCGCTGTCCGCCACCATGCGGCTTGCCACACCGACGACGGTGTCCTGCTTATTCCTCAACTTGAAGAGCTCCACGCGCACGCCGTCGAAACTCTCGTCCGCGGGCCATTGCAGGCCCAGCGGCAACGGTTCGGCCTGCCGGGGAGCGCCGATCATGATCCGGTCCGCGGGGATACTGATGCGAAACGACTCCGTATTTCCGCCATTGGGCGAAACCGAGATAAACGAAGACTCGCGATGCTGATCGACAACGGGGACGTAATAGGCCGCCGCCACAGTGGCGACAAGGCCTACCAGAAATCCGAGAATGAGGGTCTTTATCATGCACCAAGCCCATCGCAAGCCACGACGAAGACCCTGAGTTTAGTTAAATCGGCATAGCCGTCACAACGTCGCCGGGCGAAATTGTGACGGAGCGCACAATGAAGCGGGCCCGGTGGCGGGCGTGCCGCGGCGTTTGCCGGTAATTCCGGACGATTTCGCCCCACGCGCGATGCCAGTAAACTGCAACCGCCGGATCCGGAAAGCCGCCAGAGCGACACCATGACAGCTGCCATATGCCTGTGGTCAGGACCACGAAATGTATCGACCGCGCTGATGTACAGCTTCGCGCAGAACGAGAACGTCGCCGTGATCGACGAGCCGCTATATGGCCACTACCTGCGGGTGACAGGCGCCGAGCACCCTGGCCGCGAGGAAGTCATCGCGGCGATGAATTGCGACGGAAACACCGTCATGCGTGAATTGCTTCGACGACAGGCGGAAAACCCGGAGCCGCGGCTGTTCATCAAACACATGGCACATCACCTCGTCGGACTGGACCTCGGCTTCCTGCACGAAACCTGTAATGTCTTTCTCATACGAGACCCGCGGGATATGCTGCCGTCGCTCTCGATCCAGCTGCCGGAGCCCTGCCTGGCCGATACCGGCCTGCGCAGGCAGTGGGAATTGTTCTCTGACCTCGTAGCTGCGGGTCAGGCGCCAGCCATCCTGGATTCGAGGGAATTGCTGACCAGCCCGCATCACGTCCTGAGCACGCTGTGTGAACACATCGGCCTGCCGTTCACGCCGGCCATGCTGAGCTGGGAAGCCGGTCCCCGACCGGAGGACGGCGTCTGGGCACCTCACTGGTACGACGCGGTGCATCGCAGCACCGGCTTCGCGCCGTATCGGGCGAAGACGGAATTCCCGGATTGGCTAAGGCCGCTGCTCGACGAATGCGAGCCCTGGTATGAGAAACTTTTCGAGCACGCAATCCGAGCACAAGAGAAAGGAGCTACGAGTTGACAACCGTCGATCCACGAAACCAGGACATCCACATCTACGTCAACGGCGAACTGAGGTCTCGCGCCGAAGCCCGTGTGTCGGTCTTCGATAGCGTCGTGCAGGGTGGTGACGCGGTGTGGGAAGGTCTGCGCGTATACGACGGCCGAATTGCCGCGTTCTCCGCCCACCTCGCGCGCCTGCAGAACTCGGCCAAGGCACTCGCCTTTGCCGCCGTGCCGTCCTCGCAGGAGATTCGCGAGGCCGTTTTCGAGACGCTCAAAGCCAATGACATGCGTGACGGGGCGCACGTCCGCCTGACGCTGACGCGTGGCGAGAAGATAACCTCGGGCATGAATCCGAAGCTGAACCAGTCCGGCTGCTCGTTGATCGTTCTCGCCGAGTGGAAGCCTCCGGTTTACTCCGACGAGGGGATTCGCGTCGTTACGGCATCCACGCGCCGCAACACGCCCTCCTGCCTCGATTCCAAGATCCATCACAATAACCTGCTCAACAACATACTCGCCTCGATCGAGGCCAACGTGGCCGGCGTCGACAGCGCGATCATGCTCGACCTGAACGGTTTCGTGTCGGAAACCAACGACACCAACCTGTTCATGGTGAGAAGCGGAACGGTCTGCACGCCCTTCGCCGACGCCTGTCTGCCCGGGCTAACCCGGCAAATGGTGCTCGATATCTGCGGCGAAAACGGCATTCCTGCCGCCGAACGCAACCTGTCCCTGACCGAGCTTTACACGGCTGACGAGGTATTCACGAGCGGAACCATGGGGGAGTTGACACCCGTCCTCGAGGCGGACGGACGCGTGATCGGAAACGGGGCCCCCGGGGACCTGACCAGGCGGCTGCAGGCGCTGCATCGCAAAGCGGCCTGGCGCGACGGTGAGGACATTCCTTTCTGAGTCAATCGGAGGCGAAATAACGCGCCAGGTATTCCTCGAAGCTGATCTCGTCGGCGGCCTCTATGTCGCGCTGCCTTTGAACCGACTCGCGCGCTTCCCTCGCAATCTGCTGCGCCCGTTGCGGCGGCATCGGAGCTATCGACGAGAAGTAGGCCTTGTGTCGACGCGCAGCGTCCAGCGCGAATTCGAAAAAGCTGCAGTCCGAATCGTGGAGCTCCTGCAGCAACCTCGCCGACGGCGTGCTGTCCGGTTCCGCGACCTGCGACGCCACGAATGTCGTCGCATCCCGGTAGCTGCCGTCGTCCTCGTGACGGTCGATGAGCTCTGCAACGGCCGCGACTTTGTCGACGATTTCCCCGGCCCAGTCGAGCAGACCGACCGGTTTGCCATTGCGCTGAAGCGCCAGACCCGGCTCCCTGCCGCGTTTCGCTGTAAGTGACTGGTTTTGCAGCGTCTCCTCGTAGGACGCGGCGTCGAAAGGGGGGCTCTCGTCGAGCAGGCAGTAGATGAGAAACGCCTCGATGAAGCGCATCGTATTCTGATTGACGCCCGCGGGATCGGCGACATTGATGTCCAGGGAACGAATCTCGACATATTCGATGCCGCCGCGCCTGAGCGCTGCGGTCGGCCGCTCACCAGACCGGGCGACGCGCTTCGGTCGGATCGGACTGTAATACTCGTTCTCGATCTGTAGCTTGTTGGTGCTGAGCTGCTGATACTCCCCATCCCTGATGATGCCGATTTTTTCGTAGGCGGGTTCCGGCGTTCGAATCGCATCGCCGAGGTCGCGGATATACTCGTCCAGTCGGTTCAGGGAAATCGAAATGCTGGCCTGCGTCTGGTTGTTGTAGCCCAGGTCACTCATGCGCAGAGACGTTCCGAACGGTTCGTAGTAGGTGTCCGCATTGAGTTCGGGCATCGACAATGTCCTGCCGCCCCCGAAAGACTTGCACAAAGCCGGCGAGGCGCCGAACAGGTAAAGGACTATCCATCCGTAACGTCGGAAGTTCCGGACCAGGCCGAGGTAGTGGGTGGACCGAAAGTCGATGTCGACCGCGTCGTCACCGAGAATCTCTTGATAGATCGGCCAGAAAGTCTCCGGTAGCGAGTAATTGAAGTGCACTCCGGAGATCGTCTGCATGTTGCGGCCATAGCGATGACCAAGCCCACGGCGGTAAACCGTCTTCATGCGGCCGACATTCGAGTCACCGTATCTTGCCAGCGGTATGTCTGCTTCGGCAGGGATGCGGCACGGCATGCTCGCACACCAGAGGAGCTCGTCCCCCAGTTGTTGGTAAGCAAACTGGTGTATGTCACAGACGACCTGCAGCGTCTCCCACGTACTTCCCAGCGCCGGCGTAACGAATTCAAGCAATGCCTCGGAAAAATCGGTTGTTATGTAGCGGTTGGTCAGCGCGGAACCCAGGCCAGCGGGATGTGGCGTCTGTGCGAGGTAACCGTCGGCAGTGACGCGCAGGGCCTCTTTCTCTACGCCTCTCAGCCCACCGGCGAAAGATGCGTCGCTGCGAGCCTGCAGGGCACCGAGGCGCTGCTCAAATACCTGATTCATAACGAGCGTTTTACCACAAGCGTCTCTTGCACGCTGTATCCGCCGGCGGTGACCGGTGAACACGCAGGCTTTCGTCCGGTCCGACTCAGGAGCGCGTCGGCATGTGTGCCGCGAATGGACTAAAATCGTGATTATGAAGCTGGTTACGCCCAGATCGGTCGCGACCACATTGCTGGCCGCAGTACTGGTGTTTTTCGCGGATCCCGCGCTGGCATTCCGCTGCGGCAGCAAACTGGTGCGTGATGGCATGCACGAGCAGCAGGTGATTGCGGCCTGCGGCGAGCCGACATCCGTCAGGCACCTGGGGCATGCCATTCGCGCCTACGACTATCGCTTCCGCTTGCGCAACCCCGGCCATATTTACTACCGCATGCCGGGCGTCGGGCATTTCGCGACGGAGGTGATCGTCACCGAGTTCGTCTACAATTTCGGGCCGCGCAAACTCATGCGCCGCCTGATCTTCGAAGGCAACGTGCTGGTGGAAATCGAGACCATCGGCTACGGCTATCTCGAAAAGTAGCGCGCAATCGTTAAACAATAATCCCGGACCGCTGACAATCCTCTGTAACTGCAGGTAACATGCGCGCTGTTACCCGCCGCTTACTTCGGAGTTCCAAGCGCATGAATGAGACCCGTCGTCGACGTATACGCGATCGTTCCTCCGGCACAGCCACCCTGGTCAGCGAGGGCTGCAGGATTACCGGTGTGATCACCGGCGACTGCGACTTCCAGGTGAATGGCGAAGTGGAAGGTGACTGCGAGATCGACAGTAATTTGATGCTGGCGAAGAGCGGTTTGTGGAAGGGTACGATCCGCGCCGGTAACGTCATCGTCTCCGGCCACGTCGAAGGCGACATCTACGCATCCGGCAACGTGGAGATCACCGATACAGCGAGAATCACCGGGACCGTCTCGGCTGAAGCCATCGCCGTGGCCGAAGGCGCTGTCGTCGAAGGGATGATGAAGACGACGGGCCAGTCGAAGCCGATGGAATTCATTGAAAAGCGGCAACCTGAGGGCTGAACCCGTCATTCCGGACGATGGTTTCCTTGGTAACCTTCAGTCCCGCAAAATCCCGGCGTCTGCATCACACGGGTGCTAAACTCGTTACAAAATTACAACAGGTGTGTGCGGCGCCCGGCGTTGCCTGTGCTCGGCATTCCGCATCACCATAGAAGTCAGGATGATGACCGGCTGCAACAAATCCCGGATAGCCGCGCTGGCACGATCCGTTTTCGGTGTTTCGCCGGTGCTCGCCGTGGCGACCTTCCCGGCCGCGTCCCTGGCGCAAAGCGCGGATAGCATCCTGCCCGTGAGCTTCGTGTGGGTGGAAATATTCTCCGCCCTGATCCTGCTGTTCTCGGGAGTTGCCGTCTGGATAATCGCTCACAACCAGACCAAGCGAATCCGGGAACTCAAGCGCGAGGCCGAAAAGCTGCGCGATGCCGATTTCGGTGATCCACTGCGCGTTCGACCTGGCGAGCTCGGCGAACTCGCCGCCGTCTTCAATGACATGCGCGACAAACTGAAAGCCACAACCATCTCTCGCGACTACGTCGACAGCATCCTGACAAGCATGAACGATGCCATCATCGTCACGGCGAGCGACGGCACGATAAAGCGAGTCAACAGGGCCACATCGCAGCTGCTCGGCTATGACGAACAGGAACTTGTGGGCACGACGATCGACTTCGTCGTCAATACGCGAAAGAGTGGCACGCTCGTCGACCGGAAGCCCTCGGGCGTACCGCGCGAAGCATTCTTCGAAAGCAAGTTCGGCGAGTCTATCCCGGTTTCCTACACCTGCTCTTTTCTCGGCGGCAAGGAAGCCGAATCCGGCGACAGAATCTACGCGGCACAAAACATAACCGAACGCCGCCGCGCTGAAAAACGCATCCGCTATCTCGCGCGTATCGATGCGCTGACCAAGATTCCGAATCGCATGCAGTTTCAGCATCTCCTGCAACGCTGCATTGCGCGAGCGCGCCGCAGCACCAATCCCCTGTGCCTGTTCTACATCGATATCGATGCATTCAAGGATATCAACGATACATTCGGGCACCTCGCGGGCGACACGACGCTGGAGACCGTTGCAGAGCGCTTGAGCGCTGCTTTACCTGACGAGACAATCATCGGCAGACTGGCAGGCGACGAGTTCGCCGTCATCCTCGACGGCCTCGGCCCGGACCAGCACGGCAGGAAACAGACCGATGCGCTCGCAAAGCAGCTGTTGGATCGGCTAGCCGATCCTTTCTTC